>JADCEF010000107.1 GCA_020250445.1 Rhodobacter sp.
ACCGCATCCCGCACGCCGAAACCCAATGGCGCACAGCCGCCGGACAGGCTTCAGGGCCACAGCCCGGAACCACGGCCGTCGCAAGGACATCCCCGCAGAAACCGCTTGCTGACCGCCAGGCCATTCCCCCGCAGCGGCGGGCCTTGCGCCGACAGAAGCGGCGTGGTGAAGCTGCGCCCAGTCGTCACAGCGGGGGGCGGACATGCGCGTTGCCATTGTCGAGAACACCCGGATCACGCATCACGGGCAGGTCGGCGTCGCCCTGCACGAGGCGGGGGCGCTGGTCGAGGTCTTCCGCACCTGGGCCGATGGTCGCCTGCCCGAGGGTGCGCAGGGTCATGACGCCATCGTCGTCTTCGGCGGTGAACAATCGGCCCTCGATGATGCCGCCCATCCCTATCTGCCCGCGCTGGCCCGCTGCATGGCCGGGTTTTCGGCCGCTGACCGCGCCGTTCTGGGCATCTGCCTTGGCAGCCAGGTTCTGGCGCGCGCCTTTGGCGGGTCCAATCACCTTGGCACCGCGCCCGAGTTCGGCTGGCTGCCTGTGACCCTGACAGAGGCGGGCCGCACCGATCCGCTGCTGTCGGCGGTGCCAGAGGCGTTCCCGATCTTTCAATGGCATTGCGATACCTTCACCCTGCCGCCGGGTGCCACGCATCTTGCCACCGGACCCGTCGCGCAGAACCAGGCCTTCCGGCTGGGCCGTGCGACCTATGGCACGCAGTTCCACTTCGAAGCCAGCCGGGCGGTTGTTGCCGACTGGACACGCACCTTCCCCGAGGCGACGGATCGTATGGCCCCGGGCTGGGCCCAATCCCACCCTCACCTTGCGGCACACCTGGGCTTGCAGGCCGACCGGTCCGGGTTGGAGATTGCCCGCGCGTGGGTCGGGCTCATCTGACGCAGTTCCGGACGCGCCGCACTGCGGTGTCTGTCCCATGTCACTCCCGGCACTGCGCCACAGGTCCGGCCTGACAATGCCAGGCCTTTGGCCACCGCTTACGCCTCTGCCGCGTTCGTCTGCCGGGCCAGGCGGCCCTTCATCCAGTCCTGCAACAGACGGAAGATGACGGGCAGGCCTGCGAAGGTTGCCGCCAGCAACAGCAGCGCGCCTGCGATCCGCCAGGGCCCGTCCAGCGCCAGAAACAGCGCGGCACAGGCGGCCAGCGGATAGGTCAGCGCCCCCAGGAAAGGCGTGTGGCCGGATTGCAGCAACCACCGTCCACTTGCGCCAAGCCCCAGCAACAGGGCCGCAGCCATGAACGCCGCAGCCTGCGCGCACAGGATCAGGCCCAGCCCCTGCGCCACCAGTCCCAGCACGGCCAGCGGGAACAGGTGAAGCGCCAGCAGCGGGCGCAACGGCGCAGGGGGAATGCGGCGCATCAGCTGGTTGGCACTGACAAGCCCGATCATCACCGTCGCCAGCGCCGACAGGGCCGCCAGCGCTGCGGCCGACCCGGTCCAGCCCAGATCAAGCGCGGGCAGCGCCCCCATCGCCAGGCCGGCGAACATCGTCTGCCACACCGGCGTCACGACACGCCCTTCCGCAGGACCGGCCGCAAGAACCGCCACCGCCCCGGCAATCAGCACAAGATGCGCGGCCAGTCCCGCCAGCATCACAAGGGTGGCCAGACCGGGCCGGATGGGGGCCAGCACAAGGGCAACTGCAGGCAAGGTCAGGACCAGCGCCGCCAGCCCGTCGCGGCCCGGCAGGTTGCGCAGATCCTCGGCCATGACCGCCGGGCGGCGCAGCGCCTTTGCGGCATAAGTGGCGGCGGCAAAGGCCCACAGCAGCGTTACCGCCCCCAGACAGGCCTCGACCACAGCGGTAGGCAGCGAAAACTCCGCCACCGCCCTGCGCCAGGCCAGGCCAAGCCAGACAAGCCCGAGGATGCCGGGAAAGACCGCCGGCGGCATGCGGCGGAACCAGCCGCCCGTTTCAGGCTGCCCAAGCGGGAACACCGGCGGCGGGCTCCGGCGCAGAGGTGTCATTCCATATCCTTCCGGTTCTGCCCCCGCAGCCTGCGCTACAGCAGATAGGGGAACCAGTCTTCGCGCAGGGTCTGCCCCGCAACCATGCCATGGCCCGGAAAGGGCGGCGAGGTGC
This sequence comes from Rhodobacter sp., assembly GCA_020250445.1. Lineage (GTDB taxonomy): Bacteria > Pseudomonadota > Alphaproteobacteria > Rhodobacterales > Rhodobacteraceae > Aliitabrizicola. The sequence goes on from JADCEF010000107.1 coordinate 2,108, forward strand.
GGCCGGGACGTTCGACATAGCGCGCATCATCACCGACCAGCCGCAGGGAAAAGGCCCGCCGCCGGGCCGCGGCAGGATTGCCGCGCGCACCGTGAAGCGTGCGGAAATGAAAGGCAACCGCATCGCCCGGCTCCATCTGCCATTCCAGCACCGTCATGCCTTCGGCATCGGGGTCCGGCACAGGCATGTATCTGTCGGGGTCGGGATAAAAGGCGGTTTCGGCCAGCCAGCGCGTCGGCAAGACCTCGCGCGGCCACAGGTGTGACCCGGCAACGCAGCGCAGCGATGCCTCTTTCACCGGATCGACCGGCGACCAGAAGCTGACGGTCTGGCGCCCTTCGACAAAGTAATACGGGCCGTCCTGATGCCAGGGCGTGGGCCGGGTGGTGCCCGGTTCCTTGACCAGCACATGGTCATGGAACATCTGGACCCGGTCCGATCCCATCAGCGCCGCCGCCACCTGCGCCACGCCGCTGTCTTCGATCACACGGCGGAATTCGGGGATCCGCTGCCAGTTGCAGTAATCGTCGAAAAAGCGCCCCGCCTCACCCGGTTTCAGGTTTTCGGCGGCATAGGGGCCCGGCTCTGCCATGTTGCGGGCAATGCCGTCGCGGATCACCCCGACCCAGTCGGCCCACAGCCCCCCGATCAGCACCGCCCCGTCGCGGCGATAGGCGTCAATCGTCCCGGCATCCGGCAAAGCCATTCGGTCCCCCTCTTTCCTCTGCACCCTGCCCTGTGCCGTGCCCCTTGCCAAGGGGATGCCGCCCATCCCATGCTTGGTCCGCAGCCAGAGGACCGCATATGCCCCATTCCCATGAAACCGGACGCCTGAATCTTCCCTTCGTGGGCATCGCCACGTTTGGCAAACGCCCCTATGTCCAGGACTGGGACGCGATCCGGGCCGATGCCGCGATTCTTGGCGCGCCATTCGATTCCGGCACGCAGTTCCGCGCCGGTGCCCGCTTTGGCCCGCGCGCGGTGCGCGAGGCGTCAACCCTGTTTTCCTTTGGTCATGCGGGGGCCTATGACCATGAGGATGAGGCGCTCTATCTGGGGCCGGACGTCAGCATCGTGGACATCGGCGATGCCGACATCGTGCATACCGATACGGAAAGAAGCCACGCCAATATCGAAACCGGGGTCCGCGCCATTCTGGATGCCGGTGCCCTGCCCGTCGTCATCGGCGGCGATCATTCGGTGAACATCCCCTGCATCCGCGCCTTTGCCGGGCGCGGCCCGATCCATATCCTGCAGATCGATGCCCATCTGGATTTTGTCGATGTCCGCCACGGTGTGCGCCACGGCCACGGCAACCCGATGCGCCGCGCGGCAGAGCAGGATCACGTCACCGGGATCACCGCGCTGGGTATCCGCAACGTCTCTTCCACAACGCAGGAAGGCTATCAGGCGGCGCGTCAGATGGGGGATGACATCCTGTCGGTGCGGCAGGTGCGCAAACTGGGCACCGATGCGGTGGTGGCACGCATCCCGCAGGATGCGCACCTTTACATCACCATCGACATCGACGGGTTCTGCCCGTCGATCGCCCCGGGCACCGGCACGCCCAGCCATGGCGGATTTCTGTATTACGAAGTGCTGGAAATCCTGCAGGCCGTGGCGCACCGGCACCAGGTGGTGGGGATCGATCTGGTCGAAGTGGCCCCCGATTACGACCACAGCGGATCAACCGCCATCCTTGCGGCGCAGGTGCTGCTCAATCTTCTGGGCTTTGTCTTTCACGCCCGCGCCAGCGGACTGCAGGCAGCACCCAGGCCGTAGCCCCCAGCCGCCGCAGGTCCGCCCCGGTGCCCAGCTTGAAATGCGCCAGTCCGGGGGCGGCCTCGGTATCGACGGTGCCCAGATCAATCCGGCGCACGCCCTCGGCCCGCAGGGCCAGCGCCGCCTGCCAGAGCATCGCCTGATGCACGCCGCAGCGCCGCGCCGCCGGGCCGGCCCAGCCGGTCTGATAGGTGGCGGCGTCACCATGCCGGACAAAGGCCATGGCGGCCGCCGTGCTGCCGTCTTTCGTCCAGTGCCAGATGCGCAGCGCGCGGGGCGGCAGATGGCGGGGAAAGTCAGGCGGCAGGCCCCGGTATCCGATGCGGCGGCGCTGTGCCGCTTCCTCGCGGATCAGCAGGTCGAGGACAATGCCGTGCCCCGTTGCAGCCTGCACGCCCGCACGTCCCGCCGCCGCAAGCCGCCCCGCCCATCTGCGTTCCAGCCCCGCGCGCAGCACCTCGGGCGATGGATCAAGCGACCATATGGCGTGAAAGCGGCCCGTCAGCAGCGGCACCAGACCGAACCCCGCAAAGGCATCCTCTGGCGTGGCCAGCGTCGGCCCACGTGCCAGGGCCCGCAGCACGCACCGCTTCTGCGCGGGATCAACGGCCCGCAGCCAGACCGGCCCCCGGCTGATCAGGCGCAGACCGGATCGGTCCAGCACCTGGGCCACCGCAATCTCGCCCAGACCATCGGCCACCCGGGCGCGCCGCACCCCTGCGCCAAGCGCCCGCGCCGCCTGCCCATAGTCCCAGCTTTGCTGCAGGGCAGCGGACCGGCCCAGATCAAGCCGTGCGGTCCAATCGCCCCTGTCCAGATCATCCCAGAAAATCCGCATGATCCTGTTAAGACATGCGAAACCTAATTCCGTCTTAATGCCGACATGGCCCGCACCAGACCGCATGCCCCGACACCCCGGCTGACACTTTGGGTCCCGCTGCTGCTGGCGGTGGCGGCAAGCCTGATCTTTGTGGCGCTGCTGGCGCTGATCTGAGCCTTACTTGCCGCCTTTGGTCTTTTCCGGCGATCCCTGACTGCGGGACGACGCTGTCGAAGGGACCAGAACAGCGGGCTTTGCCTTGTCCTTCTTCGGCTTTTTCGCTTCCTTGTTCGACCGCATCTGACCTTTGGCCATGGTATTCTCCCTGTCCAGCCGGTCCGCACCGGCAGATCTGCCTGCCCGTATGGGCACACAGGCGGGGCCGCGACGGGATTGTTGCACCCCGCATGCCCCTGTCTTGGTCTGACGGCCCTGCCCCGCAGTGTCAACCGGCCCCTTGCAGATCAGCGGTACAGAAGGGACCGCCCCCCAGCGAAAAGATGGATCTTTGCGGGGTCCGCCGCCAGGCGCACCTCCTTGCGGCGCAGACCGGTGTGGATGCCGGGCAGCTTGGCCACCACCTGCGCATTTTCGCCTTGCCGGCGGAAATACAGCAGCGTGACTTCGCCCAGGGCTTCGGTGATCTCCACCTCGCCGGTGAACAGCGGCTCGCCGGTGGTTTCGGCCAGGTCTTCCGGCCGCACGCCCAGGTTCACCGCCATGCCCTGATCGGCCGCCTGCGTCGGGATGGCGGCGCGCGCGATGCCCCCCGATACCAGATGCACCAGGGTTTCAGCGCCGGTTCCGACGATCTTGCCCGGAATAAGGTTCATGGCAGGCGAACCGATGAAGCGGGCCACGAATTCATTCCTTGGTCGCTGGTACAGTTCCATCGGCGTGCCGACCTGGCTGATCCCGCCGCCCGCCAGCACGACGATCCGGCTGGCCAGCGTCATCGCCTCGACCTGGTCATGGGTCACATAGACCATGGTGGAGTCGGGCATCGCCTCTTTCAACTGGGCGATCTCCAGCCGGGTTGCCGCGCGCAGCGCCGCATCCAGGTTCGACAGCGGCTCGTCGAACAGATAGACCTTGGGGTTGCGCACGATCGCCCGTCCGATCGCCACCCGCTGGCGCTGCCCGCCCGACAGGGCTTTGGGCAGCCGGTCCAGATAGGGCGTCAGCTGCAGAATCTGCGCGGCCCTGTCCACGGCGGCGGTGATCTCGGCCCGGGTCTTGCCTGCGATTTTCAGTGCGAAGGCCATGTTGTCGCGCACCGTCATGTGCGGGTACAGCGCGTAGGACTGGAACACCATCGCGATGCCGCGCTGCGCGGGCGGCACATCATTCATGCGCACACCATCGATGCTGAAATCACCTGCCGTGATCCGCTCCAGCCCCGCGATCATGCGCAGCAGCGTGGATTTTCCGCAGCCCGACGGGCCCACGAACACGATCAGCTCGCCCCTTTTGATGTCAAGGTTGATGTCCGACAGAACCTTTACCTCGCCATAGGATTTGGCGACATCCCTCAAGATCATGTCGGCCATCGCATTCCTCCCCCCCTTACCCCTGGCCGCGCAGGGCAAGACAGGCCTGCCACGGGCCCAGCCGTGCCGTTGCCCCCTGCACCGGGGCAAGGTCAGGCCCCGTCCCCACGGCTGTCCATGTCCCCTCCGGCAGGGTGACATCCGCCGGACCCCCGCCCAGATTGACGGCGCAGAACAGCATTTCCGCCCCGTCCTGCCGCGTGAAGCTGACGACGTCTCCCCGCGCCACCAGCGGCGACATCGCGCCGCTGCGCAGCACCGGATGCGCGCGGCGCAACGCCAGCGCCGCCCGGTAATGCGCCAGCATCGACGCAGGGTCATCCGCCTGGCGGCTGACCGCGCGGCCCAGATGCCCCGCAGGCACCGGCAACCAGGCCTTCTCCGCCGTGCTGAACCCGCCCAGGCGATTGTCCGCCTCCCACACCATCGGCGTGCGGCAGCCGTCCCGGCCCTTGAACTCGGGCCAGAATTCGATGCCGTAAGGGTCCTGCAGCTCGTCAAAGGCGATATCCGCCTCGGGCAGGCCCAATTCCTCGCCCTGATACAGGCAGACCGATCCGCGCAGGCACACAAGAAGCGTGGCATAGGCCCGCGCCGCCGCATCTGTCAGGCCCCAGCGCGTGATGTGGCGCACCGTGTCATGGTTGGAATAGGCCCAGCAGGGCCAGGCATCGGGGGCCGCCGCGTTCAGACGGGCAAAGGTCTGCTCCAGCACCTGCGCCGTTGCCCGCTTTGGTTGCAGCAGATCGAACGGGTAGCACATCTGCACCTTGTCGCCGCCCGAGGTGTATTCCGCCATAATCTCAAGGCCCCGCTGGGCATCGCCCACCTCGCCCACCGCCGCAGCATTGTAAGGTTCCATCACTGTGCGGATTTTACGTAGGAAATCAAGATTTTCCGGCTGATTCTTTGAAAACAGGTGCAGCTGGTGATTGTACGGATTCACCCCCGGCGCGATGGAATCATTGCGCAGCTCTTTCGGCAGCGGCGGGTTGTCGCGCAGATACCTGTCGGCAAAGTAGAAGTTGATCGTATCCAGACGAAAGCCGTGCACCCCCCGCCCCAGCCAGAAGCGCACCACATCCAGCAGCGCATCCTGCACTGCCGGGCAATGCAGGTTCAGGTCGGGCTGTGAGGTCAGGAAGTTGTGCAGGTAATACTGTTCGCGCCGCGCATCCCAGGCCCAGGCAGACCCACCGAAGACCGACAGCCAGTTGTTCGGCGGCGTGCCATCGGGCCGGGGATCGGCCCAGACATACCAATCCGCCTTGGGGTTGGTGCGATCCTTGCGCGACAGGTCGAACCAGGGATGCGCGTCTGAAGTATGGCTCAGCACCAGATCGATCATCACCTTCAGGTTCAGGTCATTCGCCCGCGCGATCACCGCATCGAAATCGCCGAGTGTGCCGAACATCGGATCAACGTTGCAGTAATCGCTGACGTCATAGCCGAAGTCCTTCATCGGGCTGGTAAAGAACGGGCTGATCCAGACCGCATCCGCCCCCAGACCGGCGATATGCGGCAGGCGCCGCACGATGCCGGCCAGATCGCCGATGCCATCGCCGTTCGAATCCTGAAAGCTGCGCGGATAGATCTGATAGATGACCGCGCCGCGCCACCAGTCCGGATCGTCCGGCACGGTGCGGCGCTCGTATTCCATCAGGCTCACTTTACCGACCCCGACAGAAGGCCACGCACCAGAAACCGCTGCATCGAGAAGAACACCGCAAGCGGCACCGCTATGGAAACAAAGGCCGAGGCCGACAGGATTTCCCAGTCGCCACCGCGCGACCCCATCAGGTTCACGATGTTGCCGGTCAGCACCTGCTGATCGTTCGAGGTGCCAAGGAACACCAGTGCCACCAGAAGGTCGTTCCACGTCCAGAGAAACTGGAAGATCGCGAAACTCGCGAGGGCGGGGAAAGAGAGTGGCAGTATGATTTTGGTGAAAATCTGGAAATCGGTCGCCCCATCAACCTTGGCGTTCTCGATGATGTCGCGCGGCAAGCCAACCATATAGTTGCGCAAGAGATAGATCGCGAGCGGCAGGCCGAAACCGGTATGCGCCAGCCATATGCCCAGATAACCCTTGCCTTGCAGGGCGTTCGTTCCTTCCAGCCCGAACCACCCGTTCAGTGTCGAGGCGACCCCGTTGTGCAATTGCAGAAGCGGGATCAGCGCAAGTTGCAGGGGCACGACCAGAAGGCCCACAATCGCCGCAATCAGCAGCGCGCGACCCTTGAAATCCATCCAGGCAAGCGCGTAGGCGGCAAAGGCCGCGATCAGGATCGGAATGATTGTGGCCGGGATCGCCACTGTCGCCGTGTTCATGAATGCCTGGAAGATCGACTGACCGGCCAGCGGGCTGAAAAGAACCGTACGATAGTTGTTCAGCGTGAACTCGGGCGGGGTTGATGCCGTGGTGAAGACGCGCGGCAGGCGCGTGCCTTCGGTCGTGACGGGCGAAGTCAGGATAAAGGTTCCGTCCGCATTGACGGCAAGCGTCTGGCCATCGGCAAGACCGACCGTCTGGCCGGGCTCGTTCACGGCCGGATCGCGCGAGGACGTGCCCCAGGCGCTGACCGTGGAGGCCGTGGTGAACAACTGCCCCTCGACAACGAACATGCCGTCGCGCTCGGCCTCTTGCCCGGCAAGGCGGATCGGTGAAAGCTGTTGTTCCTGCGTGAAAAGCGCCTTCCACCAGCCGGAACTGACGATCTGGTCGCCCGACCGGAAGGAGGACACCAGAAGCCCCAGCGTCGGGATGATCCACAGCAGCACAAGCAGGCCGACCGAGACGTGGACGACCCAGACGAGGGCGGGTTTCTTGCCGGCGATGTTTTCCATCCTGCTTTTCTTCCCCCGCGCCTCAGCGCATTTCCTTGCGCGCCGAGTAGACGTTCCAGACAAGGATCGGCGAGACCAGCAGAAGAATGATCATCGCGCTGGCCGATCCCACGCCCCAGTCCACGGCCACAAAGAGCTTTTCATACATGTAATTCGCCAGAACCTGGGTTTCCTGCTGGCCACCGGTCATGGCGCGCACGATGTCGAACACCTTCAGCACGGTGATGGTGATGGTTGTCCAGACCACCACGATTGTGCCCATGATCTGCGGCACCTTGATTTTGAAGAAAATCTGGAACGGGTTCGCCCCGTCAAGGATTGCGGCCTCGACCGTTTCCTCGGGCACCCCGCGCAGTGCGGCGGACAGGATTACCATGGCAAAGCCGGTCTGAAGCCAGATGAGGACGGCCATCAGGAAGAAATTGTTCCAGAACGGGATTTGCAGCCAGAATTGCGGCTTGCCATAGGGCAGCATCGCCGTGGCGGCACCCCAGGCCCAGCTCAGCGCGACGAAGACCAGCCATGCCCCGACCAGAACCCCCAACCCGCGCAGCACCTTTCCCCAGATGCCGCCATCGGCGAAATCACGGATCTGTGCCCAGAGAAACCACAGGATGCCTGCGGCGATACCGACAAGCAGCACCACGGGCAGCACCTTCAGGATGAGGATCGAGAAAAAGCCCCCGTCTGCCTGCATCCAGAGCGCGTTCAGAAGGCCGATCTGGGGCTGCCCCGCCTCTCGCGTATCATAGATCAGTTTCCAGATCACCGAGGCACCAACGAAGGAAATCGCCATCGGCATGAAGATCATTGACTTGGCCAAGTTGCCCCAGCGGATGCGGTCGGTCAGCTGCGCCGCAAGAAGGCCGAAAGCCGTCGAGGCCGCCGGAACCACGATCAGCCAGACCATATTGTTGCGCAGGGATTCCCGGAACTTTGCCTCGCCAAACATGGTGCGGTAGTTGTCAAGGCCAACAAACACCAACTCGCCTGACTGATTCCTGTTCAGGGACAGCCAGAGGGTCGCGAAGACCGGATAGGCAAGATAAAGCCCGAGTGCCACGACAGCGGGAAAGAGGAACAGCCAGGGACGCAGCAGATTGGCGCGATTGATGTTCTGTCCGGCATTCGGTCCTCGGGCCGGGAAAAGCACCTTGTCGAGCAGCAGGTTCGAAGCCCAGAAGTAGCCCAAGCAGCCCGCAACACCGACTACAATGGTCAAGAACGCCAGTAAGGCCTGAGTCATCCGTTCCCTTCCCGTAAACCGTCTGGGCAGGCCGGATTGCTCCGGCTTCCAGGATGAATGGTGCCACTGGGACGCCTGGGGCCAGTGAACCAGCGGCGCGCTCACAGGGGGCGCGCCGCAAAGCCTCAGATCACTTCGGCCAGCTGCCCTGGATCGTGTCGGCCACTTCCTGCGCGGACTTGCCGCCCACGAAGTCAACCATCCCGGTCCAGAAGCTTCCGGCGCCGACTGCACCCGGCATCAGGTCCGACGCGTCGAAGCGGAAGGTCGTGGCATTGGCCAAAATCTCGCCCTGCTTCTTCAGCGCTGCCGAACCGTAAAGGTCGGTGTTGACGCCCTTGTGCGGCGTTACAAAGCCGGTCTGGTTCATCCAGACCTCATGCGCGATCGGTGTCTTCAGCCATTCGATGAAGGCCTGCGCGGCAGGGCTGTCCTTCATGATGAAGGCGAGGGTGCCAGCGCCAAGCACCGGCTGGCCCAGGTCCTTTTCAGCATAGGCCGGGAAATAGAAGAAGTCCGCATCCGTGCCCAGTTCCGTGCCTTCGGGGAAGAAGGACGGGATGAACGAGGCCTGGCGGTGCATGTAGCAGGCCGGCGGCGATGAGAAGAGGCCCTTGGGGCTGTCGCGGAAGTCGGTCGAAGCGACGGCCGCAGCACCACCGGCGACATAGGCATCGTTCTTGGCGATTGACCCGAAGGCATCAATTGCGCCGACCACTTCCGGGCTGTTGAACGGCAGCGCGTTGGTGACCCACCGGTCATACACTTCCGGTGGCTGCGTACGCAGCATGAAGTCCTCGACCCAGTCGGTCGCCGGCCAGCCCGTCGCACCCCCCGAACCGAGGCCGATACACCAGGGCGTGCCGCCGTCTGCGACGATCTTGTCGGTCAGCGCCATCAACTCTTCCATCGTGGCGGGAACGGTATAGCCCGCATCCTCAAAGTTCTCGGGGCTGTACCAGACCAGCGACTTGACGTCAGCCTTGTAGGGGAAGGCAAACAGTTGCTCGGCCCCGTCCTTGCCCTTGTAGGTGCCAAGCGCAGCCCACGAGGCCCCTGCGCCGTAGTTATCCGTCAGCCACTGCTTGGTGGCATCGCCAAGCGGCACGACGAAGCCCTTGGCGACCAGGTCGCCGATCAGACCTGGTTGCGGCAATACCGCCACGTCCGGAGGCGAACCTGCCTCGGCGTCAATCACGATCTGCTGCTCGTAGCCTTCCGAGGACGAATAGTTGACCGTCACACCCGAAGCGGCGGTGAAATAGGCCAGCATCGATTCCACCAGCACCTGGTCTTCACCGCGCCAGGGCCCGAAGATGTTCAGCGTCTGGCCGTCCAGATTCGTGGCCTCGTCAAAGGCCTTGAAACTGTCCCAGTTGAACCGGGCATCCTCGCCCGGTGGGAATTTCAGATCCTGTGCATGGGCGGTGCCCGCAAGGACAGCAAGTGCGGCAGCACTTGCAAGACGTCTGGTCTTCATCACACAACCTCCCAGTTGGGCGGGCCTTCAGGCCGCCACGCGCTCCGCGCGGTCAGAATCAAGATCAGTTTCAAACCGCTTTGGATAGTGCACATTCCATCAACTGCCAGTCGAAGTCAATCCGCCGTGCGTGCGAAAGCCGGATGAACCCTTGTTTGCAAGTGCAGAAGGCATCATCTCTGCGGTGCGCACGGTCGGGAATGGCTTTGACGCCGCAGCACCGTACCGTTAGACTCGGTTCCGTCTGAAACCGCTTTGGACCCTAGGCGCCCATGAACCTCAAGGAGCTGGCCCAAAAGCTCGGCCTGTCCCCGACGACGGTCAGCCGTGCGCTCAACGGCTATCCCGAAGTCAGTGAATCGACGCGCGCGCGGGTCATGGCGGCGGCAAAGCGGCACAACTACCGCCCCAATACCCGCGCCATCCGGCTGGCCACGGGGCGCGCCATGGCCATCGGCCATGTCATTCCCATCGCCTCGAGACATGAGATCATGAATCCGGTCTTTGCCGATTTCATTGCCGGTGCTGGGGAAACCTATGCCCGCAACGGCTATGACCTGATCCTGTCCATCGTTCCCGATGATGACGAAGACCGCATCTACCGCGACCTGCACGCGCGCGGTGCCGTGGATGGCATCATCGTGCATGGGCCGCGCCTGAACGACCCCCGCCTGCAGCTGCTGGATGACATCGGCTTTCCCTATGTCGTGCATGGCCGCGCCACCGGCACGGTCACGCCCTATTCCTGGTTGGATGTGAACAACCGCCGCGCCTTCCGGCGGGCCACAGAATTCCTTCTTGACTTTGGCCATCGCCGGATCGGGCTGATCAACGGACTTGAGTTCATGGATTTCGCCATCCGCCGCCGCACTGGCTACCTTGAGGCGCTGGCGGCGCGCGGCATTGCCCCTGATCCGGATCTCATGTCATCCGAAGAAATGACGGAACTGCGCGGCTACCGCGCCGCCTGCGCCATGCTGCGGCACGATGTGCCGCCCACCGCCTTTCTCGCCTCGTCGATGATTTCGGGCCTGGGCCTGCGCCGCGCCATCGAGGAACGCGGGCTGCGCCTTGGCAGCGACATTTCGGTCATCATCCATGATGACGCGCTCAGCTACCTGCCCAACGGCGATGATGTGCCGATCTACACCGCCACCCGGTCTTCGGTGCGCGAGGCCGGGCGGCAGGCCGCCGAAATGCTGCTGGACATCATTGCCCATCCCGCGTCCGCGCCGCAGCAGCGCCTGCTGGAGGCAGAGTTGATCATCGGCCAGTCGACCGGGCCGGTTCCCGCACCCCGCAGGAGTTGACGAATGCGCCTGACCCGTGCCGACTTCCCCCAAGGTTTCCTGTTCGGCGCCGCCACCGCCGCCTACCAGATCGAAGGCAGCGCCTTCGGCGGTGCAGGCCCGTCGCACTGGGACACGTTCGCAGCCACCCCCGGCAATGTGGTGCGCGCCAAAGACGGGTCCCGCGCCTGCGACCATAATCACCTGTGGGAAACCGATCTTGACCTGATGCAGCAGGCCGGGTTCGACGCCTACCGCTTTTCCACCAGCTGGGCGCGGGTGCTGCCCGAAGGGCGCGGCGCGGTGAACCGGGACGCGCTTGATTTCTACGACCGGCTGGTGGACGGCATGCTGGCGCGGGGCCTGCGGCCGTTCCAGACGCTCTATCACTGGGATTTGCCTTCGGCCCTGGCCGACCTTGGCGGCTGGACCAACCGCGATGTGGCGCTGTGGTTTGCCGATTACGCCGAAATCATCACCGACCGCATCGGCGACCGTGTGGCCTTTATCGCCACGATCAACGAACCCTGGTGCGTCGCATGGCTGTCGCATTTCCTTGGGCTGCACGCACCCGGCCACCGGGACATCCGCGCGGCGGCGCGCGCCATGCATCATGTCCTCTTGGCCCATGGCACGGCGCTGGAACGGCTGCGCGGGCTGGGCCGGGGGAACCTTGGCATCGTGCTGAACTTTGAACATGCCGCACCCGCCTCGCAGGAACCGGCGGATGTGCTGGCTGCGGCCACGCAGGATGCCATCTTCAACCGCTGGTTCATCGAAGGTCTGACGCGCGGCACCTATCCCGCCGAAGTTCTGGCGGGCCTTGGCCCGCATATGCCGCAAGACTGGCAGGCGGACATGACCCTGATCGGGCAGAAGCTTGACTGGCTGGGCGTCAATTACTACACCCGCGCGCACCATGCCTTCGCCCCCGGAACGGCCTGGCCCCATACCGTTGCCCGCCCCGGCCCCCTGCCGAAAACCCAGATGGGATGGGAGATCTATCCCGAAGGGCTGCACGGCTTTCTGACCCGCCTGGCGCGCGACCATGTCGGCACCCTGCCGCTTTTTGTCACCGAAAACGGCATGGCAGACGCGGATCAGGTCCTGAACGGCACCGTCAACGACCCGATCCGCGAGGATTTCCTGTTCGCCCATCTGGCGGCCACCCGCCGCGCCATCGCCGACGGGGCCAATGTGCAGGGCTTTTTCTGCTGGTCGCTGCTGGACAATTACGAATGGGCCGAAGGTTATGAAAAACGCTTTGGCCTGGTGCATGTCGACTTCGAAACCTTGCGGCGCACCCCGAAAGCGTCCTATCACGCCCTTGCCCGCGCGCTTGCGCACCCCGTCTGATCCCGCGCGCCGCACCGGAGCCTGCCAATGACCCAGCCGCCGCTTTGCCTTGTTGCCGACATCGGCGGGACCAACACCCGCGTCGCCCTGGCCGATGGGGCGCGCATCCGCCCGGACAGCGTCCGGCGGTTTGGCAACAGCGGCTTTCCCGGGCTGGACCCCATTCTGGCGCGCTATCTGGCCGAAAGCGGCGTCACGTCAGTGGACGGTGCCTGTGTTGCCGCCGCAGGTCCGGTCAAGGACGGCGTCGCCACGATGACCAATCTCGACTGGACGATTGACGGCGCCACCCTGACCCGCGCCACCGGGGCGCGAACGGTCTCGATCCTCAATGATCTGCAGGCGCCCGGCTATGCCCTGGGCCATATCGCCCCGCAAAACCTGCGTCCGCTGATCACGGCACCGCAGGTTCCGGGCGGCACGATGCTGGTGATCAATGTCGGCACCGGTTTCAACGCGGCAGCCGTGCATGACACCCCCTGGGGCCGCATGGTGACGGCGTCGGAATGCGGGCATGTCAACATGCCGGTCCGGACCGAGGCCGACCTGCGCCTGGCACATTTCGTGGAATCCGCCCACGGCTTTCCGGGGGTCGAGGATGTGATTTCCGGGCGCGGGCTGGAACGGCTGCATGCCTTTGTGACCGCCGAGGCCGGAGCCGCGGCCGACCTGCCCGCAGCCCGGATCATGGCCGCCATCGACGCGGGTGATCCGCTGGCCGCGCAGACCGCACGGCTGTTCACGCGGCTTCTGGGTGCAGAAGCCGGAAACCTCGCCCTGATCCACCTGCCCTTCGGCGGCATCTACCTGGTCGGCGGTGTAGCGCGGGCCTTTGCCGACCACCTGCTGCCGATGGGCTTCGCCCAGGCCTTTCACGACAAGGGCCGCTTCGCCGATTTCATGGAAAACTTTGCCGTCACCCTGCTGCAGGACGATTACGCGCCGCTGACCGGCTGTGCGGCGCACCTCGCCCAGATCATGCGCGGCTGATCCTGGCTCTGCCGTGGCGGCGGGGGTTTCACACCCCCGCACCCCCGTGGGATATTTGTGAACAGATAATGTTCGTGACTGCGGCTTGCCGCATTACCTGTTCATAAATATCCCGGGGGGAGGTGCGCCGCAGGCGCGGCGGGGGGCTGGCCCCCCGGCTGCGGTCGCAAGACAGGCGGCCCGCCCGCTTCCGGGCAGGCCGCAAGCATGTTCAATGCGCCGAGGCAACGCCCCGCCCGGTCAGCACCCTGGCGAGGTTGGCCCGGTAGGCTGCCGAACCGTGAAGATCGGCAATCATGCCGTCGGACGGCAGGGACAGACCGGCAATGGCGGCCGGCGTGAAGGAAGCGGACAGCGCCCGTTCCGCCTCTGTCCAGCGGAACACACCGTTGGCCGATGCACCCGTCACCGCCACGCGCACACCCGAGCCATACTTGGCCACGAAGACCCCGGTCAGGGCAAAGCGCGACGCAGGCTGGTTGAACTTCACATAGGCGGCTTTCTCGGGGATGGGAAAGACAACGCCGGTGATGATTTCGCCGTCGTGCAGTGCGGTGGTGAACATGCCCTGAAAGAAGTCATCCGCCGCAATGCTGCGCCGGTCGGTCAGGATCGTGGCCCCCGAGGCCAGCACGGCTGCCGGGTAGCAGGCCGAGGGATCGTTGTTGGCCAGCGATCCGCCGATGGTGCCGCGGCTGCGCACCGCCGGATCACCGATGCCGCCCGCCAGATCGGCCAGCGCCGGATAGTGCTTGCGCGCTTCTTTCGCCACCACGGCGTGGGCTGTGGCACCGCCCACAGACAGCGCGCCCTTGTCCAGGCGGACACCCTTTGTGTCGGCAATTCCGGTCAGGCTGACCAGCACGGCGGGTGCGGCAAGCCGCTGCTTCATCGTCGGCAGCAGAGTCTGCCCGCCCGACAGGGCCTGCGCCCCTTGCGCGGACAGCGCCCTGACCGCATCCGCCACCGAGGACGGCTTTACGAAGTCGAAGTTATGCATCGTTTCCTCCCTCAGTTCTGGATCGCCGACCAGACGCGCGACGGCGTCAGCGGCATGTCGATATGGGTGACCCGGGTGTGCCCACCGCGATGCAGCGCGTCGATCACCGCATTGACCACGGCCGGGGGTGATCCGATGGCCCCGGCCTCGCCACAGCCTTTCACGCCCAGCGGATTGTGCGTGCAGGGCGTGTTGCAGCTGTGATCCACGGTGAACATCGGCAGGTCATCGGCGCGCGGCATCGCGTAATCCATGTAGGATCCGGTCAGAAGCTGGCCGTTGTCGTCATAGGCCGCCGCTTCCAGCAGCGCCTGTCCGATGCCCTGCGCGACACCGCCATGCACCTGGCCGTTGACGATCATCGGGTTCATGACATTGCCGAAGTCATCGGCGCAGGCAAAGCTTGCAATCTCGACCCGGCCCGTCTCGGCATCGACCTCGACCTCGCAGGCATAGGCGCCGGCGGGATAGGTGAAATTCGCCGGGTCGTAGAAGGCCGTTTCCTCCAGCCCCGGTTCCAGGGACTCCAGCGGGTAGTTGTGCGGAACATAGGCCGAAAAGGCGATCTCGCCAAAGGTCTTGGCCTTGTCCGTGCCGGTGACGCTGAACTTGCCGTCCTCGAACACGATGTCGTCTTCCGCCGCTTCCAGCATATGGGCGGCAATCTTCTTGCCCTTGGCAATGATCTTGTCCACCGCCTTGACCATGGCCGATCCGCCCACCGCAAGGCTGCGCGACCCGTAACTGCCCATGCCAAAAGGGATTTTCGACGTATCGCCATGCACGATTTCGATGCTGGACGCAGGGATTCCCAGCTTGTCCGACACGATCTGGGCAAACACCGTTTCATGGCCCTGTCCGTGGCTGTGCGCCCCGGTCATCACGCTGATGTTGCCGGTGGCGTTGACCCGCACCGTTGCGGCGTCGTACAGGCCGACGCGCGCGCCCAGAACCCCCACAAGGTTGGAGGGCGCAATGCCGCAGGCCTCAATCCAGGTCGAAAGGCCAAGGCCGCGCAGCTTGCCGCGCCTGGCACTTTCGGCGCGGCGCGCCTCAAAGCCGCTGAAGTCCGCAATCTGGATCAGCTTGTCCAGCGTTGCGGGGTAATTGCCGGTGTCGTAGACCAGCCCGACCGGCGTGGTGTAGGGATACTGGTCCGGCTGGATCAGGTTCTTGCGCCGCACCGCAACCGGATCAAGCTTCAACTCGCGGCACATCTTGTCCACCACCCGCTCGATCGAGAAGGTGGCCTCGGGCCGTCCCGCCCCGCGATAGGCATCGACGGGGGCCGTGTTGGTGAAGACCGCCTTGACATTCACATAGACAAGCGGGGTCCTGTAGGGGCCGGCCATCAGGGTGCCGTGCAGAAAGGTCGGCGTCGCGGTGGAAAAGTTGGAAAGATAGGCCCCGACATTGGCCAGCGTTTCGGTGCGCAGCGCCAGGAAGTTGCCCTCAAGGTCCGTGGCCAGTTCGATCCTGGTCACATGGTCGCGGCCATGGGCGTCCGACAGGAAGCTTTCCGACCGGTCGGCCACCCATTTTACCGGGCGGTTCAGCGCCTTGGACGCCGCCAGCACGGCGGCTTCCTCGCCGTAGTGGTAGATTTTCGATCCGAAGCCGCCCCCCACATCGGGCGCGATCACGGTCAGCTTGTTTTCCGGAATGCCCATCACGAAGGCCGCAATCAGAAGGCGGCTGAGATGCGGGTTCTGCGAGGTGGTGTACAGCTTGTAATCGCCCGTTCCCGGATCGTAATCGCCGATCGAGGCGCGCGGTTCCATCGCATTCGGCACCAGGCGGTTGTTCACCAGTTCCAGCGTGGTCACATGCGGGGCCGCCTTGAAGGCCGCATCCACCGCCGCGCGGTTGTCTTCGATCCAGCCCCAGTCAAAGCAGACGTTGTTGGCAATCTCGTCATGCACGCGCAGGTCCGGGTTGGCCACGGCCTGGGCCATGTCGACCACGGCGGGCAGTTCGGTGATGTCGGCCACGACGGCCCCGGCGGCATCGCGCGCCTGTTCCAGCGTTTCGGCCACGACCACGGCATAGGCATCGCCGACATGGCGCACCTTGCCATGGGCCAGAACCGGGCGCTTGGGTTCCTTCATCGCCTCGCCGTTGCGGCTGGGAATGTGCCATCCGGCGGGGTTGCCGCCCATGGCGGCGAAATCCGCGCCCGTCATCACTGCCAGCACACCCGGCATCGCGCGCGCCTCGGCGGTGTCGATCCGGTTGATCCGCCCGTGGGCCACTTCCGAGCGCAGGAAACAGGCATAGGCCTGTCCGCGCAGGTTGATGTCGGCGGTGTACCGCCCCTTGCCGGTCAGAAACCGGATATCTTCGCGCCGGACTGTGCTGGCGCCGATGCCACCATCTTTGGGCATGTCGTCCTCCCCTGATGAACCTGCCGCACGCCGTGGCGCGGCCATTTGTGTCATACGGTGCGGATCGCGCCGCACCGTCCGGATGGTTATTCTGCCGCGACCGCAGCCACGTCCTGGCCGCTGGCTGCCAGCACCGCCTTGACGATGTTGTGGTAGCCCGTGCAGCGGCAGATGTTGCCTTCGAGGTAATGGCGCACCTCGGATTCGGTCGGTTTGGGATTGTCCGCCAGCAGGGCGGCGGCGCTCATCACCATGCCGGGGGTGCAGAAACCGCACTGCAGCCCATGGTGGTCCTGAAAGGCCTGCTGGATCACGCCCAGCGACCCGTCGGCATTGGCCATGCCTTCGATGGTCTTTACCGCGGCCCCTGCCACATCCAGGGCAAAGACGGTGCAGCTTTTCACCGGCTTGCCATCGACATGCACCACACAGGCCCCACATTGCGAGGTGTCGCAGCCCACATGCGTTCCGGTCAGGCCCAGCCCTTCGCGCAGGAAGGACGACAGCAGCGTGCGCCCTTCCACATCGCCGGACACGGCCTTGCCGTTCACGGTCATTGTGACATTCGTCATGGTTTTCCTCCCTTGGTCATTCCTGGGTAGCGGGTGTCTCAGCCGATGATGCGTTTTAGCCAGCCCTTCTTCTTTTCGCCGCCCCCAGGGTCGTTCTCGCCGCCGTTGGGCTCGGCCCCCTCTGCTGTGCCGTCGGCCGTCCCGGCCGGTCCTTCGACGGTCTGCTGGAACCGCTCGAAAAAGTCGTCTGCCATTTTCCTGGCGAACCCGTCGATCAGGCGCGAGCCAAGCTGCGCCAGCTTGCCGCCGACGCTGGCCTCGACGTCATAAGATAGGCGCGTGCCCCCGGGAATTTCGGTCAAGGTCACATGGGCCCCGCCCCTGGCAAAACCGGCAGGGCCGCCCTTGCCTTCGCCGCTGATGCGCAGGCTTTGGCCCGGTACCATGTCGGACAGGGTGACGACACCGGTGAACCGCGCCTTCACCGGTCCAACTTTCTGGACGACGACCGCTTCAAACCCGGTCTCGGCGGTGCCTGTCATGCTTTCACAGCCCGGGACGCAGGCCATCAGAATCTCGGGGTTCAGAATGGCGGCCCAGACGGTTGCCGGGTCTGCCTTGATGTCACGCTGGTCTGTGAGCTGCATCTGATCCTCTTGGAGTTGCCGGATACTAGGGCGAAGTCCGGCCCGCTTCTATGTGACCTTGGTCGTAGAGACTTATCGCGGCGGTGGCAGACCGTTCAGAAAAGCTTCAAGCGCGCGGGCATCGATCGGCTTCATCATCATCTCCACCCCGGCGGCGGCACACAGCGCCTGGACCTGCGGCATGCGGTTGGCGGTGATCAGCCGCGCGGGCACCGGCCCGTGAGCAGCATGCAGCCGCGCGATGAAATCCAGCCCCGTCATCCCGGTGCCCAGCTGATGGTCCACCAGCAGGCAATCGGGAAGGATGCCGATCTCGTCGATCAGTGACAATGCCTCTTCGCCGCTGGCAGCATCCAGAACCGACACCCCCCATTTTTCCAGCAGCAGCACCATGGCGCGGCGCAGATCCTCGTCATTCTCCACCAGAAAGGCGATCCGGTCGCGTGCCGCAGGGCGCGGAGCGCGCTGTTCGGGCGGCGGCGCGGGGGCCGCGCCTTCCGCCAGCGGGACCTGCACCATGAAGCCGGTGCCGCGCCCGACCACCGATGACAGGCCCAGCGGATGCCCCAGCAGCGCGCAGGCCCGCTCGACGATCGCCAGGCCAAGACCCATGCCTTCACTGGCCGAAGCCGGGGCATTCAGCCGCCGGAATTCCAGAAAGATGTTGTCCTGTTCCTCTTCCGGGATGCCCGGCCCGGTGTCCCAGACCTCCAGCCGCACCATGCCGCGCCGCCGCCTTGCGCCGACCAGCACCTTGCCGCGCGCGGTATAGCGCACCGCGTTGCCGATCAGGTTCTGCAGGATGCGGCGCAGATAGGCCGGGTCCGAGGCCACGACGGCACCTGTCGGCACCATGCGCAGTTTCAGCCCCTTGCGCGCCGCCAGGGGTGCGAATTCGTCCCGCAGTTGCGCAAGAAGCCGGTCCATGCGCACCGGCCCCACCGAGACCGCCGCGCGCCCGCTTTCCAGCTTCGAGATGTCCAGAAGGGCGGCAAGAATGTCTTCCACCGACATCAGGGCGTTCTGCGCCTTGTCCAGCGCCTCGCGCGCGCGGGGGGCAAGGCTGTCTTCGCCGATGGACGAGATGAACAGTTTGGCCGCCGACAGGGGCTGCAACAGGTCATGGCTGGCCGCCGCCACAAAGCGCGAGCGCGAGGCATTGGCCCGTTCGGCATTGCCCAGGGCATCTTCCAGCGCCAGGGTCCGCTCCAGCACGCGGGCTTCCAGCGTTTCGTTGGCCCGGCTCAGCGCGGCGATGGCGGCGCGTTCGGACGTGACATCGGTAAAGCTCATCACAAAGCCCCGGTCGGGCATCTCCTGGGCAAAGACGTCCAGGATCAGGGCATCGCCGCGCCGCGCCTCGAAAGACAGGGGCGGGCGCGGCCCGTCGCCATGCACCCAGGCATTCAGCCGTTGGGCCGTCATGCCTTCGCCGAAAGCCACCTCTTCGCCGAAACGCTGCAGCAGATAGGGAAAGCTCGCCCCCATGCGGAAGCGCGTCACCGGGATCGCCAGCAGCGACCCGAGCCGGTCGTTCCAGCCCACCAGGCGGCGGCTTTCATCAAAGATGCAGACACCCTGGTTGATGTGATCCAGCGTTGCGCGGATGACGCGCGCCTGATCGTCCAGCATCTTGCCGCGTTCCTGACGCTCCAGCCGGATGATCTCGGTGACGTCGGTCTGAAGGATGACGGTTCCGCCATCCGCCGTGCGGTGTTCAGACACCTGCACCCAGCGGTCGCGCAGCAGGCGCAGGTTGAAGATGACGTGGCGGTCCTGATGCCGCCGCCGCCGCTGCACCGCCCAGTCTTCGGGCCGCTCGCCTTCGGGCAGCTCCAGAAAGCGCGACCGGCTGACATGGTCGACATATTGCGCAAAGGTCAGGCCCGGCTTCAGCGCATCGCGGATGTCCAGCATATGAATGCCAAAGCGAGAGTTGCACAGCACCAGCACGTCACCGGCATCGAACAGGGCAAAACCTTCCTGGATCGTCTCGATCGCATTGGCCAGGTTCTGACGCGCCGCTTCGGTCGCGCGGTTCGCCTCGGCCAGCCGCGCGTTGGAGTCGTTGAGAAGGTCCAGCGCCCGTTCCAGATCGACGGTGCGTTCGCGCACCTGTTCTTCCAGCAGCGCCGCGCGCTGGAACTGGGCATAGGCCGCACCGCTGTCGTCGGTGATCTGCTCGACCCGCCGCATCAGGACCTGGGCGATCTGCATCAGCTTCTGCGCCTGCCGCTCGGGGCTGTCTGCCGGATTGATCAGCGTATCGATCATCCCTGCCCGCCTTCGGGCGGATAAATCGCCACACCGGTCAGGGTCTGGTTGACATGCATCGAATTCAGCTGCTCGCCATAGGTTGAAAAGCCCAGCACGCGGTGCTGCTGCAACAGGGCCGAAATTGCGCCCGAGCGCTGTTTTTCCATCGCCTCCATCCGGCGCAGGATACAGTCGCAGGCGATGATCGCATCGGGCGCGCCGCCTTCGGCCAGGGCGCCCAGCTCGGCCCGAAGATGCGCCACCATGTCGTGCGGTTCCGCCAGGGTCAGGACCAGGCCTTCGTCAATGGCCGAAAAGAACACCAGATCGCCGTTGTCGGCCACCTGCCGGATGGCGCGCACGTGATGCTTGCCGCCGATGCGCACCACCACGGGGTGCGCGGCAAAGGTAAAGGTTGTCAGCTGCGCCGGATCCTTTCCCAGCAGACGCGCGTATTCCCGCGCCGCAGGTTCGGCGTTGATCTGGCGCACCGTGCGGCTGCGCGGATCAGCCTCTGTCACCACCATGCGCCGGTCGGTGGGCACCAGATGATCCAGGCTGAACACCTTGACGCGGCAATCGCTGCGCACCATCGCCAGCACGGCGGCATTGCGCAGCACCTTGCCCCGGTACAGCACGAAGGTTTCCTTGAACCGCGTGCCATCCCCTGCCGATCCGCCGAACAGCGGCACCGGCCCCAGCCCCGAGGCCAGCGCAGCGGTCAGTTCATCTTCGCGGATCGACAGCCCGTCGACCAGAAGAAAGGCAAACTCGTGCTGCCAGTCCGGCCGTGCCCGGATCAGTCCCTGCCGGACCCGGATCAGCCGGGTGATCAGGGCCTGCGGGCTGAGATCGTCCAGATCGGGCACCAGCAGCGCCTCTGCCCCGAAATGCGCCGACGGCAGGGCCACGGCTACGATCTGCCCTTCGGCATAACCGTCGCGGCCGATCTCGCCCGCCGTGGTGCAGCCCATCACCGGCGTGTCGGCAAACACCGCGTCGAGCCCGGCGATCAGCGCCGCCATATCCGCCTGCGGCGAGATGAACAGGATCACCAGCGCAAAAGGCCCCGGCCCCAGCATCCGTGCCAGCCCCTGCACGACATCCTGCTGGCGGGCATCCATGGTTGCGCTGGCAATCAGCGGGGGGCGGGACGAAGGTCCCGGTTCGGTCCGTGCCGCGCGCGGTCTGTCCATTCGGTTCCTCCCCGACCGCACAGACCCTAACAGGGTGCGCAAAAGGTGCCAACCGCTTCGGCCGCCGACCGGAAGACAGGAAAGTCTTCCGCGCGCCTGCTGCGCTGTCCGGCCGGGGCCATCGCCCCGGCCCTGCGCCACGCCTGCCACCGGCCCCCCCCCCGCGCGGCCAAAGCCCCCGGCCAGTGCCCGTCCCGCCCCCGGCGGGCAGCGGCCTTCGCTGCGCTTGCCTGACGGGTGCCCATGCGACCGTGGTTTCTGACCGGGCGGAACACCCGCTGCGTTTCGGGGTCCGCCCGGAACGGCGACCGTCTTCGCCCGGTGGGAGAGGCCTTGCCGCCCGGCAGGCGTTGGGGATGCGTCTTCAGCACCCTGCCAGATCGCCGTCCGGCACCGAATCAGGCGCGGCACGCCTGTTCAGCCGTTCTCGGGCATCAGGCTGGTAAAGCTGGCCTGGCGCGCGATCAGCACGGCCTGGGTCCGGCTTTGCACCCCAAGCTTGCGCATGATCGCCGTGACATGGGCCTTGACCGTGGTTTCGGCAATCGCCAGGTCATAGGCAATCTGCTTGTTCAGCCGGCCTTCGCAGACCAGCGCCAGAATCTTGGCCTGCTGGCGCGTCAGCAGCGCAAGACGCGCAATCGCGTCTTCCTGCTGTGTCGCGGGGGCCTGCGGATCGGCCTGCGGCACGAAACCGTCGGGCACAAAGAACGCTCCGCCCCGGATCGCGTCAAAAGCTGCGCGGAACACCTCACGCCGGGAATGCTTGGGAATGAATCCGGCCGCACCCGCACGCAGCGCCGCCCCGATCACCCGGTTGTCGGCCAGCGAGGATACCACGACAACCGGCACCCCGCCCACCGCCGCGCGGATGCGGATCAACCCTTCCAGACCGGTGACATCCGGCAGGTTCAGATCAAGCACCACAACATCGGGCACCGGTCCGCGGTCAAGCCGGGCAAGGGCGGCTTCCAGACCGTCCGCCGTTTCGATCATCCGCAGCCCGGCGATCGCGCGCAGGGTCATCGACAAGGCGTCGCAGAACAGCGGATGGTCATCCACGATCAGCGCGGTTTCAAGATGTCGGATATCCTGCACGGGCGCACCCTCCGCACCGCAGTCTATCAGCGCCGTCGGGCAAGGCAAAGCACCTGCGACCCCCGGCGCACCGGCAGCGCGGCGCGCATGGCGATGTGGCGGTCTTTCCGCCGGGCCTGCATTCGGCTATCCTCAAAGTCCCTGTTCGAGGTGACCGATCCTGATGATAACCCGCCGCAGCGCCGTCCTTGCCTTTGTCCTGACCCTTGCAGCCTGCGGGCGGTCCGAAGATGTCAGTTCCCGCAGCGATCTTTACCCGAACGAAACCCCGCAGATGCGTCGGCAGATTGAACACTATGCCGATCATTATGACGTGCCGGTCAGTCTGGTGCAGCGCGTCATCCTGCGCGAAAGCGATCACAACGCGCGGGCCCGCAACGGGCGGTATTACGGCCTGATGCAGATTGATCCGCGCACGGCCCGCACCATGGGCTACCGCGGCCATGAAGACGGGCTTCTTGATGCCGGCACGAACCTCAAATACGGTGTCAAGTACCTGCGTGGTGCCTGGCTTGTCTCGGACGGCGATCCGGACGATGCGGTGCGCTGGTACGCGCGCGGCTATTACTACGAGGCCAAGAAGAAAGGTTTGCTGGAGGAAACCGGACTGCGCGGCTGATACCTGACAGAAACCTGTCGGAAAGCATCCCCTGCGCCGGGACCCTGGGCCCTTGCGCGCGGCCCGGGGCCGGGCGACAACCGGCCCCATGAACATGCCAGACATCCTTTGCATCGGATCGGTCCTGTGGGACATCATCGGGCGTTCGCAGACAGCCATGCGCCGGGGTGCGGACGTGCCCGGCCGGATCACGCGCCTGCCCGGCGGGGTGGCGTTGAACATCGCAATGACCTTGCGGCGCTTTGGCCTGCGGCCGGCCCTGCTGTCTTGCGTCGGGCGGGATGCCGAAGGGGAAGAGCTGGTTGCCGCCTGCCGGCGCATGGGGCTGATCACCGATACGCTGTACCGGTCTGCCGACCTGCCGACCGACCGTTACATGGCCATCGAAGGTGCCAATGGCCTGGTTGCGGCCGTGGCCGATGCCCATTCCCTGGAAGCGGCCGGAAAGCACATCCTGACACCGCTGGGGGACGGTCGGCTGGGGTCGCCCGGCACCCCCTGGACCGGGCCGATCGCCCTTGACGGCAACCTGACGGCCGCGCTTTTGTCGGAAATCGCAGCCTCGCCGCTGTTTGCGGGCACAGACCTGCGCGTGGCCCCCGCCAGTCCGGGCAAGGCCGAACGGCTGCTCCCGCTCATCCGCCATCCGCGCGCCACGCTTTATGTCAATCTGCAAGAGGCGGGGCTTCTGTGCCGGACCCGCTTTGCCAGCGCATCCGATGCGGCGCAGGGCCTGCTGGCGCGGGGTGCGCTGCGCGTGCTTGTGACCGATGGTGCCCGCGCCTGTGCCGACGGCATGGCAGGGCGGGATATCGTGACAGATACCCCGCCCCCGGTGCCGGTCGCGCGCGTCACCGGCGCGGGGGATACCTTCATGGCTGCCCACCTTGTGGCCGAAATGCGCGGCACCGACCGGGCCGCCGCCCTTGGGGCGGCTCTGCGCGCCGCCGCCGATCACGTTTCCAGGGATACCGGATCATGACGCACCTACCGCTGCACCTCTCTGCCGAAGTGACCGCCGCGCGCCGCCACGGCACCCCGCTGGTGGCGCTTGAATCGACCATTATCACCCATGGCATGCCCTATCCGCAGAACGTCGAAACCGCCCTGCGCGTCGAAGCGGCAGTGCGCGCCGCAGGGGCGGTTCCCGCCACCATCGCCGTCAAGGCGGGGCGTATCCATATCGGGCTGAGTGCCGCCGAACTGGAAGGGCTGGGTCAGGCCAGCGGCGTGATGAAACTGTCGCGCGCCGATCTGGCCGCCTGCCTTGTCACGGGCGGCACCGGGGCAACCACGGTGGCGGCCACCATGATCTGCGCCCATCTGGCGGGGATCGACGTTTTCGCCACCGGCGGCATCGGCGGGGTCCATCGCGGAGCCGAAACAAGCTTCGACGTTTCGGCAGACCTGCACGAGCTGGCAGCCACGCCCGTAACCGTGATCGCCGCCGGTGCCAAGGCGATCCTTGATCTGCCCAAGACGCTGGAGGTTCTGGAAACATTGGGCGTGCCCGTCATCGCCTTCGGACAGGACGATCTGCCAGCTTTCTGGTCGCGCACATCGGGCCTGCGCGCGCCCCTGAGGATGGACAGCCCCGCCGACATCGCCGCGTCCCACCTGATGCGCGCCAGGCTTGGCCTTCCCGGCGGGCAGTTGGTGGCAAACCCGATCCCCGTCGGGGACGAGATTGCCCGGAACGTCATCGGCCCGGTGATCACCGCCGCCCTGGCGGACGCCCGGGCGCAGGGCATTGCGGCCAAGGCCGTGACACCCTTTCTGCTGGACCGCATTTTCACCCTGACCGCCGGCAGATCACTTGCGGCAAACATCGCGCTGGTTCTGAACAACGCGCGCCTTGGTGCCGCCGTTGCGGGCGAAATTGCGCGGGCCTGCGCCGCCTGACCCCTGTCCGCCGGGCCTGTCCGGGGCGGCCAATTCGGGATTGAAGCCTGCCCGTCGCGCTTCTACAGTCCGCCGTGCGCCAGGGTGGCGCGCCTGCCCCAGGACGCTTCATGCCCGACGAACCCAATGCCAGAAAGCGCGGCATCCTTGCAGGATTGCGTTCCAGCTTCCTGACCGGTCTGATCGTTGTTCTGCCCGTGGGCCTGACGGTCTATCTGATCTGGACCGTGATCGGCTGGATCGACGGCTGGGTGCTGCCGCTGGTGCCCCAGGCCTGGCAGCCCGACACGCTGTTGAAGGACTATTTCGGCCCCGAAACCCGCGTCAGCATCCGCGGCGTCGGGGTCATCGTCTTTCTGATCTTCACCGTTCTGATCGGCTGGGTTGCCAAGGGGCTGATCGGCCGGTCGATCATCCGCACCGCCGAGCAGATGGTGGATCGGATGCCCGTGGTAAGATCGATCTACAATGGCCTGAAACAGATCGCAGAAACGGTTTTTGCCCAGTCAGAGACAAACTTTGACAAGGCCTGTCTGGTGCAGTTTCCCCGCGCCGGAATCTGGGCCATCGGCTTTGTCTCGACCAAGGCGCGGGGCGAGATTGCGCGGCGGATTCCCGTGGAGGGTGACGTGCTGACAGTCTTTGTCGCCACCACGCCCAACCCGACCTCGGGCTTTCTGGTCTATGTTCCGGCGCGGGACGTGATCCTGCTTGACATGTCGATTGAAGACGCCGCGAAAATGATCATCTCCGCAGGGCTGGTCTATCCGAACCCCAGGGATCCGTCGCAGCCCCCGGCGGCTGGCGCGCCCTGACGCGCAAGCGCGAAGATGTCAGGACGCGAAGATGTCAGCACCCGCAGGCCTCAGCCAAACAGCGCCTGCAGATCAACGCTGGCGCGTTTGCCGATATCCTTGCGGTGCGCCTTCAGAAAACTTGCCGCCGCCGTCCGCCCCGCATCCTTCAGCCGGAACAGCAGATAGGGCGACGCCAGCTGCTTTGTTCCTGCCGAAAGCCCGTTCATCAGCGGATCATCGGCGATCATATGCACCAGCACATCCTTCATCGCGCCCCTGGCGATCTTTCCCCCGGCAATCAGTTCCTTCACGAAATTGATCGCCCGCAGATCGGCCAGAAGCGAGGCGTTGAAGCTGATCTCGTTGATCCGGTTCTGGATTTCGACCGCCGTATCGGGCACCTCTTCCCGCCGCAGCGGGTTGATGTTCACGATCACGATGTCATCGGGCAGATCAGGCGCATAAAGCGGGAACAGCGCCGGGTTGCCGGTATAGCCACCATCCCAATAGGTTTCGACCTTGCCCGTGTCCGGGTCCGGCACATCCACCGCCTGAAAGACGGTTGGCAGACAGGCCGAGGCCAGGATGACCTCGGTCGTTATCTCTGCCCCGGAAAACACCCGGATCCTGCCCGTGCGCACATTGGTGGCACTTACGAACAGGCGCGGACCCTGGTCTGCGCAGACCTTGTCAAAGTGGAACCGCCGCACCACCCGCTCCAGCGGGTTGCGCCAGAACGGACCGAAGCCATAGGGCGAAACCATCTGCGCCAGCAATCCCTGCGGTGACACCGGCATCGCCGCATCGACAGCGTCCGTGACCTGCCGCAGCCAGGGCTGGAACGGCACCATCCAGGCCGCAAGGCGCATGTCGCCCACCGCGCCGACCTGCGCCCAAAGCCAGTCCAGATTTTCCTTTGCCCCGCGCCGCCCGCCGGTCAGCCAGCCGGATTTGTAGGCAGCCCCGTTCAGCGCCCCGGCCGAGGTGCCGGAAATGCCTGCAATCTCGATGCCGTCCTCTTCCAGCAGCCGGTCCAGCACGCCCCAGGTGAAGGCGCCATGTGCGCCCCCGCCCTGCAGCGCGATGTTGATCTTCAGCACCATCGGCTACAGCGCCGTCCAGCCGCCGTCGACACTGATCGTTGTGCCGGTGATCTGTGCGGCACTGTCGGAACACAGGAAGGTCACCGTGCCGCCCAGCTGTTCGGTGGTGGCGAACTGCCGCGACGGCTGGCGTTGCAGCATCACCTCGCGCAGGACTGTCTCGCGGTCCATGCCGTGCACGGCCATCTGTTCGGGGATCTGCGCCTCAACCAGCGGGGTCAGCACATAGCCGGGACAGACTGCGTTGCAGGTGATGCTCTCGCCCGCCGTTTCCAGCGCGGTGACCTTGGTCAGGCCGACAAGGCCATGCTTGGCGGCGACATAGGCCGATTTGAACGGGCTGGCGGTCAGCCCATGGGCCGAGGCGATGTTGACGATCCGCCCCCAGCCGCCCTTGCGCATCATCGGCAGGGCCATGGCGGTGGTGTGAAAGGCCGAGGTCAGGTTGATCGCCAGGATCGCGTCCCATTTCGCGGCCGGAAATTCGGGAATCGGGGCGACGTGCTGGATGCCTGCGTTGTTCACCAGAATATCGCAGGCCCCCGCCTGCCCGATCAGGGCACGGCAATCGCCGGCCTTTGACATGTCAGCCCGGATGTAGCGCACCCGGACAGCGTGGCGACCGGCCATGGCGGTGGCCAGCGCATGATCCTGTGGCGTGTCGGTGAAGGAATTCAGCACCACATGCGCCCCTGCCGCAGCCAGGGCTTCGGCGATGCCAAGCCCGATCCCCGAGGTTGATCCCGTCACGATGGCGGTCTTGCCTGCAATGCCCATGCTGCCTTCCCTGTGCCGCGTCTGCCGCAAGGTAGGGACCCTGCCGGCAAAAGGCACGGCTTCCATCCGCTGCGGAAGAAAAAAAGACGCCGGCGCAAGGCCGGCGTCAAGTCATGAGGCAGGTTTCATACAGGCAAGAAACCTATCGAGCAGTGATGCGCTTATACGCCCGGATACGGGGCAGTCCAAGCAAAAAGTTTGAAATGGCAAGGCAGTAGCGGTAGCCTAACCGCGATGATGCAGGCAGATCGGAACATACCGGCCATGACACTGAAGACCTTGGCACGTCTGGGGGCCGCTCTGGCGCTGATTGTTTGCCTGCCTTCCCATCCGCTGCTGGCACAGCCTGCGCATGGCATAGCTATGTATGGAGAGCCTGCCCTTCCACCTGATTTTGTGTCCTTGCCCTATGCCAACCCGGATGCGCCCAAGGGGGGGCGGATCATTTTCGGAGAGTCGGGGGGCTTTGATTCGCTCAATCCTTTCATCCTCAAGGGCAATGCCCCCGCAGGCGTGTCGGCGCTGACGGTCGAGACACTTTTGGGCCGGTCTTACGACGAACCCTTCACGCTTTACGGTCTTTTGGCCGAATCGGTCGAGACGGACGCGGCCCGCAGCTTTGTCGCCTTCACCTTGCGCGAAGAGGCCCGATTCGCGGACGGAAGCCCGGTCACGCCAGAGGACGTGCTGTGGTCGTTTGAGACTTTGGGCACCCAGGGAAGCCCGCGCTACGCCGCTGCCTGGGCCAAGATCGCCAAGGCCGAAAAGACCGGGCCGCGCACGGTCCGGTTTACCTTCAACACCGAAGACCGCGAATTGCCGCTGATCCTGGGCCTGCGGCCGATCCTGAAAAAGGCGCAGTGGGATGGCAAGGATTTCACCGTCTCGTCGCTGGAGGCGATCATCGGATCCGGCCCCTATGTGATCGGCCCGTTCGAGCCGGGTCGCTTCATCTCTTACCTCAGGAACCCCGACTGGTGGGGGGCTGACCTGCCCTTCAATCGCGGCCTGCATAACTTTGACGAAGTGCGTTATGAATACTTCGGCGACGGCGGCGTTGTGTTCGAGGCGTTCAAGGCCGGTGACATCACCAGCTACCGCGAAGCCAACCCGGCCGCCTGGGCCGGCAACTACGGGTTCCCGGCCGTCCAATCCGGCCAGGTGGTTCTGTCGGAAATTCCGCATCAGCGCCCCTCGGGCATCGAAGGCTTCGTCTTCAACACGCGGCGCGAGATCTTTGCCGACTGGCGCGTGCGCGAGGCCCTGATCCAGGCCTTCAATTTCGAATTCATCAACCGGACCCTGACCGGCGGGGTACAGCCGCGCATCACGTCCTATTTCTCGAATTCGGTGCTGGGAATGACGCCCGGCGCGCCGGCCCAGGGGCGTGAGCGGGCGCTTCTTGCCCCCTTTGCCGACAGTCTGCTTCCCGGTGCCCTTGACGGCTACGCCCTGCCCGTCTCTGACGGGTCCGAGGCGAACCGGACCGGCATCCGTGAGGCAACGCGCCTGCTGCAAGAGGCGGGCTGGACCGTGACGGACGGCGTGCTGACCAATGCCGCAGGCACCCCTTTCGCCTTCGACATCCTGCTTGTGCAGGGCCAGGACGACATGCTGTCCATCGCGAACATCTATGTCGAGGCCCTGCGGCGGCTGGGCATTGCCGTTACCGTCACCACCGTCGATTCCGCCCAGTACAAGGAACGCACCAACCGCTATGACTTCGACATGACCCATTACATCCGGTCGCTGTCGCTGAGCCCCGGCAACGAGCAGATGTTGTACTGGGGTGCAGCAGGGGTGACGGAACCGGGAACACGCAACTGGATGGGCATGAACTCTCCCGCTGCCGAGGCGATGATCCGGGCCCTGCTGACGGCGACCGACCCGCAGGAGTTCATCGCGGCATCGCGGGCACTTGACCGCGTTCTGACAAGCGGCAGATATGTGGTGCCGATCTGGTATTCGGACGTGTCGCGCATCGCGCATGCAAGGCAGCTGCAGTATCCGGACCGGCTGCCGATCTATGGGGACTGGCTGGGGTTCCAGCCTGACGTCTGGTGGTACCAGGACTGAACATTGACTGTGATTTGGGATCAAGGGTGCGGCAGGCACCACACTGAAGGGGGAGTATCGGGCATGAAGAAACTGGCTGTGCTGCTGGTCTTTGCCACGCTGTCACTGGCGGGGTGCAATACGGTCGCGGGCGTGGGAGAAGACATCACCGGCGGTGCAAGAATGGTCGGCGACGCCATCGGCGGCTAGGGATTGCCGGCACGGGCCCCAGGGGATAGGCTTGGACTTGGCTCTTTGATCACAAAGGACACCGTCATGGAACGCAGGGACTTGCTTAAGGGTGTTGCGCTGACCGCAGGCGTGGTCGCGACCGGGGCCACGATCCAGGGGGCAACGGCCACCCAGGCCGCTGCCCAGTCGGGCGGCGTCGGGATCAGGGACATAGCCCCGATTGATCCGGCGGTCTTCACGCCCGGGCGGCTTGCCGGACGCACGCTGATCGTCACCGGCTGCGCCCGCGGCATCGGGGCGGCTGCGGCCATCCGCGCCGCCCGGGAAGGGGCCAATATCGTGGGCGTTGACTGGATCGGCGATCTGGGTGCCGCCACGATCGAGGGAATTGTCAGCGACGGCGGCAAGGCCGTCTTTGTTGAAGGCGACATCGCCGAAGAGGATACCAGCCGCCGCATGATCGAAGCGGCAGTCACGACCTTCGGGCGGCTGGACATGGCGCTGAACAATGCCGGCGTCATGGACGGCGTCTTTTCCGGCGACCCCATCGACTATGCCGCGCAGAAGGACCGTATCTTTGCCCGCCTGCATGAATCGACCGATGCCTATTGGGACGGGGTGATCCGCACGAACCTGATCGGCACCTACCGGACCCTGCGGGCAGAACTGGCGCAGATGGTGGCCCAGGGAACCGGCGGGTCGATCGTGAACGTCGGGTCGATCGCCGGGTTGACGGGGCTTGCCGGCAACCCGGCCTATGTGACGACCAAGCATGCCGTCAACGGCCTGACCAGAAACGCCGCCATCGATTATGCGCCCTACGGCATCCGCGTGAATTCGGTCAACATGGCCGCCACCGATACGCCGATGGTGGAGCGCGCCGGGGCGCTTGTGGCGGCCAGTGCGGCGGATACCGACGGCCCGACCATGGGGCGGATCAAGACCGCCAGCATCCTGGCCTATGCCGACAGCCAGCGCCGCTCTGCCACGGTCTGGGAACAGGCTGCGATGATCCTGTTCCTGCTGTCCGACGAGGCTTCGAATTTCACCGGCGGGCTTTATGCCACGGACGGCGGCTGGACGGCCTATTGACCGGAACGGGCCGCACCCTGTGACATTGGCGTGGTTCTGAACCGTGCCACCCGCAGGGGCTGCTGCCCGCAAGTCGGGAGAGTTATTTGCGCGCGCCCGTCGTGCTTTGGCCGGGGCCGTTGCCCCGGCCCTGCGGTGCGGGCCGAAGCCCCGCCGGGTGCCAACAGGGCAACAGGGCCGGGGTCTGTCATCCTGATCCGGCCCGGACGAAACCATAGGGTCCCTGGGCGCGAAGCCGTGACAGTTTCGGAAGGGGACAAATCCTGTTCCTGAAATCCAGCGGCTCCCTTTTGCCCGGCGCAAGAGGGTCCGCATCACATCAGCGAGGTCACCCAAAGGACCATTGCATCCTCTTCCGACACGGAGACAACGTTATGCCCCATCGTGGCATCGTAATAGGCGCTGTCGCCGCGCTTCATGTCGACCGGCTCGTAGAACTCGGTGTAAAGGCGAACCGCACCGGTCAGCACGTAAAGAAACTCCTCGCCGTCGTGCCGCACCCAGCCGTCGAATTCGGCGATGTCCCGGGCGCGGATGCGGGCGCGGTAGGGCAACATCTGCTTGCGGGTCAGCGCCTGGGCCAGCAGCTCGTGCTCGTAGGTGGCAGTGGCCTGTGCCTGCCCCTCGCCCGCCCGCGTCACGGCACGGCGGCCCGTGACCATGGCACGGCTGGGCGGCGTGAACAGTTGCGGCACCGACACCGCCAGCCCCCCGGCCAGTTTCCTGAGCGCCTCATAGGTGGGCGACATCTGCCCGTTCTCGATCTTCGACAGGGTGGATCGCGCCAGACCGGCCTGAACGGCTGCCTGTTCCAGGGTCCAGCCCCGCGCCTTGCGCAGGTCGCGCACCCGCTTGCCCAGGTTCAGCGGCTCGACCCCCGTCTCGCCGCCGCCGTCGCGGGCGATGCGGATCAGGCTGTTGTCATCCGGATTTCCCATGGCGCGCACCCATAAGCCAGGTCAATCCGCCTTGCAACGGCGGCGCAGGCCGCGTAGGTGGATCGGGATGCTTTCGATATCCGCAGATCCACCGCAATCCCGGCCGCTAAGGCCAGCCCTGAGCCTGCCGTGACCGCGCGCCGTCTGGCCCCGGATACGGACAGCGGCAGGATTGCCGCCCGCAGTGCCGATGCCTGCCCGCGTGGGGTGGTGCCGGTGCCGGCCCTTGTCATCGCCAAGCCTCACGCCCCGTCCGGTGTGCAGCCGGTCCGATTGTGGCATCAGGTGATCGGCGACATCACGGAAAAGACAGGCCGTTGATGACATCCCCTGCAGGTACCGCGCCGCAGTCAGCCCAGCCGCAGCTTGGCCAGACCGAATTCATCGCCCTGATTGCGATGCTGTTCGCCACAATCGCGTTTTCCATCGACTCGATGCTGCCTGCCCTGCCGCAGATTGCGGCAGAACTGACACCGGGCAACATCAACGCCGCCCAGTTGATCGTGACCAGCTTTGTGCTGGGGATGGGGGTTGGCACCTTTTTTGCCGGGCCCTTGTCGGATGCCTTCGGGCGCAAGCCGGTCATCATGGCCGGGTCGCTGCTGTTTGTCGCCGGGGCCGCAGCCGCCTGGGCCGCGCCGACGCTGGAATTGCTGCTGATCGCCCGCGTGGTGCAGGGGCTGGGCGTGGCGGCGCCGCGCATCGTCTCCATCGCGATGGTGCGCGACCTGCATTCC
This sequence comes from Rhodobacter sp., assembly GCA_020250445.1. Classification (GTDB taxonomy): domain Bacteria; phylum Pseudomonadota; class Alphaproteobacteria; order Rhodobacterales; family Rhodobacteraceae; genus Aliitabrizicola. The sequence goes on from JADCEF010000107.1 coordinate 34,773, forward strand.
GGGCGCGACATGGCGCGGGTCGTCAGCTTTGCGATGATGGTCTTCATGCTGGTGCCCGCCGTGGCCCCGGCTGCGGGCACCGTGATCATCGCCGCCTTCGGCTGGCGGTCGCTGTTCATCGCCTTCGTCCTTTTTGCCGGGGTGGGCTGCATCTGGCTGGGCCTGCGCCAGCCGGAAACGCTGCGGCCCGAAAACCGCCGGCCGCTGCGGGCGGGCCCGCTGCGGGCGGCCTTCGCCGAAGTGATCTCGTACCGCGTGATCGTGGTGTCAACGGCGGTACAGGCGCTGCTGTTCGGGGTGCTGTTCGGCACGCTGTCGTCCACCCAGCAGGTCTTTGACATCACCTTCGGGCGCGGGGCCACCTTCCCCTTCTGGTTTGCGGTGATTGCCGTGCTGGCGGGGTCTGCCAATTTCGTCAACGCGCGCCTCGTGGGGCGGCTGGGGATGCGCTATCTGATCACCACGGCGCTGGGAACGCAGGTGATCCTTTCGGGTGCCTTTGCCACGGTCACCGCCCTTGGCCTGTGGCCCGACGCGCTGTCTTTCCCGGCTTACGTCTTTTGGACCACCAGCGTTTTCTTCATGACCGGGCTGACCATCGGCAACCTGAATGCGCTGGCGCTGGAACCGGTGGGCCATATCGCCGGAATGGCGGCCTCGATCACGGCGGCGCTGGCCACGGTGCTGGGCGTGGCGCTGGCGGTGCCGCTGGGGCTGGCCTTTGACGGCACCCCGGTGCCGCTGATGACCGGGGTTTCGGTGCTGGCCGCGCTTGGCTGGGCCCTGATGCGGCTGATCCCGCGCCGGGGCTGACCGGCAAGGGACAGGGCGCGCCTGCCTCAGGCGGCGGTCTTGCCCTTGATCGCCTGTTCGGCCAGGTCCCGGGCAATGGCGAAGGCACCCTTGATGCGGTCGCCTTCGGTCTTCCAGTCACGCTGCAGCACGATCCTGTTGCCCGCCACCTTGGCCCCCTGCCCCTGGGCCTTGATGAAATCAACCAGACCGGCGGGGTTGGAAAAGCGGTCGTTGTGGAATTGCACCGTGGCCCCTTTCGGCCCGCCGTCCAGCCGCGAGATGCCCGCACGCTTGCACATCGCCTTGATCCGCACCACCAGCAGCAGGGTGTTCACCTCTTTCGGCACGGGGCCGAAACGGTCGATCAGCTCTGCCGCGAACCCTTCCAGTTCGACCTTGGTGGTCAGCGCCGACAGGCGGCGATAGAGACCAAGGCGCAGGTCCAGATCGGGCACATAGTCTTCGGGAATCAAGACCGGTACGCCCAGGTTGATCTGCGGCGACCATTGATCGTCGCCGCCCGTCAGCCCGGCCAGCTCGCCCGAGCGGAGCCTGGCAATCGTTTCTTCCAGCATCGACTGGTACAGCTCATACCCCACCTCGCGGATATGGCCCGACTGTTCCTCGCCCAGAAGATTGCCCGCGCCGCGCAGATCAAGGTCATGGCTGGCCAGGTTGAATCCGGCCCCCAGACTGTCAAGCGACCCCAGCAGGCGCAACCGTTTCAGCGCCTGCGGCGTCAGCGGGCTGCGCGGCCGGGTGGTCAGATAGCAGTAGGCCCGCGTCTTGGCCCGCCCGACCCGGCCCCGGATCTGGTAAAGTTGCGACAGGCCGAACATATCGGCGCGGTGCACGATCATCGTATTGGCCGCAGGAATGTCCAGGCCGGATTCGACGATGCTGGTGGTGACCAGCACATCGTATTTCCCATCGTAGAAGCTGTTCATGCGGTCATCCAGGTCCCCGGCGGCCATCTGGCCATGGGCGATGACATAAGTCACTTCCGGAACCTGCTCTTTCAGGAACCGCTCCACCTCGGGCAGGTCGGCAATGCGCGGCACCACGAAAAAGCTTTGTCCGCCCCGGTAGCGTTCGCGCAGCAGCGCCTCGCGCAGCGTCACCGTGTCGAATTCCGACACATATGTTCGGATGGCAAGCCGGTCCACCGGCGGGGTGGCGATGACCGACAAATCCCGCACCCCCGTCAGCGACAATTGCAGCGTGCGCGGAATCGGCGTGGCCGTCAGGGTCAGCACATGCACCTCGGACCGCATTTCCTTTAGCCGTTCCTTGTGGGCAACGCCAAAGTGCTGCTCTTCGTCGATGATCAGAAGGCCCAGCGACTTGAACCGGATGCCCTTGGCAAGCAGGGCATGGGTACCGATACAGATATCAACCGCGCCATCCGCAATCCCGTCGCGCGTCGCCGCCGCCTCACGCGACGGGACGAAGCGGGACAGGGGGCGGATTTCCACCGGAAAGCCGCGGAAGCGTTCGGCAAAGCTGCGGTGGTGCTGGCGCGCCAGCAGGGTCGTCGGGCACACCACGGCCACCTGCAGGCCGGCCATGGCGGCGACAAAGGCGGCGCGCATGGCAACCTCGGTCTTGCCGAAGCCCACATCGCCCACCACCAGCCGGTCCATCGGGCTGCCCGCCCCAAGGTCCGCCACCACGTCAGCGATTGCCGCAAGCTGATCATCGGTTTCCTGATAGGGAAAGCGGGCCGAAAAGGCTTCCCAGATGGCATGGGGCGCTTCCAGAACGGGGGCGTGGCGCAGGTGGCGTTCGGCGGCGACGCGCATCAGGCGTTCGGCGATGTCGCGGATGCGTTGCTTGAGCCTGGCCTTCTTTGCCTGCCAGGCCCCGCCGCCCAGCCGGTCTAGCAGGCCCTCGTCATGCCCGTAGCGGCTGAGCAGTTCGATATTCTCGACCGGCAGGTAAAGCCGGGCATTTTCGGCATATTCCAGCGCGATGCATTCGTGCGGGGCGCCAAGGGCGCTGATCGTCTCCAGCCCCTTGTAGCGCCCGACGCCATGTTCGACATGCACCACCAGATCGCCAGGCGTCAGGGCATTGACCTCGGAAACAAAGTTTTCCGCCTTGCGCTTCCGGCGCGGCCTGGAGATCAGCCGGTCGCCCAGAACATCCTGTTCGGAAATGACGGCCAGGCCGGCGGCGACAAATCCCTGCTCCAGCGCCCAGACCGTCAGGAACAGCCCGCCGCGCCCTGCGGGAATCTGGCGGGCGTCGCTGATCAGGACAGCCCCGGTAAGGCCCTGATCGCCGATCAATCCGCGCAGACGCTCGCGTGCGCCTTCTGACCAGCTGGCAATCACCACCTGTGCCTCGCCGCGCAGGCTGCGGATGTGGTCGGCCAGCGCGCCGAACAGGCTGACGCTTTCCATCTGTCGTTCGGGCGCAAAGCTGCGCCCGATCCGCCCGCCCGCGTCCAGCACGCCGGGGCCGGGCGACTGCGGCAGGGGGGAAAGCTGCACCACGCGGTGCCCGGCCACGGCGGCATTCCAGGCGCTGTCATCCAGATAGAGCTGGCCGGGGGCGGCAGGCTTGTAGACCGTATCCATTCGCCCCTTCGCCGTCATCGCCTCGTGCCGGGCATCGTACTGATCCTCGATCCCTTCCCAGCGCGCCAGCCGGGCATTGCCGACATGGTCGTCCAGCAGGACGGCGGCCTCGGGCAGATAGTCGAACAGGGTTTCCATCCGGTCATGGAAAAAGGGCAGCCAATGTTCCATGCCCTGATGCTTGCGGCCCGCCGATACCGCCTCGTACAGCGGATCATCGGCACCGGCCCCGCCGAATTCGACGCGGTAATTCCGGCGGAACCGGGTGATTGCAGCCTCGTCCAGAATGACCTCGGACACAGGCGCCAGATCGACCCGTGCCAGCTTTTCCGTGGTGCGCTGGGTTTCGGGATCGAACCTGCGCGCACCATCCAGCACGTCGCCAAAGAAATCCAGCCGCACCGGGCCGCCCGGTCCGGGCGGGAAGACATCCACGATGCCGCCGCGGATCGCATAATCGCCCGGCTCCGTCACCGTCGCCACCGGCGAAAAGCCGGCCCGCGACAGGAAGCTGCGCAGCGCCTCTTCGTTCACGCGCTGGCCGACGCGGGCACTGAAAGAGGCCTCGCGCAGCACGTCGCGCGCCGGAAGGCGCTGCGTGGCCGCGTTGACGGTGGTCAGCAGGATGAACGGCCCGGGCACGCCCTGGGCCAGCAGGGCCAGCGTTGCCATCCGCGCCGCCGACAGGTCGGGATTGGGCGAGATGCGGTCGTAAGGCAGGCAGTCCCAGGCAGGAAGTGTCAGCACCACGGCCTCGGGCGCAAAAAAGCGCAGCGCGGCCCGCATCGCCTCCATCCGCTTGTCGTCGCGCGCGACATGAATCACAGGCAGGCCCCGCGCCAGTTCGCGCGCGACAAGGCTTGCGTCAAACCCCTCGGGGGCGCCGCCCAGAAGAATTGGTGTGGGTGTCGGCATGGCAACCCTCTATCGCGGCGGACGGCGGTGTCAATTCCCCGGTCAAAACCCCGGAAAACCGGCCTGCGCGTTCTGCCAGGCACCCCACATCGTCGTGGCAAAGATCGAAAAAAGCCCGATCGCCTGCACCTTGTGGCGGTGGCGTCCCAGCAGGCGGACCAACCCCGCCCCCGTTGCGTTGCCCGCCTGCACCTGCCGCACCAGGCGCAGATTGAGAAAGCCGACCCAAGTCAGCGGAACCAGAATCAGGGTCAGTGCCTGCGCCAGTTCCACACCGTGATAGAAACCAAGCACGACAAGGGAGCTGAGCAGAAAGAACAGCAAACCCACAATGACCACACCGGCCTCGTCAAAAATCCGCCTGAGCCGCGCCACCTTGATCTGCACCAGCGCCTCAAGGTCGGCCTCGGCAGGCTTGCCATATTTCCGGGCATGCCGGATCATGTCACTGGAAACACCCAGCACCCTGTGGCTGGCCAGGGTCCAGACACCGACAAGCGCAAGCCAGAACCAGAGACTGGAAAAGGACCGCAGGTGGATCTGGTCGAAGATGATGTCGAACCCGTTCAATCAGACTGCCCCTGTCACGCAACCGCCCCGGCGTTCCTACAGGCATCGCCCGGGCATTCCAACCCTTGAGACGCGCCGGTTTCCGTGCCAGTCAGAAAAAGACCAGCCCGGAGAGTCCGATGCGCCCGATCCAAGCCGCCTTTCCCGCCACGCGTTTCCGCCGGATGCGCCGTTCCGCCGCCCTGCGTGATCTGGCGCAGGAAAACACCCTGACGGTCAAGGACCTGATCTGGCCGCTGTTCCTGTGCGACGGGACGGGCACCGAAACACCGGTCGCCTCGATGCCCGGGGTCGCGCGGCTGTCGCAGGACAACATCCTGCGGGCGGCAGAGCGGGCGGTGCGGCTGGGCATTCCGGCGGTCTGCCTGTTTCCCTATATCGATCCCGCGCTGAAGACGGCGGGCTGCGAGGCCGCCTGGGACGCCGACAATCTGGTCAACCGCTGCATCCGCGCGCTGAAGGCGGAACAGCCCGAACTGGCGGTGATGACCGATGTGGCGCTGGACCCTTACAACCTGAACGGACATGACGGCCTGGTGCGCGACGGCATCATCCTGAACGACGAAACCGTGGACGCGCTGGTGAAGATGAGCCTGGCGCAGGCCGATGCCGGGGCCGACATTCTGGGCCCGTCCGACATGATGGACGGGCGCATCGGCGCAATCCGCATGGCGCTGGAGGCGGCGGGCCACAAGGACGTGGCGATCCTGTCCTATGCCGCGAAATATGCCAGCGCCTTTTACGGCCCCTTCCGCGATGCGGTGGGGGCCAGCGGCGCGCTGAAGGGCGACAAGAAAACCTATCAGATGAACCCGGCCAACAGCGACGAGGCCCTGCGCCTGATCGAGCGCGACCTGCGCGAGGGGGCGGATATGGTGATGGTCAAGCCGGGGATGCCATACCTCGACATCTGCAGGCGGGTGAAGGATGCCTTCGGGGTTCCGACCTTTGCCTATCAGGTTTCGGGCGAATACGCCATGATCCGGGCGGCGGCCGCGCGCGGTTGGATCGACGGCGAAAAGGCGATGCTGGAAAGCCTTCTGGGCTTCAAGCGCGCCGGATGCGACGGAATTCTGACCTATTTCGCGCCCGAAGCGGCGGCGCTTCTGGCACCTGCGGTCTGACGCGCAGCCCCGGATCAGGCGGGCAGTCCGTCGGCGATTGTCATCGGCAAGGCACCGCTTGGCCAGCCCAGGGTGAATGACATGGCGCAGGAAAGCGTCTATAACTGCGCCCAAGGCGGGCAAAGACCCGCGACCGGGGTAAGGTTCGAAGGGCAGATCATGACCACTCCAATCACAAGACGGGCACTTTTGGGCGTTGCGGGGTCATCCCTGCTGGCCGCTGTCGCCTGCGGAAGCGGTGTCGGCAGCGGGGCATCCGCGCAGATCGACGCGCGGGTGGATGCAACGCGCGACTTTCTGTTCACCACCTATCCCGGCACACAGGACCTGGCGGCCAGGGCCTCGGGCGTGCTGTGGATGCCGCTGATGACCGAGGCCGGCCTTTTCTTTGGCGGGGCCTACGGGCGCGGGGCGCTCAGGATCAACGATGTGACGGTGGACTACTATGCAACTGCCAAAGCCACGTACGGTCTTCAGATCGGCGCACAGCAGTATGCCCATGCGCTGTTCTTCATGACACCCGAGGCGCTTGCCGATTTCCGCAGAAGCGATGGCTTGGCCGTGGGCACCGATTTGCGCTATGCCACACCGGACCAGGGCGGGGCCAGCATCGGCAAGCAGACCACCGAACTGCAACCGGTGATCGCGCTGGTCTTCGGCCAGTCCGGCCTGATTGCCGGGGCCACTCTTTCGGGCGTGAAGTATACGCGGATCATTCCGTGAGGGCCTGATGTGAGAATCCACGCAATTCAGACAGGTCAGGTTCGCATCAAGCAGGCCCAGGTCGCCGGGCGCGGCTACGGCCTGCGCCGACAGCTTGCCATCTTCACCGATGCGGACTGGACCGGATGGCTGCCAACCTTTGCCTGGGCGATCGAACACCCCGAGGGGGTGATCGTTGTGGATACCGGGCAAGGCGGCCACCTGTTGCGCAACCGTGAAAGCTGGCACCCCTATCTGCGCTGGGAAGTCGAGTTCCGTCTTGAACCAGAGGAGGAAGTCGGGCCGCAGCTACGGGCTTTGGGGATTGGTCCGCGCGATGTGCGCCGCGTGGTGCTGACACATCTGCATGTCGATCACGACGGCGGGATAGGTCATTTCCCCCATAGCGCGATTGCCGTCTCACGCGCCGAGTTCGCCAGGGCGAAGGGGCTTGCAGGCCGCCTGCGCGGCTACTTGCCCAATGCATGGCCAAGCTGGTTCGACCCGACAGCGCTGGACCTGGCAGACGGGCCTTTCGGCCCCTTCGCGTCCAGTTCAAGGCTGACACGGGCGGGCGATGTGGTGGCCGTTGCCACGCCCGGACATACGGCGGGTCATATCTCTGTCATTGTGCAAGACGGGGCGGGAAGCGTCTTTCTGGCAGGCGATGCGTCCTATACCGAGGCGCTGATGCAGGCCGGGCAGATCGACGGGGTCAGCAGCAACGATGCGCTGTCGCACCGGACGCTTGATCAGATCAGGACGTATCTCTCAATCACACCCTCGGTTTACCTGCCAACGCATGACCCGGACTCGGCCCGGCGCCTTGTGCAAGCCGAAATCACCCCTTCAGCCGCCTGATCAGGCTCGAGGTGTCCCACCGCCCGCCGCCCATCGCCTGCACGTCACCGTAGAACTGATCGACCAGCGCCGTGACCGGCAGGCGTGCGCCAACCTCTGCCGCCGTGTCCAGGCAGATCCCCAGATCCTTGCGCATCCAGTCCACGGCAAAGCCGAAGTCGAACCGGTCGTCCAGCATGGTCTTGTGGCGGTTGACCATCTGCCAGCTTCCGGCAGCCCCCTGGCTGATCACTTCGACCACCGCCGCACCGTCAAGGCCCGCCTTCCGCCCGAAAGCCAGCGCCTCGGCCAGGCCCTGCACCAGACCGGCGATGCAGATCTGGTTCATCATCTTGGCCAGTTGCCCCGCGCCGCTGCCGCCGAGCAGACGGCAGATGCGGGCGTAGGCGGCGATGATCGGCTCGGCCCGCGCATAGGGGCCGGCATCCCCGCCGCACATCACCGACAGCACAGCGTTTTCTGCCCCCGCCTGCCCGCCCGACACCGGCGCATCGATGAAGCCAAGCCCGGCGGCCCCGGCCCGCGCGTGCAATTCGCGCGTGACCTTTGCCGAAACGGTGGTGTGATCGACAAAGACCGCCCCCGGTGCCATTCCGGCAAAGGCCCCATCGTCGCCCAGGCAGACCGACCGCAGATCGTCGTCATTGCCCACGCAGGCCAGCACGACTTCGGCCCCGCGTGCCGCCTCGGCCGGGGTTGGCGCGGCGCGCCCGCCGTGCCGTTCGACCCAGGCCCCGGCCCTGGCCGCCGTGCGGTTGTAGACCGTCACCTCATGCCCGGCGCGGTGCAGGTGCCCTGCCATCGGGCCGCCCATCACACCCAGCCCCAGAAATGCCACCCGCGCCATGTTGCCCCCGCCCTGCCCCGTGCCTGTGCCTGCGCGATTGCGTCCGGCAGGCCCATGCACTAGGTACCGGGCTTGCGACTGCCGTCAAGCACCGGGTTCTGGACCGTCATGATCGTTGCCTTCCGCTGGCTTCTGCGGCTGTTCACCGGCCTTGTGGTGCTGGGCGTTCTGGGTCTGGTGATCGGCTACCAGTTCCTGTCGCGGTCACTGCCCGATTACAACGAAGGTTTCGTCCTGCCCGGCGTTTCGGCCCCGGTCGAGATCGTGCGCAACAACGCCAATGTGCCCCATATCTTCGGCAACAGCGACGAAGACGTTTTCTTCGCCCTGGGATTTGCCCATGCCCAGGACCGTCTGTGGCAGATGACCCAGCTGCGCCGCACCGCGCAAGGCCGCCTGTCCGAGATTTTCGGCCAGCGCACCGTGCGCATTGACGAAATCCTGCGCCGCTACGACCTGTACGGCCTGGCGCTGCAATCGGTCGGGGCGCAGGACGCGCCGACCAGACGCGCGCTTGAGGCTTATTCAGACGGCGTCAACGCATGGATCGGTCAGGTCATCAGCGGCGCGCGCGGCCGGGGGGCACCCGAGTTCTTTCTGTTCGAGCCTGAAATCGCGGTCTGGCAACCGGCGGATTCGATCGCGATCCTCAAGCTGATGGCACTGCAGCAATCCACCCACCTGACAGCCGAAGTGCGGCGTGCCCGCGCCTCGCTGCTGCTTCCCGATGCCCGCCTGCGCGACCTGCTTCCCGATGATCCCGGCGCGGGCATTGCCGCCCTGCCCGACTATGCCGGTCTTGTTCCGGGGGTTCTGCCCGGCGCAGGTCCCGTGCGGCTGGCCGATACGCCGCTGTCGCCCTTTGCGCAGGCCGGAATGGGCGGTGCCTCGAACGCCTGGGCCGCGGCCCCCGACCGCTCGGCGGCGGGCGGCACGCTGCTGGCGAATGATCCGCATCTTGATTTCACCGCCCCCAGCCTGTGGTACCTTGCGCGTTTGCAACTGACCTCCGGCGGCGTGATCGGGGCGACGATTCCGGGGGTTCCCGCCGTGCTTCTGGGCCGGTCCGACGCGGTGGGATGGGGGCTGACCTCGTCCTATCTTGATGATCTGGACGTGCATATCGAACAGATCAACCCCGAGAACCCGGAACAGTACCGCACCCCGGACGGCTGGGCAGAGTTTGAAACCCGCCGGTCGATCCTGAATGTCAGGGATGCCCCGCCCGTCACCCTGACCCTGCGCTGGACCGGGAACGGCCCCGTTCTGCCGGGGTCCCATTCCGGTCTTGCGGCCATCACCCCGCCGGGACATGTCGCCTCGGTGTCGTGGACGGCGCTGTCTGCGACCGATACGACAATGACCGCAGCCATTCGCATGATGACGGCGCAGTCCGTGGCAGACGGGCTGGCGGCGGGGGAACTGTTCATTGCGCCGTCACAGAACCTGATGCTGGCGGACAGGGACGGTATCGCCATGCAGGTCATCGGGGCGATGCCGCGCCGCGATCCGCGCAACCAAAGCCGGGGCCGGATGCCGACACGGGGCTGGCTGCCGGAAAACCGCTGGAACGGCTTTTTCCCCTATGCCGACAACCCGCGCTTTCTGAACCCGGCGACCGGCATTCTTGGCAACACCAACAACAAAACCGTGGACCGCCCCTTTCCCGCCCATGTCAGCTTTGACTGGGGCGATACCCAGCGCATCGCCCGCTGGCTGCGCCTGATGCAAACGCGCGAGGTTCACACCCGCGACAGCTTCATCGAGGCGCAGCTTGACACCGTATCCAATGCCGCGCGCACCCTGCTGCCGCTGGTCGGGGCCGATCTGTGGTTCACCGCCGGGGCATCCCCCGCCGGCACGCCAGAGCGGCGGCGGGCCCAGGCGCTGGACATGCTGGCGGAATGGAACGGCGAGATGAACGAACATCTGCCAGAGCCGCTGATCTATTCGGCCTGGCTGCGCGCGCTGCAGGACCGGCTGATCCGCGACGAGATCGGCCCCTTGGCCGATGACTTCACCCATGTTGACCCTGTGTTCATCGAACGGGTCTACCGCAACACCGAAGGCGCCGGGGTGTGGTGCGACATCCTGCAATCCTCGCCGGTGGAAACCTGCACCGATCTGGCGCGGCTGGCGCTGGATGACGCGCTTCAGGGCCTGGTGGAACGCTATGGCCCCAATCTGGAAAGCTGGCGCTGGGGCGATGCGCATCAGGCCCATCAGGACCATCCGGTTCTGGGCCAGGTGCCGGTGCTGCGCCATCTGGTGAACATCCGCCAGTCGACCAGCGGCGATGACGACACCCTGATGCGCGGGCGCACCAGCGGCAAGGACCCCGATCCCTTCACCAGCGTCCAGGGGGCGGGCTATCGGGGGGTCTATGACTTTGCCGATCCCGACAGTTCGGTCTTTGTCATCTCCACCGGGCAATCGGGCCATCCACTGTCGCGCCACTATGATGATCTGGGCGAGTTGTGGCGGCGCGGCGAATACACGCCGATGTCGCTGGACCCTGATCTTGCCCGCGCCGCCGCCGTGGGGATCACCAGGCTGACACCGCAATGAGGCTGGTGACGCAGCACCTTGTCCTGCGCCGCGCCTGCGCGCAGGACCTGGACGGGCTGCATGCCGTCCTGTCGCACCCGGCGGCGATGCGGTACTGGTCCACCCCCGAACATGCCAGCCGCGATCAGACCCGCGACTTCCTGCAGACCATGATCACCGAACATTGCGATGACTTCATCGTTGAACATGCCGGGCAGGTGATCGGCAAGGCAGGGGCATGGCAAAGCCTGGAACTTGGCTACATCCTGCATCCCGATCACTGGGGAAAGGGGTTGGCCCGCGAAGCGATGGGCGTGCTGATCCCGCATCTCTTCGCCGCGCATGACGCGGCAGAGATCACGGCGGAAGTCGATCCGCGCAACATGGCCTCCATCGCCCTGCTGAGCCGGTTCGGCTTTCGCGAAACCCACCGGGCAGAGCGGACCCTGCTGTGGCGCGAGGAATGGTGCGACAGCATCTGGTTCGCGCTTGCCCGCGCGGACTGGTCCGGGACGGCCACTGCGAGGGCAGGATCATGCTGAAGGTGCTGCCCCTTCCCTTTTCGCTCTCGATCCGGAAACACCCCCGGTGCCGGTTCACGATGTGGTTCACGATGGCCAGCCTTGTCCCCCTCTGCTCGCGCGAGCGGCGGCTGTCCACCCGGCAGAACCGCTCGGTCAGGCGCGGCAGGTGACCCTCGTCGATCCCCTCGCCCTCCTCCGTCCCGTCGATCCGGACGGCCGGCCCGCACACTACCCCGCGTGACCGCCTCCCTCCTCCAGCCCGCCCTCTTCGAGAGCCGCCACATCACCGTGGTGACCGAGACGAAGGGCGGGCACACCCCCGGCACGACCGTCGCCGACGGGTGCCGCCTGACGAAGAGCGAGTCGAACGCGGTGGTCATGGGGGGAGTGGGCAGGGAGGGTTTTGCCGGTTGTTGACGGAGCGGCTGGGGGGATGAGGGGGACGCTGCTCATGCAGCGGATGCGACCCTTTGCAGGTCAGAAGTTTCAATTTGAATTTCAATGACTTGCGCCACACTTGTGATCAAGTGCAGCTTAGGCCCAATGTCGGACATGCGCTTGGTTACTGCAATAGCCTTGGGGGGAGCTTCACTTCTCCCGATATCTGCCATCTTCACGTAGACGGAGTTAATCGAGTTACCTTGCGCGCTGAAAGTATCGAATGCAATCAGGCCCTTCGTGGTTTGAACCACCGCACTGAACTCATGAACCGCTGAAGACTCACCTGCCAAATGCGCTTTCCGCTCAACGCTTGCTCCGCCAAAGGCGCGATCAAGCTTCTCCCATAGTTCAAGATCGATCTGCCGGGCCTTCTGGTCAACAGAACGCTCGATTGTAACGTCAACTACCTCTTTCATTAGGTTGGCCATAGCGATGATCGCGCCTCGTAGCCGCCCACCCGATACGCGCAAGTAGAGCATCGAGCCACCATCAAAAGACGCTCCGTAGCGATCGCACCACTCCTTCGCTACTCGCCGAAAGATGGTTTCGCTAAATGCCCCAGACATCACCTCAAACAACGCTCCGCCGTCGTCCGATACCATGAAAGTTTCGCCGTTGCCCTCGGGCCAAACCGTGACCGTCGCCGCGCTTCCGCCTGCCATGATGATCGGCATCTCGACCCGAAAGCGACCCTGCACAAAGGTGCTGGACACCATCCTGCGCAGTGCCTCGTCTAAGGCATCTGAGCGTCCGGTCCTGTCGATGTTCGTCAGAAAGGAAACTGTCGAGGCTGCCATTGTGGTTCTTCGATCTCCGTCAGGTTGCCAATATGGAGCAGTTCTCCACATTTTTCCATCGCCTTGGAAAAGTCTTCCGGCATGTCGCCAATTGGTCGCGCGATGGGCAAGTCTCCGAGCGAGCCACCGAGAAGCTGCGCAATTTCGATGTCTGCGTGAAGGCTTGTGTCATGGAAGTGCGTAACACCCGCGTCAGAAAACTGGAGGCTCCCGCAGACTTTGTGCCGGTTCTCATGTCTTTGACCGTTGATATCGACTCTTGCTATTGCTCGGGGCTTCCCCCTGAACTCTGCCAGGAGTGTAACGTGGACTGGCAGGTCAAAACCCTCGGGACTGCAGCTTGCAGAAAAGCGGACGCCTTGGATTGTTGCAGTTCCGTCCCAGAGCGAAGAAGTTAAGGTCATCTGTCGCTGTCCGAGCTTAGTGACTGGCTGCACCCATACCACGGGAGTGACAAGAAGCTTTGGGCGCTGCAAGACTGCGATCAACTCTTGCGTGGAACGGAAAAGCTCTGCCAACCGCCTCAACCCCAATGAGATCCGTAGAAGACTACCACGAACTGCACGACCTACAATGATAGATAAGCTATTCCCTTCCATAGCAAAGCCCCCCACCTGCAACCCCAACGTCCACCCGCCGGGACCTCCCGCCACTCCGCCAGCCCCTGATACCACGCCCTTCGCCGCCTGGTCCTTCGCCTGCACCGGCACTGCCGCGATGACGGTGCTCCCGGCGCAGGGTGCTTGCTTGCACGCACCGCCCCCGATCAGCCCGCTCAAACGGTCCGTGCAGGCACACACCCTGCTTGCCCTCCAAATCCCGGCGCGCCGTTACGTCGAAACGCTATCCCCTTGAAAACAAGCCAGCCCCTGTCCCACCCTGGGCATCCCCCTCACACCGCAGGCAGGATCACGCTGAAGGTGCTTCCCTCGCCCAGGGTGCTTTCCACCTGAAAGCGCCCCCGGTGCCGGTTCACGATGTGCTTCACGATCGCCAGGCCAAGGCCGGTGCCGCCCTGTTCGCGCGACCGGTGGCTGTCCACCCGGTAGAAGCGTTCGGTCAGGCGCGGCAGGTGGATCGGGTCAATGCCCTCGCCCTGATCAATCACGTCGATCCGCACGGCAGGGCCGCGCAGCGACAGATCGCGCGCCTCGCGGCTGACACGGATCGTCACCGCGCGGCCCGGCCCGCCGTATTTGACCGCATTCTCGATCAGGTTGTGAAAGACCTGGGTCATCTGGTCGGCATCCGCCGCGATGATCACCGGGCCGGGCTCGCCCGTGATGGCCAGGCTGACCCCGGCCCCTTCGGTCATCTGGCGCAGCGCGGCGGCGGTCTGTCCGATCAGGGCGACAATATCGATCCGCCCGGTCGGGCGTATGCGTTCTTCGGCCTCGACCCGGCTCAGCGACAGAAGATCCCGCACCAGGCGGTTCATCCGCCCGGCCTCGCGTTCCATGATGGTCAGAAAGCGGTCCCGCGCCGCCGGATCATCGCGGGCCGCCCCTTTCAGCGTTTCGATAAAGCCCAGAAGCGCGGTCAGGGGCGTGCGCAGCTCGTGGCTGACATTGGCCACGAAATCGCGGCGCATCTGCCCGGCCTGTTCCACATCGGTGATGTCCTCAAACGCGGCCAGAACACCGCCCCGCCCCTCGCCCGTCACCGGGCTGACGGTGACGCGGAAGGTCTGCTCGCCCGCAGGCCCCGTCACCACCAGCCGCACGGTCCCGGCCCGACGGAAACGCAGCGTCGCCTCGATCACCTCCAGCAGCGCCGGCTGGCGCATTGCCATGATGTAATGCCGCCCGATCAGCCCGTCGCCCAAGAGCGCCGCCGCCGCACCGCTGATGCCGGCAATCCGCTCATCCGGCCCGATCAGCACGACCGGAATCGGCACCGCCGCCAGCAGGGACCGCGTCAGTTCAGACTCCATACCATCCCCCGATCCCGGCTGCCCGCCCTGACCCGCCGCGCGGTCCGTCGGGCCTAGGCCCCTTGGGCTGCGGCAACGCCTGCCGTGAAATCGCGCAGCAGCAGGCCCACATCCTCCACCCCGACCGACACGCGGAAGAACCCTTCGGATATCCCCAGCGCCGCGCGCGCCTGCGGCGTCATCGCCCGGTGCGAACTGGTTGCCGGGTGCGACAGCGTGGTGCCGACATCGCCCAGCGTCGGCGCAAAGGCCACATCCGGCATCGCCCGCGTCAGGGCATTGGCGGCAGACCGCCCGCCGTCCAGTTCAAAGGACAGAATGTTGCCGCCCCGCCGCCCCAGAAGGTCTGCCGCGCGGTCGTGATCGGGGTGGTCCCGGCGCAGCGGGTAAAGCACCCGCTTCACCCCGGCAAGCCCCGCCAGATGATCGGCCAGCCGTGCCGCGTTTTCTTCCGCCCGGTCATAGCGCAGATGAAAGGAATAAAGGCCCCGCTCCGCCAGCCAGCAGTCAAAGGGGCTGGGTGTCAGGCCCAGCGTCACCGCGAAATCATGGATCGCCTTGCGGTGCGCGCCATCGCGGGCGGCCACATAGCCCAGGGTCACATCGGAATGCCCGGCCAGCAGCTTGGTCACGGAATGAATGACGATATCCGCGCCATGCTCCAGCGGGCGGCAGGCGCGCGGCGTGGAAAAGGTGCTGTCCACCGCCAGAAGGATGCCGCGGTCTTTCGCAAGCTGCGCGATGCCCTTCAGGTCCGCCACGCGCAGGGTCGGGTTCGACACCACCTCGACCAGGATCATCTTCGTCTCTGGCCGGATCGCCGCCGCAACCGCGCCGACATCGGTCGGATCAGCCAGAGAGGTGGCGATGCCGAACCGGCCCAGGTCCTGCGCCATCAGCCGCAAGGACCGGCCATAAAGCTGATCGCCCCCGATCACATGATCGCCCGCGCTGAGCAGGCCCATCAGCGCCGCCGTCACCGCCGCCATGCCCGAGCCGACAATCAGCCCGCCTGCGGCCCCTTCCAGCGCATCGATCTTGGCCGCCAGCACCTCGGCATTGGGATGCCCTTCGCGGGCATAGGTATAGCCCTTGACCTGCCCCTGATACTGCAGGTCAAGCTGATCCGGCGTCTGCGACACATAAACCACCGAAGGCTGCAGCGGCGTGCCCACGGCGCGGCTGACACTGGCGGGCCAGGGGGTGCGGCGGACAAGGTTGGCGGGGATGTCATCACTCATGCAGGCACTCCTTCGACCGCCTTGGTGACACGCGCCGCCCGCCCCCTCAAGCCGGATTGTCGCGCCGCCAGATCCAGTCATGATCGGGATCGTTCTGAAAGCGCCACTTGCGGACCGGCCCCGCCATGACGTTCAGGTAATACATCTCGTAGCCATAGGGGGCAGCGCAGGGGTGATGGCCCTTTGGCACCAGCACCACATCATGGTTTTTCACCGTCATGGTTTCGTCCAGCGTCCCATCCTCGGTATAGACCCGCTGCAGCCCATAGCCCTGCGCGGGGTTGAGCCGGTGATAATAGGTCTCCTCCAGATAGGTCATGCGGGGAAAGTCATCCTCGTCATGCCGGTGCGGCGGATAGGATGACCAGTTGCCGGCCGGCGTGAAGACTTCGGTCACCAGCAGGCTGTCGCACCAGTCCTGCGCCTCCATCGCGATATTGTTGATGTAGCGCGTGTTGGCCCCCTGCCCGCGCGGGGTCAGCACGATCCCCTCAGGTCCGATGCGGCGCGGGGCATGCCCGCCGTGGCCGGGCGCAGAACAGACGGCCAGGGTGCAGGGCGTGGTCGCCTCGGCCGTCCATTCGGTGCCATTGGGCAGGTACAGGCAATGCGGCGGCGTCTTTTCGAACACATCCATCCGATCGCCCAGAACGCCATGGTCGCTGCCGCCCCCCGTGACACGGGCCTTGCCTTCGACCAGCACCAGAATCACCTCACGCGCGCCGGTGGCTTCCGCCACCCGGTCCCCCGGTGCCAGCCGGTACAGCGTGAATCCGACATAGCCCCAGCCTGCGCCTTCCGGGCTGATGTCATGCACCTTGCCATGGGTCCCCGAGGGCTTTCTCAGAAGGTCCGTCATCCCGCCCGCTCCATTTTCTGTTCACAAATATCCTGGGGGTCCGGGGGCAACGCCCCCGGGCGGTGGTCTCAGCGGTCCAGTCCGGTGTCGCGCGCCATCGCCTTCAGGCTATTCAGGCCAAGGCTTTGATACCGGAACGGGTTGCGCAGGGCGGCGTCCTGTTCGGCCTCGATCACCAGCCAGCCGGAATAGCCATGTTCTGCCGCCGTCTTCAGCACCGGCGCAAAGTCCACCCCGCCCTCGCTGTCGCCCGGCACGGTGAAGACGCCGCGCCGCACGCCTTGAAGAAAGCTCAGCCCCTGATCGCGGACCTCTGCCATGATCGCGGGACGCACATTCTTGGCATGGATATGCCCGACACGGGCCATGTGGCGGCGCGCCAGCCGCGCCGGGTCGCCGCCGCCGAAGCGGCAGTGCCCCGTATCCAGCAACAGATGCGTGGCGGGGCCGGTGGCCGCCATCAGGCGGTCGATCTCGTCTTCCGTCTCCACGATGGTGCCCATGTGGTGGTGATAGACCAGGGTGATGCCCTGCGCGGCGGCAAACTGCGCCAGCGCCTCGACACCTGCGCCGAAGGCTGCCCAGCGATCATCGGCCAGACGGGGCCTGTCCTTCAGCGCCACGGCGTCATTGCCGTGAACGGCATTCGAGGTTTCGCAGACGATGATGACCCTGGCACCCATGCCCTTGAGAACATCAAGAAAGGGCTGCATCGCCGCCTTTTCGCCGTCCAGGCTGTTCACCAGCAGGTTGGTGGAATGCCAGCCAGAGACAAAGCGCAAGCCGCGCGGGTCCAGCACCGCCTTCAGCCCTTCAACCGTCGTCGGAAATTTATGTCCCTTTTCAATTCCATCAAAGCCGATCCTTGCGGCCTCGTCCAGGCATTGCTCCAGCGTGATGTGTGCGCCCAGGGTCCGGTCGTCATCATTCGACCAGGCAATCGGGTTGGTTCCGTACAGGATCATTCTGGTTCCCGAAGTTCAGTCAGCAAGCCGTTGTGCCTTCAAGGCCGTCTCATAGGCCGCGCGGGCCGTCTGCACGGCGGGGCGCGTGCTGACCTGGGGCACAGCCACATCCCACCACGACCCGCCCGCTTCGGTAAAGGGCACAGGATCGGTGTCGATCACGATCACCACCGGCCGGTCTGCCCCCCTGGCTGCAACAAGTTCTGCCTCCAGCGCCCTGATATCCTTGGCCTTCACTGCCCTTGCGCCCATGCTGGCGGCATGGGCGACAAAGTCGATGGCAGACGGGTTCACGTGATGGGACTGATCCAGCAGGTTGTTAAAGGGTGACCCGCCCGTGCCGCGCTGCAGGCGATTGATGCAGCCGTAGCCCCGGTTGTCGGTCAGCACCACGGTAAAGCCGATGCCCATCATCACGGCACTGGCCAGTTCCGAATTCGCCATCATGTAGCTGCCGTCGCCCAGCATGCAGACCACGTCCGCCTCGGGCCGCGCCATCTTGATGCCAAGCGCCCCGGCAATCTCATACCCCATGCAGGAAAAGCCGTATTCCATGTGATAGCCGCCGGGTGCGGCATCCCAAAGCTTGTGCAATTCCCCCGGCATGGTGCCGGCAGCCCCCATGACAAGCGTCTTCGGCCCCGCCGCGCGCTGCACTGCCCCAATCACCTGCATGTCGGTCGGCAGGGCATTGCCCTTGGCCGGGGCGGCCTTGACGGCGGCCGTTGCGGCGAACCAGTCGCGACGCAGGCCGGCGTCCGGTGCCTTGAACTTCTGCGATCCAAGTGATTTGCCAATGGCTTGCAGCGCGATCTTTGCATCAGATACAAGGTTGATCGCACCATGCTTGTAGGCGTCATGGGCCTGGACGTTGATCGACAGCAGCTTGCGGGCCGGGTTCTTGAACAGCGACCAGGACCCGGTGGTGAAATCCTGAAACCGCGTGCCGATGCCGATCACCAGATCGGCGGATTCACAGACAAGATTGGCCGATGATGCGCCGGTCACACCGACGGGCCCGAAATTCAGCGGATGGTCATGCCCAAGCGCGGATTTGCCCGCCTGGGTTTCCACCACCGGAATGTCATGCGCGCTGGCAAAGGCGGCAAGCTCTGCCTCCGCCAGAGAATAGATCACGCCGCCGCCTGCCACGATAACGGGGTGCCTTGCCGCCCGGATCGCGGCAATGGCCGTGGCGAGTTCCCCTGCATCCGCCCCGGGTCGGCGAAAGCGCCAGATTTTCGGTGCAAAGAAGCTTTCCGGCCAGTCAAAGGCTTCGGCCTGCACATCCTGGCAGAAGGACAGCGTCACGGGGCCCGCCTCGGCGGGGTCCGTCATCACCCGCAGGGCGCGGGGAAGGGCTGTCAGCAGCTGTTCGGGCCGCGTGATCCGGTCAAAATAGCGCGAAACGGGGCGGAAACAGTCGTTCGCCGTGACCGTGCCGTCGCCGAACACCTCGATCTGCTGCAACACCGGGTCGGGCGCGCGGTTGGCAAAGACATCGCCGGGGATCAGCAGCACCGGAAGGCGGTTGACATGGGCCAGCGCCGCCGCCGTGACCATGTTCAGCGCACCGGGGCCGATCGAGGTTGTCACCGCCATGGCCCGGCGGCGCTTTGCGGCCTTGGCATAGGCAATGGCGCAATGCGCCATGGTCTGTTCATTATGTCCCCGCCAGGTTGGCAGCGCATCCCTGACACCATACAGCGCCTCGCCGATACCGGCCACATTGCCATGCCCGAAGATCGCCCAGACGCCTTCGATAAAGCGCCCGCCGTCTTCGGTTTCCTGCATCGTCAGCCAGCGCATCATCGCCTGCGCTGCGGTAAGCCGGATTGTCGTCATGCTGTCAGTCCCCTTTGTCCGCGCGCCCCGTCCCAGATCGAGCACAGCCGCTGATACCGCTCTGCCATCATCGTCACCGCCACGGCATCGGTGATCTGCCCGCCAAGCCAGGCGCGGGCCGCATCGGCAAAGATCGTGCGGCCCACGGCGAAGCCTTTCACAAGGTCATGCCGGGCCGCAAGGGCCAGCGAGGCCGCCAGTGCGGGCTCTGGCGCATCCAGCCCCAGCACGACCACGCCGCGCGTGTAGGGATCATTCTGCATGATCGCCGCGCAGGCATTCGTCCAGGCGGCGTCGGTGGCGAAAGGCTCCAGCTTCCACCAGTCGGGGAAGACCCCGATGTCGTAAAAGCGCTGGATCACCTCGGCCGATGTGCTGTCGGTGACGGGGCCGACCTTGGACGGGATAATCTCCAGCAGCAGTTCCAGCCGGTTGCGGCGCGCGGCGTGGAACAGCCGCGTTACCACCGCCTCCTGCCCGGCCTTCATCTCAGCCGTGTCGCCGGGGTGGTAAAAGCACAGCACCTTGACCACATGATCCAGCGGCCATTCCGAAAGCCCGCCGTAATCCGGCCCGATCTCGGGCTCCAGGGTCAGGGGCCGCGATCCGGGCCATTCCACGGGCCGCGCAATCCAAAGTCCGGTCCCGGCGGCGGCGTAAAGCGCCTGGCGTCCAAGGCGGCTGTCGCAAAGAATACCGTGCCCGCCCTTTCCGCCGGATACCTGCAGCGCCGCCTCGAGGCACAGCAGCTTGAACGCCCCGATTTTTTCGGGGGTGGCCCCGTCCATCACCTCCAGCTGCATCCGGTGGTCAAAGGCGAAAACGCGCATGTCCGGCCAGTCCCTGGTGCGGTTCGTGGACCAGTGCATCTGCTCCAGCGCCGCATCCTTTCGCAGGGCGGGCACCTTGACGCCACGCTCAAGGAAGAACTGCAGCTCTTGCAGGCTGGGATAGGCCGGGGTGCAGCCGTGGCGGCTGACGGCGAAGGCACCGCAGGCATTGGCATAGGTCAGCGCAACCGGCCAGGGTTCACCATCCAGCCAGCCCTTGATCAGGCCGGACATAAAGCCGTCCCCCGCCCCCAGCACGTTGAACACCTCGACAGGAAATCCCGGCCCGGTCTCGCCCTGATCCAGGGTGTCGGGGATGGCACCGGCAAAGGCAGAGGCCCCCATCGGGCCGCGCTTGCAGACCAGCACTGCGGGCGTGATCGCCCGCACCGCCCGCAGCGCCGCGATGGTGTCGGTCGTGCCGCCGGCAATATGGAATTCTTCCTCGGTGCCCACGATCAGGTCAAAAAGGTGCAGCGTGGATTGCAGCCGCCCGGTCACGGCAGCGCTTTCGATGAAGCGGCTTTCGCCATCGCCATGCCCGGCCAGCCCCCAGAGGTTGGGGCGATAATCGATGTCGAGCGCGGTCTGCGCGCCATGTTTGCGCGCCAGATGCAGCGCCTTCAGCACGGCGGCTTCGGTGCGGCTGTGCGACAGATGGGTGCCCGTCGCCACCACGGCCCGCGCCTCGGCGATGAACGCTTCTTCGATATCGTCTTCGCACAGCGCCATGTCCGCACAGTTTTCGCGGTAGAAGATCAGCGGAAACCGCTTGTCGTCGCGGATGCCCAGCAGCACCAGCGCCGTCAGACGTTCGGGGTCGGTCTTGACGCCGCGCACATCCACGCCTTCCCGCGCCAGTTCCTCGCGCAGAAAACGGCCCATGTGCTCGTCGCCGACGCGTGTGATCAGCGCCGATTTCAGGCCCAGCCGCGCCGTGCCCGTGGCCATGTTGGTCGGCGATCCGCCGACATATTTCTGAAACGACCCCATGTCTTCCAGACGCCCGCCCACCTGCGCGCCGTAAAGATCAACCGAGGACCGGCCAATGGTGATGACATCAAGCGTCTTCATCTTCAACAGTCTCTCCGGCAGGTGGTTTGCGACAGGACTCATGCGCGCCCTGTTGTTGTGGAATATTTATTCCGTTCTTGCTGCAAGGCCCAGCGCTTTCTGCACGCCCGCCCGCAACGGATGTCAGCCGCGCACCGATCCCACCGCAACCGCCAGTGTCAGGGCCAGCGCAATCGTGGCCGACAGCGACCGGAAGGCCCCGAAGTCCACTTCGGGGACGGACAGCACGGCATCGGACAGGGGCGCAAGCGGGCTGTCCGGCCGGTCTGTCAGGGCCACCACCGGCAGGCCGCGCGCGCGGGCATCCTGCGCCAGCGCAAGGGTTTCTTCCGAACAGGGGGAAAATCCTATGGCCAGCAGCGCATCGCCCTGCCGCAGGGCGCAGCGGTGGTCAAGCCGGCCCGCGCCGCCGTGCAGCATTGCGGGCACCTGCACCTTGTCGAACACATAGGCCAGATAGCTTGCCACCGGATAGGCCCGGCGCAGCCCGATGAGATGAACCGTATCTGCCCGCGCCAGCAGGCCCACGGCCCGGTCCAGCGCCTTGTCATCCAGGGATTTCGCCAGAATTTCCAGCGAAAGCCGCCCCGCATCAACGAATTCCGCCATCAGCGCGCCGGGGCTGCTGCCGCCCCTGTTCCTGAGGTTCTTCAGCCGTGTCGCATAGTCCGGCAGGCCGGGGGCATAGGCCCTGCGGAACAGCCGCTGCATGTCGGAATAGCCGCTGAACCCCATGATCCGGCAAAACCGCATCACGGCCGACGGCGGCACGCCGGACCCTGCCGCCAGATCGGCCACGGTCGACACGGCAATCCTGTCGGACCGGGCTGCGACAAATTCGGCGCATTGCCGCAACCGCCTGGGCAATCCTTCGGTGATCGCCGCCAGCCGGTCGTGAAACTCGTCCACGGTTGTGGGCGTGCGGGGGATATCGGGTGCAAGCATGCGCTTTTCCTTGCGACGGGCGTCGCGGCACCATAGCCGGATGGAACAAAAATTCCAGCGGCAAAGCAGGCAGAGCCAGGCTTCAGGCCGGATCGGCGCTCAGCCCCGAGCGGAAGCGGCGCATGTTGGCCTGATAGCCCGCAGCCGAGCGCAGCAGGCGCGCCCGCGCCTCGGCATCAAGCAGGCGAATGACCTTTCCCGGCGCGCCCATCGCCAGGCTTCCATCCGCGATTTCCTTGCCTTCGGTGATCAGCGCCCCTGCCCCGATCAGGCAGCCGCGCCCGATGCGGCTGCCGTTCATCAGCATCGCCCCCATGCCGATCAGCGTGCCTTCACCAATCGTGCAGCCATGCAGCATCGCCTTGTGGCCGATGGTGCAATTGGCCCCGATGGTCAGCGGAAAGCCCATATCGGTATGCAGGACCGCGTTTTCCTGCACGTTTGATCCCGCGCCGACGCGGATCTCTTCGTTGTCGCCGCGCAGTGTCGCCCCGAACCAGACCGATGCCCCGGCCTCCAGCACGACGCGGCCGATCAGGTTGGCACCGGGTGCCACCCAGGTATCGGGGTGAACCTGCGGGCGAATCCCGTCCAAAGCATAGATCATCTGCTCTCAAACTCCCGGTTCAGGCTGCGCACGAAATCCGAAAGGCCCGGCTGGCGGTCGCGGCGCAGACGTTCGGCCCGCACGATCGATCTCAGTTCATCTTCGGCGGTTTCCAAACGCTCATTCACCAGAACATAGTCATATTCGGCCCAATGGCTGATCTCGTCGCGGCTTCGGGCCATCCGGGCCGCAATCACCGCGTCGCTGTCCTGGGCGCGGTCGCGCAGACGGGACTCCAGTTCCGCGATCGAGGGCGGCAGGATGAAGATCGACACCACATCATCGCGCATCGCCTGCTTGATCTGCTGCCCGCCCTGCCAGTCGATGTCGAAAACGGTATCGCGCCCCTCGCGCAACGCGGCCTCGACGGGCGCGCGCGGGGATCCGTAGAGATTGCCGAAAACCTCGGCATGTTCCAGCATGCCGCCCGCCGCCACCATCGCCTCGAATTCCGGCCGCGTGCGGAAGAAATAGTCGCGTCCGTCCACCTCTCCGGAGCGCGGCGGGCGTGTGGTGGCCGAAACCGAAAACCGGATTGCCGGATCCCACGCCATCAGCCGCCGGGTCAGCGATGATTTGCCCGCCCCGGACGGCGAAGACAGGATAAGCAGAAGACCTCGCCTTGTCATGGGCTGTTCCCTGTTCTGACCCTGCCCGCGCATCTGATCGATGACTGTTTTCAGGTCAAGCCCGATGCGCGTCGGCGCAATCGACTGCGCCCAGGAACATCAGGGCATCGGCCCTGCGGTTGAATTCCAGCGCCAAGAAATCGGATCTCCCGCCGACCGGCCCCGGTTCTGCCAGCAGCGCCCGCGCCGCCGCGACATGGGCCGCCAGCCGGTCAAGCTCTTCGGTCACTTTGGCCAGCCCGGACAGACCCAAGGCCAGAACGGCGCGGTCCACCTGCAGGGGCTGCAAGGGCACGGCGCCCGCCCCCGCGCGTCACCGTCAGGTTCAGCGATAGCGTGCCGCGCTGAACCCGGCGCGCTGGTTTGGCCCGCACCAGCGGCCCCGGCCCGCCGATCCGGAAGGGCAGGCGCAGGTGCAGGTCCAGCCCCTTGTCATTGATGGACCGCACCTTCCCGTATCAGGCCGCACCAGCCCCCCTGCCCCTTTCGGGCAGCAAAGCCGACGGTAGAGACGGTCATGAGGTTACCCTGCCGGGATTTCCCCTGCACAGTTAACCAACATCACATTTTCCCCTTTTTTGGGCTCGCAAGCCGGGTATGTATACAATTGAATTGCTTTTCTTGACCCTGTGTTAACTGTGAACAGCCGCGAAGGCGCACCCGAAAGCACATCTGCCCGGTACTGACCGGCAGAGGGTCGAGAATCATAGGCGGGTTTCGGGGTGGGCGGGGCGATGGGACGCAGGGCGGATTGGGACTGGAAAAGGGTGGTGCCGATGCTGGGACGGGACGGCGGGACGGGCAGAAGCCCCGGCTATGCGCCCCTGCACCAGGTCCGGGCCTATTGGGACGGGCTGCGGGGCGCGGATCTGATCCCGCGCCGCCGCCTGATAGAGCCGCATGGCCTGCGCGACGCCCTGGCACATGTCTTTCTGGTCGAGCGGATCGCCCCCGGCCTGGCCCGGTTCCGCCTTGCCGGAACGCATCTGACGCAGATCATGGGCATGGAGGTGCGGGGCATGCCGCTGAGTGCCCTTCTGGACCCCGTGTCGCGTGAGGGCGCGCGCGTGCTGGTCGAGGCGGTGTTTTCCGGGCCGTCGATCATCGAACTGGCGCTGGAGTCTGATCGCGGTCTGGCCCGCCCGGCCCTGCAGGGGCGGATGATTCTGCTGCCCGTCAGCGATGATGACGGTGTCTGCAACCGCGCCCTGGGCTGCCTTGTGACCGAAGGGGATATCGGACGCGGACCGCGCCGCTTTGCGATCACCCGCCAGCGGACCGAAACTGTTCGGCCGCGCGCGCCCGCGGCGACGCCTGCGCCTGCCTTTGCCGAGGAAGCGCGTTCTTTTTCGCCCCCGGCTCCGGCTCCGGCTCCGGCGCCGATCCTGTTCCCGGTCCCGCTTTCGCCCGCCCCCCGGGCGGCTGCGCCTGCGCCGCGCCCGCCGCGCGGCAAACCGCAACTGCGCCTTGTCGTCCGCAACGACGACTGACGTCCCCATGACAAAGGGCGGTCCTGTGCAGAACCGCCCGTCACCGGGATCAGAGGGGCATCACAATGCCATGCGCCGGGCCCCGTCGCGCAGGGATGACAATTCTTCCGCCACCAGAAAGGCCAGTTCCAGCGATTGCGAGGCATTCAGCCGCGGATCGCAGGCGGTATGGTAGCGGTCGGACAGATCTTCGTCCGTCACTGCCCGCAGGCCGCCGGTGCATTCCGTCACATCCTTGCCCGTCATCTCGAAATGCACGCCGCCGGGGATGGTGCCTTCGGCCTTGTGGATCGCAAAGAACTCGCGCACCTCGCGCAGCACCGATTCGAAGGGGCGGGTCTTGTAGCCCGACGCGGCCTTGATCGTGTTGCCATGCATCGGATCGCAGGTCCACAGCACGTTGGCCCCTTCTTCGCGGACAGTCCTGATCAGCCGCGGCAGGTTGTCACCGACCTTGCCCGCGCCAAAGCGCGCAATCAGGGTCAGACGGCCCGCCTCGTTGGCAGGGTTCAGCTTCGCCATCAGCACCTTGAGGTCTTCTGCCGTGGTCGTCGGACCACATTTCAGGCCGACCGGATTCAACACGCCGCGCGCGAATTCCACATGCGCGCCGTCCGGCTGCCGCGTGCGGTCGCCGATCCAGATCATGTGACCCGACCCGGCAACGGGCTGGCCGGTGATCGAATCGATCCGGCACAGGGCCTCTTCGTATTCCAGCAGCAACGCTTCATGGCTGGTATAGAAATCCACCGTCGACAGCGAATGCGCGGTGTCAGAGTTGATCCCGGCGGCATTCATGAAATCAAGCGCGTCGGAAATCCGGCTGGAAATTTCGCGGTAGCGTTCGGCCTTGTCGCTTTCGGCAAAGCCAAGGGTCCAGCTGTGCACGCGGTGGATATCGGCAAAGCCCCCCGTCGAGAAGGCCCGCAGCAGGTTGAGCGAGGCCGCCGCCTGGGTATAGGCCTGCAACATGCGCTGCGGATCGGGAACGCGGGCCTCGGGCGTGAACTCAAAGCCGTTGATGATGTCGCCGCGATAGCTGGGCAGTTCCTGCCCGCCGATCACCTCGGTGCCCGCCGAGCGCGGCTTGGCGAACTGGCCGGCCATCCGGCCCACCTTGACCACCGGCACCTTGGCGCCAAAGGTCAGCACCACCGCCATCTGCAACATCACGCGAAAGGTGTCGCGGATGTTGTCGGCGCTGAACTCGGCAAAGCTTTCGGCGCAGTCCCCGCCCTGCAGAAGAAAGGCCCTGCCCTCGGCCGCAAGGCCAAGCTGCTTTTTCAGCCTGCGCGCCTCGCCGGCGAACACCAGCGGCGGATACTTCGCAAGCTGTGCCTCGACGGCGTTCAGCGCGGCGGTATCGGGATAGTCGGGCATCTGGATACGCGCCTTGGCGCGCCAGTCCGACTTGGTCCAGCCCTTGGTCATGGATCGCCTCCGTCAGATTGCGGTCGCCCGCGTATAGGGATTTGCCGCCGCGTTGAAAAGGGTGATCCGCCCGGCAGGGGGCCAGGAAGTCGGGGGCGGGAATTTTCCCGGAACCGGCCTTGCAGCGGCGGGATTTCCCTGATTGAGTGGCGGTGAACGACACTGACAGGTCGCAAATGATCACCCTCCAGCCGCCCCCCGAAGCCCGCCGGCGCGAAACCAACCGGCCACGACGCTTTGTCTTTCTGCTGCTGGACCGGTTTACCATGCTGTCCTTTGCCGGGGCCATCGAACCTTTGCGCATCGCCAACCGGATTGCCGGAAAGCCGCTTTACGAGTGGCGCCTGATCGGCGAAGGCGGGATCAGCGCGACCTGTTCGAACGGGGCCTCCTTTCAACTGGACATGGGTCTGGAAGAGCTGGACCGCGACGACACGCTTCTGGTCTGCGGCGGCATCGATGTGCAGCGCGCCACGACGAAACCGGTCATCGCCTGGCTGCGGCGCGAGGCACGGCGCGGCATGACGATCGGCGGGCTGTGCACGGGGTCCTGGACACTTGCCCGGGCCGGGCTGCTGGACGGCAGAAAGGCCACCATCCACTGGGAAAACCAGGACGGTTTCCTTGAGGAATTCGAGGATGTGAAGCTGACGAAGTCGGTCTTCGTTGTCGATGGCAACAGGCTGTCCACGGCAGGCGGCACGTCTTCCATTGACCTGATGCTGAAACTGATCGCGGCCGATCATGGCGACGAGATTGCCAATAGGGTGGCGGACCAGTTGATCTATTCGTCGATCCGGACCGATCAGGACACCCAGCGCCTGTCAATCCCGACGCGCATCGGCGTGCGGCACCCCAAGCTGAGCCAGGTCATCCAGATGATGGAGGCCAATATCGAAGACCCGATCAGCCCGGCCGACCTGGCTGAAGAGGTGGGCATGTCCACCCGCCAGCTGGAACGGCTGTTCCGCCGCTACCTCAACCGCAGCCCCAAACGCTATTACATGGAACTGCGCCTGCAGAAGGCGCGCAACCTGCTGATGCAGACCGACATGAGCGTGATCAATGTGGCGCTGGCCTGCGGCTTTGCCTCGCCGTCGCATTTCTCGAAATGCTACCGGGCGCATTACAACACCACCCCTTACCGCGAGCGCGGCACCCAGGGCACCCCCGGCATGCCCGGCATGGCGCGCCTGTCGATCTGATCGCGCGGCCACGGACCGGGCGTTCTTCATGCCAACCCCGGGCCGGGGCATCTGATCGCCGGTTCCTGCCGGAGGCGGTCCTGCCGCAGTCATCACCGCAGTCAGGACGCGGGGACAATGCGGAACACCGCCCCCTCTGTCACCGACAGAAACCAGATCGCCCCGTCCGGCCCCTGCCGGACATCGCGGACGCGCCCGGTTTCGGGGGCTTGCAGGCGTTCCTCGGCAAAGTTTGCCTCGGGGTCCAGGCGCGAGATGAAATCGAACTTCAGGCTGCCGGTAAAGATATCGCCCCGCCATTCGGGAAAAAGGCCGCCCGAATAGATCATCAGGCCCGAAGGTGCGATTGACGGGTCCCAGTACATCACCGGCTGTTCCAGGCCCGGTGCCGCCGTTCCGGTGCCGATCTTGCCCCCGCCGTAATCCCGCCCATAGGCGATCACCGGCCAGCCATAGTTGCGCCCCGCCGCGATCAGGTTCACCTCGTCTCCGCCCTGCGCGCCATGTTCGACCACCCAGAGACGGCCTGACGCATCCAGGGCCGCCCCCTGCGGGTTGCGGTGGCCCTTGCTGTATAGCTCGGGCAAGGCACCGGGACCGAACCCGTCCCCCGCCGCAGCCCCCTGTCGTGTCAGGCGCACGACAGATCCTTCATGTCGGGCCGGATCCTGCGCCAGGGGCTCGGTACCGCGGTCTCCGATGGTCAGGAAGATCGTGCCATCGGGCGCCTCGACCATGCGCGAGCCGAAATGTCGGCCGCCGGAACTTCCGGGCCGCATCTCGAAAAGCTGACGGAAGTGTTCAAACCGCGTGCCGTCTTCGGACAGCCGCCCTGCGCCCATGGCCGTGCCTTCGCCACCGCCCGGTTGCGCCACCGCGTAGCTGAGCAGCACCTCGCGGCTTTGCGCAAAATCCTTCGGGATCAGCACGTCCAGCAGGCCGCCCTGCCCCACCGCCGCGACCTGCGGCAGGCCGGAAATCCGGCCGAGCGGCGCGCCCCCCTGTGCCGGAAACAGGGTCAGGTGCCCGTCGCGTTCAGTCACCACAAAGCGCCCGTCCGGCAGGAAACCGATCGACCACGGCTCTTCCAGCCCGGTCGCCATCACCTCGATGCGAACCTGCCCTGCCGAGGTGTCAAGGGCCTGCGCCGCCCCCGCAAAGCCCCCGCACAGCACAAGGGCGCAAAACGTCGTTCGAAACCATGTCATCGGGCAGATCCCTTCGCCTGCGGCCCCGCAGCGGAATATAGGGTGCCGACCGGGCAGCGGCAAAGAAGGGGGCGGCAATCCGCCTGTCTGCCCGCCGCAGAGGTCCCATTTTTGCGCGCTTTCCTTTTGTCGCGCACCTGACTAGTTTGCGCGGCAGGACAATGTTCCAACAGGGAGTACACCATGAAGAAACTGCTTACCGCGACGGCGGCCTGCGCCCTTCTTGCCGGCGCTGCACAGGCCGAGGACATCAAGCTGGGAATCATCTTCGGCTTCACCGGCCCGATTGAATCACTGACCGGATCAATGGCGGCAGCATCAGAGGCAGCCATTGCCGAGGTGAACGCCTCGGGCCTGCTGCTTGACGGCTCTACCGTTACCGCGATCCGCGCCGATTCCACCTGTGTTGACTCGGCCGCTGCCACCGCCGCTGCTGAACGCCTGGTGACCGGCGATCAGGTCAATGCCATCATCGGCGGCGACTGTTCCGGCGTGACCGGTGCCATCCTGCAGAACGTGGCGCGGCCGAACGGCATTGTCATGATCTCTCCCTCGGCCACGTCGCCCGCGCTGAGCACCGCCGAAGACGACGGCCTGTTCTTCCGCACCGCGCCGTCAGACGCGCGCGAAGGCGAAATCGCGGCTGACATCATGACCGAGCGCGGCATCAAGACCGCCGCCCTGACCTATACCAACAACGACTACGGCAAGGGTCTGGCGGAAGCCATCAGCACCGCGTTTGAAGCCAAGGGCGGCAAGATCACCATTTCGGCCGCGCATGAGGACGGCAAGGCCGATTACACCGCCGAGGTTGGTGCGCTGGCGGCCGCAGGTGGCGACATCCTGATCGTGGCGGGCTACCTTGACCAGGGCGGCGTCGGCGTGATCCGTGCGGCGCTCGACACCGGGGCCTTTTCGCTGTTCCAACTGCCGGGCGGCATGATCGGCGACAACCTGACGGCAGCCCTTGGCAACTCGATCGACGGCTCCTTCGGGCAGGTCGCGGGTACGGATGCGCCGGGCATGAAGATTCTGGCCGACAGCTCGGGCGGCAAGTTCGACGTGAACTCGCCCTATACCCCGGAAAGCTATGATGCCGCCGCCCTGATCATGCTGGCCATGCAGGCCGCCGGATCGTCCAAGTCGACCGATTTCGCACCGAAGATCATGGATCTGGCCAACGCGCCGGGCGAAAAGATCTATCCGGGCGAACTGGCCAAGGCGCTGGAACTGATCAAGGCCGGCACGGATATCGACTATGTCGGCGCTTCTGCTGTGGAACTGGTCGGATCGGGTGAATCGGCAGGCAACTACCGCGAGATCGACGTGATCGACGGCAAGATCGTGACGACCCGCTTCCGTTGAAACGCGAAAGCCGCTAACGCATCGCACGGCCCGGGTCCATCGCCCGGGCCGTTGCTGCAAGAATGGGCCCCCGGCACAGCGTTCCGGCGGAAGACACGGGGGACACGGGGGGGTAAGGCCGCATGATCACCGTCGAGAATCTGCACAAGCATTTCGGGGGCTTTCGCGCCGTGGACGGCGCGTCGATCCAGATCAGGACCGGCTCGATCACCGGGCTGATCGGGCCGAACGGTGCGGGCAAGACCACGCTCTTCAACGTGATCGCCGGCCGCCTGCCGCCCACATCGGGCCGGGTCCTGATGGATGGCGAGGATATCACCGGACTGTCGCCGCATGAGCTGTTCGCCAAGGGCCTGTTGCGCACCTTTCAGATCGCGCATGAATTCGGCTCCATGACCGTGCGCGAGAATCTGATGATGGTGCCCGCCAACCAGTCGGGCGAGCGGCTGTGGAATGCCTGGTTCCGCCGGGCCGTGGTGGCCGCAGAAGAGGCCGCAATCCGCCGCAAGGCCGATGAGGTGCTGGAGTTTCTGACCATCGGTCACCTGGCCGATGAAAAGGCCGCCAATATCTCGGGCGGCCAGAAGAAGCTGCTGGAACTGGGCCGGACCATGATGGTCGATGCCAAGATCGTCTTTCTGGACGAGGTGGGGGCAGGCGTGAACCGCACCCTTCTCAACACCATTGCGGATGCAATCCTGCGGCTGAACCGCGAACGCGGCTACACCTTCTGCGTGATTGAACATGACATGGATTTCATCGCGCGGCTCTGCGACCCCGTCATCGTCATGGCCCAGGGCAAGGTGCTGGCCCAGGGCACGGTGGACGAGGTGAAGAACGACGAGCGCGTGATCGAGGCCTATCTGGGCACCGGCCTGAAGAACAAGGTGGTCGCCCATGCGTGAGAAAAAGCTCTTCGCGAATTTTCTGGCGAAAATTCTTCCTGCTTGTGTGACAGTCCTGGAATTGTCGCCAGAAAATGCGCTCGCAGCCGACCGAGAGGTGACCCTTGGCTGAACCCTTCCTGATCGGCGATGCGATGACCGGTGGCTATGGCGCGGCCGACATTCTGCACGGCTGCACCATCGCCGTCGAACGGGGCCAGATCGCCGTGATCGTCGGCCCGAACGGCGCCGGCAAATCCTGCGCGATGAAGGCGGTCTTCGGCATGCTGAAGCTGCGCTCGGGCCATGTGCTGCTGGGCGGCGAGGATATCACCGCACTGTCGCCGCAGGCCCGCGTGGCCCGGGGCATGGCCTTTGTGCCCCAGACGCAGAACATCTTCACCTCGATGACGGTCGAGGAGAATCTGGAAATGGGGGCCTTCCTGCGGCGCGACGACATCCGCACGACGCTGGAGCAGATCTACACCCTGTTTCCGGTCCTGCGCGACAAGCGCCGCCAGGCGGCGGGAGAGCTTTCGGGCGGCCAGCGCCAGCAGGTGGCGGTGGGCCGCGCGCTGATGACCCAGCCATCGGTGCTGATGCTGGATGAACCGACGGCGGGTGTCAGCCCGATCGTCATGGACGAATTGTTTGACCGCATCATCGAGGTGGCGCGCACCGGCATTTCCATTCTGATGGTCGAACAGAATGCCCGTCAGGCGCTGGAGATTGCCGATAAGGGCTATGTCCTGGTGCAGGGTGCCAACCGCTTCACCGATACCGGCGCAGCCCTGCTGGCCGATCCCGAGGTGCGCCGCACCTTTCTGGGGGGCTGATCATGCTGTCTGCGCGCCGTCTTTCCTTAGGTCTTCTTCTGTACCCCGCGACCGCCATGGCAGACCTTCCGGCCATGACCTGCACCCTGACGGATCACTGTGCGGCGGGGACGCCCTGCACGGAAACGGCGCTCGATTTCGATCTGGAACCGGCGCCGGGCGGCTATGCCGCCAGCATCGACAGCGACTGGGTGTCGCTCATGCAGATCAGCCCGCCGGAGGCTGCCGTGAAAAGCTTCATGGCCGCCAGCCCCGATTCGGTCGCTGTCCTTTTGTCGCTGTTCCCGGACGGGGCACTGGCCCTGACCGTGCAGGAAGATATCGACGGCCCCCATGTTGAAACCGCCTTTGGCCGCTGCACGAGGGGAAGCTGACCCATGGACCTTCTCAACGCGCTGGTGGCCTTTACCAATTTTGTCTTCGTTCCGGCGGTGGCTTATGGCGCGCAACTGGCCATCGGCGCGCTGGGTGTCACGCTGATCTACGGCATCCTGCGCTTTTCCAACTTTGCCCATGGCGATACCATGGCCTTCGGCACGATGATCACCATCCTGTTGACCTGGTGGTTCCAGGCGCTGGGCGTCACCTTTGGGCCGCTGCCCACGGCGCTGCTGGCGCTGCCCATCGGCATTGTGCTGACGGCGCTGTTCGTCCTGGGCACCGACAGGGTGGTCTACCGCTTTTACCGCAGGCAGCGCGCTGCGACCTCAATCCTGGTGATCGTCTCGCTGGGGGTCACCTTTATCATGAACGGGATCACCCGCTTCATCATCGGCACCGAAGAACAGAATTTTGCCGACGGGGAACGCTTTGTCATCTCTGCCGCCGACTTCCGGGCGGCAACCGGCCTGGCCGAGGGGCTGGCGATCAAGTCAACCCAGGCGATCACGCTGGCAACGGCGGTCATCGTGGTGGCCGCCTTGTTCTGGTTCCTCAACCGCACCCGCACCGGCAAATCGATGCGGGCGTTTTCGGACAACGAGGATCTGGCCCTGCTGTCGGGCATCAACCCCGAACGGGTCGTTGCGGTGACATGGATCATCACGGCGGCGCTGGCGACCATCGCGGGCGTCCTGTACGGCCTGGACAAAAGCTTCAAGCCCTTCACCTATTTCCAGCTTCTGCTGCCGATCTTTGCCGCCGCCGTGGTGGGCGGCCTTGGCAGCCCGGTCGGGGCCATTGCCGGGGGCTTTGTCATCGCCTTTTCCGAGGTGATGGTGACCTATGCCTGGAAAAAGGTGCTGGGCTATGTGCTGCCCGAAAGCTTGGCCCCCGAGGCGCTGGTGCAGCTTTTGACCACGGATTACAAATTCGCCGTCAGCTTCACGATCCTGATTGCGGTACTGCTGTTCAAGCCGACGGGTCTTTTCAGGGGGAAATCGGTATGACACCGCGCAATCTGGCGCTTTTCGCCGCCGTCGCCCTGCTGTTCCTGATCACCGGCGTCTTTCAAAGCTGGAACCTGGCGCTGTCGATCCTGAACATGGCCATCGTCTCGGCGATCATGGCGATGGGCGTGAACATCCAGTGGGGCTATGCGGGCCTTTTCAACGTCGGCATCATGGGCTTTGCCGCCCTGGGCGGTCTGGCCGTGGTGCTGACCTCGTCGCAGCCCGTTGACGGGGCCTGGCGCGCGGGCGGACCGGGCATCGTGCTGGGGCTGCTTCTGGGCGTGGCCACCATCGGCCTTGCGGTTGCCCTGTACAGGCGCATGCCCAAGGGGCTGCCCCGCACCGCCACGATTCTTGCGGTGCTGGTGGGCGGCTTCTTTCTGTACCGGGCCGTGTTCGATCCGGCTGTCGTCGCGGTCGAGGCGAACAGCCCGGAAGCCTTCGGGAACATCGGCGGCTTCGGCCTGCCCGCGCTGATCGCCTGGCCGATGGGGGGCCTTCTGGCCGCCGCCGCCGCCTGGGCCATCGGCAAGACGGCGCTGGGCCTGCGGTCGGACTATCTGGCGATTGCCACGCTGGGCATCGCCGAGATCGTGATCGCGGTGATGAAGAACGAAGACTGGCTGGCGCGCGGCGTCAAGAACATCACCCAGCTGCCCCGCCCCTGGCCGGTGCCGCAGGAGGTTGACCTGCAGAAAAGCCAGCCCTTTCTGGACTGGGCCGGGCGCTGGGGGTTTGATCCCGTGCTGACCTCGTCCATCATCGTCAAGCTGGCCTATGCCGGATTGTTCCTGACGGTGCTGCTGATCGTGGTCTGGCTGTCCGAACGCGCGCTGCAATCGCCCTGGGGCCGCACCATGCGCGCCATCCGCGACAACGAGGTTTCGGCCGAGGCCATGGGCAAATACGTGACCGGCCGTCACCTGCAGGTCTTCATCCTGGGCTCTGCCGTGGTCGGCATCGCGGGCGCGATGATGACCACGCTGGACGGGCAACTGACCCCCGGCAGCTATTCGCCGCTGCGCTACACCTTCCTGATCTGGATGATGGTGACTGTCGGCGGATCGGGCAACAACTGGGGCGCGGTGCTGGGGGGATTTCTGATCTACTGGCTGTGGATCATGGTCGAACCGATGGGCCTGTGGCTGATGGGTGCGGTCACCGCCGGGATGACGGACGGCACCTGGCTCAAGACCCACCTGCAGGACGGGGCGGCGCATATGCGGCTGGTGACGATGGGCGTCATCCTGCTGCTGGTGCTGCGGTTCAGCCCGCGCGGGCTGATCCCTGAAAAGTAGGGCCTGTGGCGGGCCGGGCCGCAGGGGTGTCAGCACCCGCACCCCTGCGGCATATCCCTGCGAAGGCGAAGCCGCTTGGGCGGCACTGCAAATGCGGCTTGCGACATGTTCTGTCGCGGCTGCGCATGATTGCCGCCGGGCGCGGGGTCAATGTTGCCCGTAAGCGAAACGCATCGGAGTGCTGCGATGAAAACCCATACCCGTGTCCTGGTCATTGGCGGCGGCGTTGTCGGCTGTTCGGTGCTGTACCATCTGACCAAGCTGGGCTGGTCGGATGTGACCCTGATCGAACGGTCCGACCTGACCAGCGGATCGACCTGGCACGCGGCGGGCGGCTTTCACACCCTGAACGGCGACACCAACATGGCCGCCCTGCAAGGCTATACCATCCGCCTTTACAAGGAGCTGGAGGCGATCACCGGCATGTCCTGCGGGCTGCACCATGTCGGCGGCATCACGCTGGCCGACACGCAGGAACGGTTCGACATGCTGAAAGCGGAACGCGCCAAGCACCGCTATATGGGGCTGGATACAGCCATTCTGTCGCCGGACGAGGTCGCAAAGATGACCGACGGCCTGGTTAATACATCCGGGATCATCGGCGCGCTCTATGACCCGCTGGACGGGCACCTTGACCCCTCGGGCACCACCCATGCCTATGCCAGGGCCGCCCGCATGGGCGGGGCCGAGATCATCCTGCACAACCGCGTTCTGTCCACCACGCAGCGCGCCGACGGCGGCTGGGATGTGATGACCGAACAGGGCATGATCGTGGCCGAGCATCTGGTGAACGCGGCTGGTCTTTGGGCGCGCGAGGTCGGGGCGATGGCCGGCGTCTACCTGCCGCTTTTGCCGATGGCGCACCAGTATCTGGTGACCGACGATATCCCCGAGATCATGGACATCCTGAAATCGGGCCGCGAGTTTCCCCATGTGATGGACCCCGGCGGCGAAAGCTATCTGCGCCAGGAAGGGCGCGGTCTGTGCATCGGCTTTTACGAAAAACCCTGCGAGCCGTGGAGTGTGGACGGCACGCCCTGGACCTTCGGGCACGAACTGCTGAACGAGCAGTTCGACAAGATCGAAGGATCGGTCAATTTCGCCTATCGCCGCTTCCCGGTGCTGGAACGCTCTGGCGTCAAGCGCGTGATCCACGGCCCCTTTACCTTTGCGCCTGACGGCAACCCGCTGATCGGCCCGGTGCCGGGCCTGCGCAACTACTGGTCGGCCTGCGCCGTGATGGCGGGCTTCAGCCAGGGCGGCGGCATGGGCCTGTCTCTGGCGCAGTGGATGATCCATGGCGAGGTCGAACGTGACCCGCGCGGCTTTGACGTGGCCCGCTTTGGCAACTGGACAACGCCCGGTTACACCGTCCCCAAGGTGATCGAGAATTATCAGACCCGCTTCAGCGTGGCCTATCCGAACGAGGAAAAGCCGGCCGCGCGCCCATTCCGCACCACGGCCATGTATGATGTCTTCTCAGGCATGCGCGCCGTCTGGGGCCAGCAATACGGGCTGGAAGTGGTCAACTACCACGCCCTGCCGGGCGAGCCGCTGTACGAGACGCCGACCTTCAAGCGGTCCAACGCCTGGCAGGCGACCAGGGCCGAGGTGCTGGCCGTGCGCAACGGGGTGGGCATCAACGAGGTGCAGAACTTTGGCAAATACCGCGTCACCGGCCCTGGGGCGCGCGCCTGGCTTGACCGGATCATGGCAGGTCTGATCCCCAAGCCGGGGCGGCTGTCGCTGACGCCGATGCTGGCGGACTCAGGCCGGATCATCGGGGATTTCACCGTGTCCTGCCTGTCAGAGACCGAGTTTCAGCTGACCGCCAGCTATGGGGCGCAGGGCTGGCATTCGCGCTGGTTTGACAGCCATCTGGAAGACGGGGTTCGGGTTGAGAATATCTCTGACACGCGCACGGGGTTCCAGATTGCCGGGCCAAAGGCGCGCGAGCTGCTGGCCCGTGTGACCCGCAGCGATGTCTCGAACGCCGCGTTCGGGTTCATGGATGTCCGGCACATGACCGTGGGCATGGCCAACTGCATCGTGCAGCGCGTCAGCTACACCGCCGATCTGGGGTACGAGATTTACTGCGATGCCGTCAGCCAGCGCCACCTCTGGCAGGTGCTGTGGGATGCGGGGCAGGACCTGGGGCTGCGCCCCTTCGGGATGCGCGCGATGATGAGCCTGCGTCTGGACAAGTTCTTCGGCTCCTGGGGGCGCGAGTTCAGCCCCGATTACATGCCCGGCGAAACCGGGCTGGACCGGTTCATCCGCTGGAACAAGCCCAGCGACTGGATCGGCAAGGCGGCGGCGATGAAGGAAAAGGCCGAAGGTCCGAAGCGGCGGCTGTGCGCCTTTGTGGTGGATGCGCTGGATGCGGATGTGGTCGCCTGGGAACCGATCTGGATCGGCGGGGATGTGGTGGGGTTCTGCACCTCGGGCGGGTTTTCGCATTACACGGGAAAGTCGGTGGCGATGGGCTTTGTCCCCACCGGCCAGGTGGCAGAAGGGCTGGCGGTTGATATCGAGATTCTCGGCGAAAGGCGGCCCGCAACGCTGGTGACCGAACCGCTGTTTGACGCCGATGGTGCAAGGATGCGGGGGTGAGGCGCGGTCCCGGCGCAGCCGGGAGGCAAGGCTCCAGTGGAGCCTTGCTAGCGCCGAACGCCCGAGCGCAAGCGAGGGCCGGAGGGGGCGCGGTCCCGGCGCAGCCGGGAGGCAAGGCTCCGGTGGAGCGTAGCCCGCGCCGAACGCCCGAACGCAAGCGAGGGCCGGAGGAGGCGCGGTCCCGGCGCAGCCGGGAGGCAAGGCTCAGGTGGAGCGTAGCCCGCTCCGAACGCGTAAGGGCGCAGGCTGAAGGGCAAGGGGGGTGGGCTGGGGATACGGCTGGTAGATCAGGCAAGAAAGACAGGAACCGCCAAATGCCAACTGACTCAGTGGTCTGTGGTCTCATCAAGCTCCGGCAACTGCCCCGATGACGCCCCCCGCAATCCTGCTGCTGGCCGCCGGATCATCGTCGCGGATGCGCGGGGCGGACAAGCTGATGGAGCCGATCGAAGGGGTGCCATTGCTGCTGCGTCAGGCCCGCGTCGCGCTGGCCACCGGGGCACCGGTGATCGTGACCCTGCCGCCGGACCGGCCTGCGCGAAACGCGGCATTGGCGGGGCTTGATCTGATGACGGTGCCGGTGCCCGATGCCGCGCAGGGCCTTTCGGCATCGATCCGGGCGGGGGTGCGGGCGGCGGGCGCGCGCCCGGTGCTGGTTCTGCTGGCGGACCTGCCGGAGATCACGACGGCAGACCTTTCGCTGCTTCTGGCGCGCCATGCCGCAGACCCCGGCCTGATCCTGCGCGCGACGGCGGCGGATGGTACGCCGGGCCATCCGGTTCTGTTCCCCGCCTGGGCGCTGGCTGACCTTGCGGCGCTGACCGGCGACAGCGGCGCGCGTGATCTGTTGCAGACCTGCGGGGACAGGACCGGATGGGTTGCCCTGCCCGCCCGTCACGCGGTCACAGACCTTGACACGCCCGAAGACTGGGTGGCCTGGCGCAGGGCGAAGGGTTGCGAATAGGGGCGCGGCGGGCCGCTGTGCAGGGGTTGCCCCACAGAAACGGCCTTTGCCTGGTGCCCGAGGTCGGACTCGAACCGACACGCCTTGCGGCGGGGGATTTTGAGTCCCCTGCGTCTACCATTTCACCACTCGGGCCACAGGGGCGCGGTTTAATCGCCCCGCAGCGCCGCGTCAATGGCGGGCCTCTTTCGCTGCGCCCTGCGCTGCCCTAAGGTCCGGATCGCACGAAAGGGACAAGGGACATGACGCAGCGCAGCCGTTTGATCATCCTGGCACTGGCGGGATCGCTGGCAGCGCTGGCGGGGGCCTTTGCTTTCCAATACATCGGCGGCCTTGCCCCGTGCCATCTGTGCCTGTTGCAGCGCTGGCCCCATGCGGCGGCCGTCGTGATCGGTCTTCTGGCGCTGGCCGTTCCGGGCCGGCTTTTGCCGCTGACCGGTGCCGCAGCGGCCCTGACCACGACCGGAATCGGGCTGTACCACACCGGGGTGGAACGCCTGTGGTGGGCCGGCCCCACGTCGTGCTCGGCCGGGTCCATTGCCGGGCTTGACGTGAAGGACCTGCTTGATCCGACCATTGTGGTGGCTCCGGTGGTGCGATGTGACGAGGTCGCCTGGCAAATGCTTGGCCTGTCGATGGCCTCGTGGAATGTGGTTGTATCGCTGGGTCTGATGCAGATCTGGCTTCTGGCGGCGCGCAGCCGCCGCTGAGGAAGGGAAAGCGCCGATGACCCATTGCATCCTGATCGGGGCACCGATCGATTCCGGCCAGCAGCGCCCGGGTTGCCTGATGGGCCCCTCTGCCTACCGGGTGGCGGGGCTGGCACAGGCGCTGCGCGATCTTGGTCACAGCGTGGAAGACCGCGGCGATCTTGCCCCCGGCCCCCTGCCCGATGTCACGCCCGAAAACCCGCTTGTCCATGGCCTGCCCGAAACGCTGGCCTGGACGCAGGTGCTGAAAGCCGCCACGGGCCAGGCCGTGGCGAAGGGCATGCCGATCCTGCTGGGCGGCGACCATTCGCTGGCCCTGGGCAGCATCGCCGGGGTTGCTGCCCATGCCGAAAGCCTGGGCCGCCCGCTGTTCCTGCTGTGGCTGGATGCCCATTCCGATTTTCATACGCCGATGACGACCACATCGGGCAATCTGCACGGCACACCGGTGGCCTATATTGCGGGCCGGTCGGGCTTTGCCGGGTTTCCGCCCTTTCCCGCCCCGCTGCCGGCGGACCGCATCTGCCTTTATGGCATCCGGTCGGTCGATCCGGCGGAACATGCCGCGCTGTTGCAGCATGACATCGCCATCAAGGACATGCGGGTGCTGGATGAATTCGGCATCGTCGCCCCCTTGCGCGCCTTTCTGGACCGCGTCCGCGCCGCGGACGGCCTGCTGCATGTGTCGCTGGATGTCGATTTCCTTGATCCGTCGATTGCACCCGCCGTCGGCACCACCGTGCCGGGCGGCACGACCTTTCGCGAGGCGCACCTGGTCATGGAACTGCTGCACGAGTCCGGCCTTGTCACAGCGCTGGATCTGGTGGAACTGAACCCGTTTCTGGACGAGCGCGGGCGCACCGCGCGGCTGATGGTGGACCTTGTGGCAAGCCTGATGGGGCGCAAGGTGTTTGACCGCCCGACGCGAAGCTATGGGTGATGTGCCGTTTTGTTTCAGAGCCTTGGGATGCCGTCGCGAAATGCGGTTTCTCCGCCTTGGCCGCTGGGCAGGCTGCTGAAACAGCACTCCGGCCACATGCGTGACGGCACACTCGTTCCGCTTTGGGGACGGGGATGGCCCCTCCGGGCGGGAGCAGGAAAGGCCCCCCCCGCGCGGGACGGTGACCTGCAGGCCCGTCGGGGGGGGCAGAGGCCAGCGCCCGCCGTGGGCTTTGCCCCCCGGCGGGCGTGATGACAGCGTAACACCTTGGAAGGGGCGATGGCCCCTGCCATTGAGGCGGTGATGGTGCTGTCGTCTGTTCGGGCGGGAAGGTGAAGCTACATTCGCCCGTCCGGGCGGGACCAGGAAACGCGACCCGCGTTTCCCCCGCCCGCGCGGGACAGTGCCCTGTAGACCGGCAGGTCCGGGAGTGGCAGAGGCCAGCGGCCGACCCGGCGGGGGCGAAGCGCCCGCCGAGGGCGGGGCGGGCGCTGGCCGGGGGCTTTGGGCC
>JADCEF010000108.1 GCA_020250445.1 Rhodobacter sp.
AGGCACCATTGCGCGCAGGCGGGGGAAACGCGGGTCGCGTTTCCTGTTCCCGCCCGGACAGGGGACAGCACTCTCACCGCCTCTCTGGCAGGGGCCATCGCCCCTGCCACAGCGCAAGGCTGGCATCAGGACGGGCCGAGGGCCCAAAGCCCCCAGCCAGCGCCCGCCCCGCCCCTGGCGGGCGCTGTGCCGTTCCCGGACCTGCCGGTCCACAGGGCACCGTCCCACGCGGGCGGGGAAACGCGCTGCGTTTCTTGATCGGGAAGACCGCTCTGGCCCGTGATGCCCTGCCGGGCGGTGTCATGGTGGATGGAAAGTTCGCAGAAAAGCTGCTTATCGTCAGCGCAACGGCGCTGATTTCCAGAATCGGCATGATTGCCGCGGCTGCGGCGCAGGAAGGGAAGACACGCATGCTTGTACTGATCGCCGGCGTCCTGCTGTGGTGGGCCGCGCATCTGTTCAAACGGCTTGCCCCTGGTACCCGCGCCGGCATGGGGGACAGGGGCAAGGGCCTGGTTGCGCTGGCGCTTGGCGTTTCGGTGATCCTGATGATCGTCGGATACCGCCGTGCTGATGTCATCGCGCTCTACGCGCCCTTGGCCGGCATGGGGCATCTGAACAACCTGGCCATGCTGGTTGCGGTCTTTCTGTTCGGGGTCGGCGGCACCAAGGGCACCCTTTACACCCGGATGCGTCACCCGATGCTGTGGGGGACGGTGATCTGGGCCGGATCACACCTGCTGGTGAACGGCGATCTGGCGTCGGTTATCCTGTTCGGCGGTATCGGCGCATGGGCGCTGGTTGCGATGGCGGCGATCAATCGGGCCGAACCCTGGGAACCGCCCGTCGCCGGGCGCGGGATCAGGGGCGATGCGATGAACCTGGTGGGTACGCTGGTGGTCTATGGCCTGATTGCCGGCATCCATTCCTGGCTTGGCTACAACCCGTTCCTGGGAACCTATGGATGAAGCTGTACCGCTTTCTGTCGGATGATGACACCTCTGCCTTCTGCCACAAGGTGACTGCCGCCCTGAACAAGGGGTGGGAGTTGCATGGCGGGCCGACCTATGCCTTTGACGGTGCCAACGGTGTGATGCGCTGCGGCCAGTCGGTGGTCAAGGAAGTCCAAGGCACCTATACGCCCGACACCAGGCTGTCGGACCATTGACAAGGTCCAGTCCGGGCGGTCTGCCCCTGAAGTACTGGCAGGGCGAAACCATCGTTCCTGCCCCCCGCGCTGTCGGGCGGCGAGGGGGTGGTGCGTCACGCGCTTGACCGGCCCGGCACGCCCCGGGGTCGGCTGGCGTATGCGCCCGGTGCTGCGGCCCGATGGGAGGGCTGCTTCATCGGGGGGCATGTGATCGGCCTGTGAAGGAAGAACGGCGAACGTCCCCCTTTGATTGCGCGGCGGGTCCGGGCAGGCGGTTTCCCGGCGATACGCCGAAGAAGGGCAGACGTGCTTGCCGCAATGCCCGGGCACGCGTGATCACGGGCCAAAAATATGTGATCACAAACTTCATTTTTTGCGCGCTTTCGCTGCCCTGCAGCAAATGCGCGGTTTGTCGCGCGTGACTTGGCGGAAAAAACCGCTATGCATCTGTTCAACGCCTGCGCCGCGGTATCCTTGGGGTGTCTGGCAAAGAAGGAACCCGCAATGGCCGATGTCAACCGGGGCAACCGCCCGCTTTCGCCGCATCTGCAGATCTATCGTCCGCAGCTGACCTCGATCACCTCGATCCTGACGCGCATCACCGGAAACGCCCTGATCCTGGCCGTTCTGCTGATCGTCTGGTGGCTGGTTGCGGCCGCAAGCGGGCCGGGCCACTTCGCCCTCGCCGATGGCGTGCTGCGGTCCTGGTTCGG
This sequence comes from Rhodobacter sp., assembly GCA_020250445.1. GTDB lineage: Bacteria > Pseudomonadota > Alphaproteobacteria > Rhodobacterales > Rhodobacteraceae > Aliitabrizicola. The sequence goes on from JADCEF010000108.1 coordinate 1,864, forward strand.
GACACTGGTGATGCTGGGGTCGGTCTGGGCGCTTTGGTATCACATGCTGGCCGGGCTGCGGCATCTGTGGTTTGACACGGGTCGCGGCCTGGATGTTCCGACGGCGGAAAAGCTGGGCCGGGCGATCATCGCCGGTTCGGTTCTGCTGACGCTTCTGACCATCATCCTGTTGTGACGGAGGCACCCATGGCCTATCTGACCGACCGCAAGCGCGCCGACGGGCTGGGGTCTTCCAAGACCGGGACCGAGCATTTCTGGCAGATGCAGGTGTCCAGCGTGGCGCTGGCCGTGCTGATCCCGCTGTTTGTCATCACTTTCGGCCGCATCCTGGGCGCACCTTACCCCGAGGTGCTGGCCTACTTTGCCCGGCCCTTTCCGGCGATCATCACCGGATTGACGCTGGTCGTCGGCCTTGTCCACTTCAAGAACGGCGCCCGGGTGATGATCGAGGATTATGCCCGGGGCACCACGCGCAAGGCGCTGATCATCGGTGCCACCTGCCTCAGTTACGCCTGCATCGCGACGGGGCTGTTCGCCCTTGTCCGGCTGGCACTTTGACCCCACGGAACAGATCAATGGCTTACGCTTACGAGACGCACAGTTACGATGTGGTGGTGGTGGGTGCCGGGGGGGCAGGCTTGCGCGCGACGCTGGGCATGGCCGAACAGGGCCTGCGCACCGCCTGCGTGACCAAGGTTTTCCCGACCCGGTCGCATACCGTGGCGGCCCAGGGCGGCATCGCGGCCAGCCTGGGCAACATGGGCCCCGACAGCTGGCAATGGCACATGTACGACACCGTCAAGGGGTCTGACTGGCTGGGCGACACCGACGCGATGGAGTATCTGGCGCGCGAGGCCCCCAAGGCGGTCTACGAGCTGGAGCATTACGGCGTGCCCTTCAGCCGCACCGAAAACGGCAAGATCTATCAGCGGCCTTTCGGCGGCCATACGACCGAATACGGCGAAGGCCCGCCGGTGCAGCGCACCTGTGCCGCCGCCGACCGCACCGGCCACGCCATCCTTCACACGCTGTACGGGCAAAGCCTGAAGCACAACGCGGAATTCTTCATCGAGTATTTCGCCATTGACCTGATCATGTCCGATGAGGGGCATTGCCAGGGTGTCGTCGCCTGGAAGCTGGACGATGGCACGATCCATGTCTTCAGCGCCAAGATGACGGTGCTGGCGACGGGCGGCTATGGCCGGGCCTATTTCAGCGCCACATCGGCCCATACCTGTACCGGGGATGGCGGCGGCATGGCGGCCCGCGCGGGCCTGCCGCTGCAGGACATGGAATTCGTGCAGTTCCACCCGACCGGCATCTATGGTTCGGGCTGTCTGATCACCGAAGGGGCGCGGGGCGAAGGCGGCTATCTGACCAATTCCGAAGGCGAGCGGTTCATGGAACGCTATGCCCCCACCTACAAGGACCTGGCCAGCCGCGACGTGGTCAGCCGCTGCATGACCATCGAGATCCGCGAAGGGCGCGGCGTGGGGCCGAACAAGGACCACATTCACCTGAACCTGAATCACCTGCCGAAGGAAACGCTGGACCTGCGCCTGCCGGGCATCAGCGAATCCGCACGTATCTTTGCCGGGGTTGATCTGCAGAAGGAGCCGATCCCGGTCCTGCCGACCGTGCATTACAACATGGGCGGCATTCCCACGAGTTACTGGGGCGAGGTGCTGAACCCCCGGCCCGGCAATCCCGACGCAATCTCGCCCGGCCTGATGGCGGTGGGTGAAGCTGGCTGCGCCTCGGTTCATGGCGCGAACCGGCTGGGGTCGAACAGCCTGATCGACCTTGTGGTGTTCGGCCGCGCGGCGGCGATCCGGGCGGGCAGGATCGTTGATCCGGCCACGCCCAATCCGGTGCTGAACAAGGCCAGCGTGGATAAGGCGCTGGACAGGTTCGACCGGCTGCGTCATGCGAACGGCGCAACGCCCACGGCGCAGCTGCGGCTGGAGATGCAGCGCACCATGCAGGCCGATGCGGCCGTGTTCCGCACCGACAGGACGCTGGCCGAAGGTGTGGCGAAGATGACGGCGGTTGCGGCCAGGATGGATGACATCAGGGTCACGGATCGCAGCCTGATCTGGAATTCGGACCTGATGGAAACGCTGGAGCTGGCGAATCTGATGCCGAATGCCCTGGCCACCATCGTCGCCGCCGAGGCGCGCAAGGAATCCCGCGGGGCCCATGCGCAGGAAGATTACCCCGCGCGCGATGACGAAAACTGGCGGGTGCACAGCCTGGCCTGGGTCGATGGAAACAAGGTCTCCCTGGGGCAAAGACCGGTTCACCTTGACCCGCTGACCAGGCCCGAAGACGGCGGAATCGACCTGAAGAAGATCGCGCCCAAGGCAAGGGTCTACTGATGGCACCGCACAAATCGGGGTTGCCATCTGCAACGGGGACGATGCCATGAAGGCACTGGCGGGGGTGATGGTCATGGCTGTGGCAATCGCGGCCTGTTCGCCGGAAGAACTGGCAACGGACCTGACACGCAGCACGGCGAGAACGGTGGTGCTTCCCGTCGTGCGCGATGCGGTGTCGCCGCCCGCAGACACCCTTGCCACGGAATGCATCCTGAACAACGCGACGAATGCCGAGTTGAACGTGCTTGCCCGCAATGTCGGCAACAGTGCCGGCACGCTGACCATCCAGACCATCCGGACCATCGCCGAACGTCCCGCGACCCGCGCCTGCCTTACGGGCCAGGGTCTGCCGCCGCTGGTGCTGTAGCATGGCCCGCGTCCGACTGCGCCTGTGCCTGACCGGGGTTTTGCTGTGCGGGGCCGTCGCCGCCTGCGGGCCGGTTCCGGTGGACCAGGCAGAAGATCAATGCTTCACGCCCGCGCTCCAGGCCCGCAATCCGCTGACGGGGACGAATGTCGGGATGGGTTCGGACGGGCTGACGGGCGAGCTGGAGCTGACAGTCACATCCGATTTCGTCCAGGGACGCGACCCTGCCGAAGTCTACAAGTCCTGCGTCTACCGCAAGTCCGGGCAAATGCCCCGGCAGCCGCTTTACGCACGTCCCGATTGGAGGGGATAGATGGTTCAGTTCACGCTTCCGAAAAACTCGCGCATCCGTACCGGCAAGACCTGGCCCATGCCCCAGGGCACCAATGTGCGCAAGTTCCAGGTCTATCGCTGGAACCCGGATGACGGGCAGAATCCGCGCGTCGACACCTATTTCGTCGATCTGGATAGCTGCGGCCCGATGGTTCTGGACGCGCTGATCAAGATCAAGACCGAGATTGACCCGACGCTGACCTTCCGCCGGTCATGCCGCGAAGGCATCTGCGGGTCCTGTGCCATGAACATCGACGGGATCAACACGCTGGCCTGTATCTATGGCCTGGATGAGGTGAAGGGGGATGTGCGCATCTATCCGCTGCCCCATATGCCGGTGATCAAGGACCTGATCCCGGACCTGACGCATTTCTACGCGCAGCACGCCAGCATCATGCCCTGGCTGGAAACAAAGACGAACCAGCCCGCCGCGGAATGGAGGCAATCGATCGAGGATCGGTCCCGGCTGGATGGGTTGTATGAATGTGTGATGTGCGCCTGCTGTTCCACCTCTTGCCCGTCCTACTGGTGGAATGGCGACCGCTATCTGGGACCGGCCGCCTTGCTGCACGCCTATCGCTGGATCATCGACAGCCGGGATGAGGCAACGGGCGAGCGTCTGGACAACCTCGAAGACCCGTTCAAGCTGTACCGCTGCCATACCATCATGAACTGCGCCAAGACCTGCCCCAAGGGACTGAACCCGGCCAAGGCGATTGCCGAGATCAAGCAACTGATGGTGGAACGGCTGGTATAGGGGGCCCAAAGACGCAGTCCGGATGCATGCCGGACGGTACGGTCCCTGTGATCCCGCAGAACAGGTGCGCCGGATCGGGCGGATCATGCAACGCATCGCGTTTCCCCGCCCGGCCAGAGGCCACAATACGCACAGGACCGTTCGCACAAGCGCACCGAAGGCCCGCGTCCGCCGGGGGCATTGACCCCAGCGGCGGACGGGTGGCAGGCGTGGCGCGTTGCCGGGGCGATGGCCCCGGCCAGACCGCACGGGGAATGTCCCTGGTCTGCGGTTGGGCAGCCCATGAGGCTGGCACTTTTCCGTCCATCGTCAGGGCAGGGGAAGCACCCGCGGGACCTGCCGGAAAGGTGCCGCATCTGCGCCTGTCTTGTCCGGCACCGGCTCAGCACCCCGGCATGTCGCAGCCAGCGCATCTGCCAGGGCTGCCAACAAGGGCAGACTGCCCATGGTGCACAGAAGTCTGCCCTGACGATCACCGCTGACGCCGTGGTCCACACCAATGGCCAGGGTGCGGTGGGCCCATACCGCGCCTGCCGCTTTCATAAGGGGAACGCTGCGTCCCATGACCGGCACGGGACGCGGGCTGCGGTCGATCTGCCGCCGCGCCGACAGGTCCGGGCACGGGTGGAACCCAAAGACGGCAGCTTCGGCCATGATCCTGCCGGAAGCTGTACCGCAATCGCTCTGCATCCGTTGATCCCATGCGCCCTTGGCAACCGCGCCTGCCCGGGGGGCACTGACGGCGAAGCTGGCGTGTCCCTGCGCGTCACCCTTGAGCCCGAGGCCGACAGCAGGGAAGGGCGGCAGCGTTATGGCTGGCAGGCGATCCTGGACAGGCTTGCACGGCACGCGGAAGGGAACCGGCAGACCGCCTGTCGGTTCGGTCCCTCATGTCCTGTCCCGGAAGAATGCGGCGTCGAAGGATTCGACAACCGGAAGCGCCCGTTCAAGTACAGTTGTTCCTTGCCGGGTCAGGGTGATGCATTTGGCCCGCTGATCGCCGGACGAAACCTGACGGTTGATCAGACCCTGTCGTTCGAGGCGCGAAGCGATCTGTGAAACCAGCATTCGGTCCAACCCAAGAAATGTGGCAACATCCTGCTGGGTGGTATGGTGTCCGTCGCGACCGAGCCAGCCGCAAACTGCAAGAATCGCAAATTGTGGCTGCGTCAGGCCGTGCGGGCGCAGCTTCGCGTTGAGGCCGCGCTGCCAGCGCATGAAATCGCGCCAAAGGGAGAATCCCGGGCTTTCCCCCGGCCCGTCAAAGGCCGAGGCGGATTGCCAGTTGATCTGCCCGGATGTCACTGCTGCAGCCCGGCGGTTTCGGCGGCGCGTTTCAGCCCCGCCAGGGTGTTGGGAAGTGTGCGGTCGATGCCCGATCCGATCAGACGCCGGAACAGGAATGCCAGCGGACCGTCAAATCTTACCCAGTGCGATGCGATCGTTTGGCTTTCGGTTCCGTCCAGTTCATGGCCAAACTGCATGCGGCACAGCGGAAGCCGCGCTTCAACGGTGAATGACCGGTCCGGCACCACATCGATTACCCGGATTTTCGCCGTGGGGCCTTGCCTTGGCTTTAGCCAGCCGGTCGCACCGCTGCGCAGGGCTGAAAGCCCGACTTCAATTGTTTCGCTGTCCCACATCGGCCAGGAACCGACATCAGCATAAAGAGCAAAAACGCGCTCCCTTGGGACGTTGATCGTGATTCTGTGCACGATGGTCATCTGATCTGCCTTCCATTTAGTAAACGTATTTACATTATGACAGCCGATGATGGTCCCGTCAACGGCTGCGCGACCCTGTTCCGCGCCGATGCACCCTGCTTGACAGTCGGCATCCCGGGCGACACCGTCCGCATACCGCATCTCGCATGGTCAGGAGGCCGCAGGTTGAAGTCCGAACACCCCGTCCATCCGGCCCCTGCCGGTGCCGCCGCGCGCAAGGCGGTGCGTCCGGTCATCTGTTACCCGGTGGAAACCCTGCCGCGGCCGGACCTGACCGCCCTGCAGGCAGCCCGGGCGGGATGGGTGAAGACCGGCGAAACCCTGGTCCCGCCGCGCGATGCCGCCGCGTTCCGCGTCCCGGCGGGGCATTTCTTTCTCATCGTCAGCGTGGAGGGGCCGCAGGTGGGCGATCTGAACCTGTGGAATGCCGCCGACCTGTCCGAACGGTTCTATTCCGGCAAGACGCGCGCGCTGCATGGCACGCATCTGTCAACGGGTGACCGCATGTGGTCATCCTTTCCGCATCTGCGCCCGCTGGCGACCATCACCGATGACACGCTGGACTGGTACGGGTTCGACAGTTTCGGCGGGGCGGTGCATGACGTGATCGGCACGCGCTGTGATCCCTATACGCACAATCTGCTTTCCCATGGCGGGCAGTATCACCACTGCTGCCATTCCAACCTGACGCGCGCGCTGGCGGCGGCAACCGGCCTGCCGCTACATCAGGCGGAAAGCCATGTGCATGATGTGCTCAATGTCTTCATGTGCACCGGGTTCACCCGCGATACCGGACAATACTTCATGAAAGCCAGTCCGGTGCGCCCGGGCGACTATATCGAATTCTTTGCCGAGGCCGATCTGCTGGGCGCGCTTTCGGCCTGTCCGGGGGGCGATTGTTCGGCCGAACATTCATCGGATGTGGCGGCCTGCCATCCGCTGCTGGTCGAGGTGTTTGCGCCCCTGTCCCCGCCACAGGGCTGGGTCCGCCCTGCGCGCAACGGATATGACCGCACGCACGGGGTCTAAGGCGCGCGGCCTGCGCCGTCAGCAGTAGCGTTCTACCGTCGCGGCCTGATCGGGCCCGTAGCGGTCGCCAAAGGCGAAGCCCACCGGCAGAAGGCGGTCGATCACGGCCCGGTCTTCGTCCGTGAAGGCGATCCGGTCGGCGGTGATCCAGGCCATCAGGTTTTCCGCCCTGCGCGTGCCGGGAATGGGGATCAGGTGCGGACCCCGGTCCAGCACCCAGGCCAGGGCAGCGGCAGGAACATTCCAGCCGCGATCCTGCGCAAAGGCGCGGAAGCGGGCGATCTGCGCGGTGTTGAGCGACCAGTCCGGTTCGTGAAAGCGCGGAATCTGCAGGCGGAAATCCCCCGGCGGCAGGGCGCGCGGATCAACCGGCGGGTCGCCGAAAACGCCACGCGCCAGCGGAGAGAAGGGCACGAAGGCCACACCCAGCGCGGCGCAGGTCTGGATCAATCCCAGTTCCGGCTGGCGGGACCACAGCGAATATTCGTTCTGCACGGCGCGGCAGGGCCGCACCGCATGGGCGCGGCGCAGCGTGCCGGGCGAAACCTCGGACAGGCCATAGCCGCCGATCTTGCCTTCGTCGATCAGGCGGCCCAGCGTTTCGGCCACCTCTTCGATCGGGCGCGCCTGTTCGCGGCGGTGGATGTAGAACAGGTCCACATGGTCCACACCCAGCCGTTTCAGCGACCCTTCCAGTTCGGCGCGAAGATAGGGTTCCGAATTGTCGAACCGCCGGTTCGGGCCGCTGACAATGCCGGCCTTGGTGGCGATTGTCACATCGGCGCGGCGGCGCTTGAGGAACCGGCCCACCACGCTTTCCGACACGCCCATGCCGTAGATATTGGCGATGTCAAGGAAATCGATGCCATGATCAAGCGCGGCATCCAGGCAGCGCTGGCTGGCGGCCTCATCCGTCGGGCCGAAGATGCCGCCAAAGCTCATGCAGCCCAGCCCGATGGCAGACACCTGCGGGCCGCCTGCGCCCAGCTGTCGGCGCTTCATGCGAAGGCGGCCCCCAGGGCGATCTGCACCATGTCGCCAAAGCTGCGCTCGCGGTCGACCGAAGGCAGCGCCTCCTGCGTCAGCAGGTGGTCGGAAATGGTCAGAACCGCCAGCGCGCGCCGGCCGTAGCGGGCCGCAAGCGCATAAAGCTCGGCCGCTTCCATTTCGACACAAAGAATACCGTGGCGCTGCAACTGTTCGGTCAGGTCGGGGCGTTCGTCATAGAAGACATCCGACGAATAGATGCCGCCCGCATGGGTGGGAACACCCTTGGCCTGCGCCGCGTGCCAGGCCGCGTGCAGCAGGCCGAAATCGGCGGTGGGGGCGAAGTTCACCTCGCGGAAGATGCCGCGCGACGGGGTGGACAGGGTGGTGGCGGACAGGGCCAGCACCACATCGCGCAGCCTGACCTGCGGCTGCATGCCCCCGGCAGAGCCGATGCGGATCAGGGTTTTCGCGCCATAGTCCCGGATCAGCTCGTTCACATAGATCGACAGCGACGGCATGCCCATGCCGGTGCCATGGATCGTGACTGGATGCCCCTGCCAGGTGCCGGTATAGCCCAGCATCCCGCGCACCTCGTTCACCAGGCGCGGGTTTTCAAGAAATGTCTCTGCCGCCCAGCGCGCCCGGTAGGGGTCGCCGGGCAAAAGCACGGTTTCGGCGATATCGCCGGGCTTTGCGCCGATGTGGACGGTCATGGTGGCGGCTTTCGCTGGGGTGCCCGACTCGGGTCTTGCGCCATGAAATAGCGGGCGACGTACGGTATGGGAAGCGCAGGCAAAGCGCCGTCTTTGCCATTGTGCCCGGTTCGGGCCTTGGGCAGGCGCATGGGATGTGATCGTTCATCGGGTGCCGGGACGGACGGTGCGAAAAACACTGTTTCGGCGCGCAACAGGAGAGGCAAAGATCAGAGTGCTGGTCTTGCGGGGGCGATGGCCGGTACCAGACGAACCGGCCGCCCCGGAATGGACAGTCACGTCCCCCGTCCGGACGGGACCCTGAAACGCAGGGTATCTTCCCCGCCCGTCAGTCCGCCGCCGCCCCACGCGCCAGCGGCATCGGGCCTGGCGAAACGCTGGCCGGTCCTGCACTGTTCAGGCGGACCAAGCCTTTGCGCGGGGGACGATGGCCCGGCAGCACGACATTCCTTGCCAGCCCCACGGCCGCCAAAGCGCGGATAACCCAGAAGCCTGGGTCAGTCTGGCCCGGTTCAATTCCGTGGCATGCGGAATGTGGGAAGGCGTGGTGGTTGCCGTGCCAGCTTTCGCCGAAGGTGACAAGGCCAAGGTGTGGCAAGTTGTAACCCTGCACTGGCAGCCCGTCGATGCGCCAGCCTTGGTGGCCAGAGTGGTGAGAATAGTGGACCACAGCCCAGTGACCTGTCAGCGACAGGGTGATGCGGGCCGAGATGCCCCATAAGACCCAGGCCCAGCCACCAAGCGCCCAAAGGAGCACTGCGACCGGCAGTTGCTGCAAGCGCCAGGTGCGTTCGACAAATCGGTAGAAGGGGTCTTGGATCACGCGGTCCTCCACGATCAGGCGTGGCGGGTGACCGAGCACGAATTTGCAATGGAGCTGCCACCAACCGTCCCGCCAGAAGCCTGCGGAATGGGCGGGATGAGGCGGGCAAACCGTTTGATGTTGATGCCAGTCGCGGATTTCGTGGATATCAAAGACGCTGATCGGCCCCGCCATCCCGACAAGGGTTCCAAGCCAGACGAGCAGGCGTTCGAGCCAGAGCGGGGCTTCGAAGGTGCGGTGGATCAGCAACCGGTGCATGCCGACGGAATGGCCCAGACAGATGGTCACAGCGGTAAGGCCGATCATCACTGCGGCGGCGTCCCAGGATGGAAAAACCGTCAGTGCCACGACGGTGCCGGATGCGTGGAGGAACCACCACAAGGATTTCCGGGCATCCCAGCGAATCTGGCCGTCGAGCGAGGTTTCCGGTTCAGGTTTCACGCGGTCGGTAGAAATCAGGCTCATCTTGCGCTCCATCGGGGTCAGGGTTACAATGATATAGCTAAATAACTATAAAGTTAAAAAGGAAACAGATGTCAAGTGCCGACAAGGTCTTTGAGGCGCTGGCCTCCGTTACGCGGCGCAGGATACTGGCCTATATTTCGGAAGCACCGCTGAGCGCCGGCGAAATTGCGGCGCGGTTCGAGATGTCGCAGCCCGCCGTGTCAAAACATCTGGCGATCCTGGAGGGTGCCGGGCTGGTGTGGAAACGGCGCGAAGGGATGAATGTGTTCTACGGAATGCAGACCGATACCCTGTCGGGCACGATTGCCGCATTCATGCAGGCCGTGTGCCCGCCGTCGCGCGCCTTGAAGAAGGAAGCGCGCGAAACAGGCAAGGGCGAGGCATGAAAGGCTACTGTGCCGCCACGGGGGCTGCGTCCACAAGGGTCACGATATCCATCATGATCCGGTTCAACTCGAAATCCTTCGGCGTATAGACGGCCGCGACCCCCAAGGCGTGCAGGCGGGCCGCGTCGTCTTCGGGGATGATGCCGCCCACCACCAGCGGCACATCGCCCAGGCCCGCCGCGCGCATGCGGTCCAGCACCTCAACGATCAGCGGCATGTGGCTGCCCGACAGGATCGACAGGCCCACGACATGCGCCTCTTCATCGGCTGCGGCGGCAACGATTTCGGACGGGGTCAGGCGGATGCCTTCGTAGCGGATGTCCATGCCGCAGTCACGGGCGCGGGCGGCGATCTGTTCGGCACCGTTGGAATGGCCGTCCAGCCCCGGCTTGCCGACCAAGAACTTCAGGCGGCGTCCCAGTTTGGCCGACACCAGATCGACCGCCGCGCGGATCGGTTCCAGCCCTTCGGTCCGGTTCGACGGGCTGCGCGACACGCCGGTAGGGGCGCGGTATTCGCCAAAGGCCTGCCGCACCACGGCACCCCATTCCCCGGTCGTCACCCCCGCCCTGGCGGCGGCGATCGAGGCGGGCATGATATTGGCCCCGGTGGCGGCGGCCTGCCGCAGCGCGTCCAGTGCGCGGGCCACGCCCGCCGCATCGCGGGCGGCGCGCCAGGCGGTCAGGCGGGCGATCTGATCGGCCTCGGCCCCGGGGTCGGCCTGCAGGATGGCTCCATCGCCCGCCGTCAGCGGTGACGGCGCGGCTTCGGTCCAGCGGTTGACGCCGACCACCACGGTTTCGCGCGACTCGATCCGCGCGATCCGTTCCGCGTTCGCTTCAACCAGGCGACCCTTCATGTAGTCGATGGCGGCCACGGCCCCGCCCATCGCGTCGATCTGCGCCAGCTCGGCCCGGGCACCCGTCTTCAGCTCTTCAACCTTGCGGTCCACGGCCGGGTTGCCATCGAAGAGGTCGTCGAATTCCAGAAGGTCGGTCTCATAGGCCAGGATCTGCTGCATGCGCAGCGACCATTGCTGGTCCCAGGGGCGCGGCAGGCCCAGCGCCTCGTTCCAGGCGGGCAGCTGCACGGCGCGGGCGCGGGCGTTCTTCGACAGGGTCACGGCCAGCATTTCGATCAGAATGCGGTAGACGTTGTTTTCCGGCTGCTGTTCGGTCAGGCCCAGCGAATTGACCTGCACGCCATAACGGAAGCGGCGATACGTAGCCTCGGTCACGCCATAGCGGGTCTGGCACAGCTCATCCCACAGATCGACGAACGCGCGCATCTTGCACATCTCGGTGACAAAGCGGATGCCCGCATTCACGAAAAAGCTGATGCGCCCCACCATGTTGGGAAAATCCTTTGACGGGACTTTCCCTTTCAGATCGTCCAGCACGGCGCAGGCGGTGGCCAGCGCAAAGGCCAGTTCCTGTTCCGGCGTCGCCCCCGCTTCCTGCAGGTGATAAGAACAGACGTTCATCGGGTTCCATCTGGGCAGATGCCGCTGCGTATAGGCGGCAACATCGGTGATCATCCGCAGCGAGGCCCCGGGCGGGCAGATATAGGTCCCGCGTGAGAGGTATTCCTTGATGATGTCATTCTGCACCGTGCCGTTCAGGGCGGCCACATCGGCCCCCTGTTCCTCGGCCACGGCGATGTAAAGCGCCAGCAGCCAGGGCGCGGTGGCGTTGATCGTCATCGAGGTGTTCATCTGCTCCAGCGGGATATCCGCAAACAACGTCCGCATGTCACCCAGATGGGCCACCGGCACGCCGACCTTGCCCACCTCGCCCCGGCTGAGTTCATGGTCGCTGTCATAGCCGGTCTGGGTCGGCAGATCGAAGGCCACCGAAAGGCCCGTCTGACCCTTGGCAAGATTGGTGCGGTACAGCGCGTTCGAGGCCCTGGCCGTGGAATGCCCGGCATAGGTCCGGAAAAGCCAGGGTTGGTCCTTCTTGGCTGGGGTCATGGCGGGCTCCGGGGTCTGTCTGGTAATAAAATTGCACGCTACCGTGCATAGACGACAGATTGTATCCCGTCAATTCGCTGCGACGCGGCAAGAGCGACAGGGCTTCCCCCCATCAGTTACCGTTCCGCGCCTGTTGGTGCTGCCGCCTGCATTGACATCCCCGACCGCGCTGCGCGCCCGCAGGCGGCGCCGGGGGGGGCCGCCGATCCGGCCTTGCAGGCCGCAGTCGCGATAATCCGACCGGGGCGGCATGTCGGGTGCCTCTGCCCGGCCGTCGGGCCGCGCGATGACCCAAAGCTGTGCCAGCGGATGCCACCGTTGCACCTTTGAACCTTGCACGGTCTGGAAGGACGGATCACGGGTGCAGCGCGCCACGGTCAATCCCTGCGGGATCGGCGAGAGTGGCGGCGACGGCTGCGGATGACACACGGGCTGCAGGTTCCGGGGGGCTTGGCAGGCCAGCCGGTGCCATGCAAGTCTGCGCCAATGACTCAGACCGTTGCGGTTCCCCTCTGGTTGCTTCTGCTGATTCTCGGCTTTGCGCTGATCGCGTTTCTGTCGCACTTTCTGTTTCCGTCGGTGCGCTGGTTTTTCCGCCGCCGGATGGAACGGGTCATCGCCCAGGTGAATTCCCGTCTTGAACGGCCGCTGGAGCCGTTCAAGCTGATGGCGCGGCAGGACATGATCGTAAGGCTCAGCTACGATCCGAAGGTCATGGAAGCCGTCGTCGAGCATGCGAAGGAGACCGGCATCCCTGAAAGCGTGGCCTTTCAGAAGGCGCGGGCCTATGCGGGCGAGATCGTGCCCAGCTTTTCCGCGACGGTCTATTTCGGGTTTGCGATCCGGGCGGCGCATTGGCTGAGCAAGCTGTTCTATTCGGTGCGCCTCGGCCGTGTGGATGACGAAATTGCACGGATCGACCGGACGGCGACCGTGGTTTTCGTGATGAACCACCGCAGCAACATGGATTACGTTCTGGTCACCTGGCTGGTGGCCGAACGGTCGGCCATTTCCTATGCCGTGGGCGAATGGGCGCGCGTCTGGCCGCTGTCGGGGCTGATCCGCGCGACGGGGGCCTATTTCATCCGGCGCAATGCGCGGTCGAACCTGTATCGGCGCGTTCTGGCGCGATATGTGCAGATGGCCTCGGCCGAAGGGGCGACGCAGGCGATCTTTCCCGAAGGCGGGCTGTCGCTTGACGGGCGTGTCGGCAAGGCGCGGCTGGGGCTGCTGGGCTATATCGTGTCGGGGTATGAGGCAGATCCGGTGCGGGATGTTGTTTTCGTGCCCGTGGGTCTGGCCTATGACCGGGTGATCGAGGACAGGCTGCTGGTCGAAGCGGGGCAGACCGGTGTGCGGCGGTTCCGGGCGCGGCCGCTGTCGATCCTGGGTTTCCTGTTCCGCACGGGCTGGCGCAAGCTGCGCGGCCGTTTTCCGGGCTTTGGTTCGGCCGCTGTGGCGTTTGGTCCGCCCCTGTCCTTGCGGGCGCTTCGGGCAGAACTGCCGTTCCTGCCGGCCGGGGCGCTGACCGAAGTGCTGGGTGAACGGCTGATGGCACGGGTCACGCAATCAATTCCCATCCTGCCGGTGCCGCTTGTGGCGGCGGCGCTGGCGGAAGGACCCCTGCCGAAGGCGGTTCTGGAAGACAGGATCGCCCGGTTGAGCGCGACACTGGCCGGCATGGGGGCGGCGCTGGAACTGCCCCAGGGCGGGGCTGCCGGGGCTATGTCCGAAGGCCTGCGCGTTCTGATGGCCCGCGGCATTGTCCAGGACAGCGGCGATGACCTGTGCCCGGTTCCCCGAAAGGCTGCCCTGCTGCGGTTCTACGCCGCGTCCATCCTTCAGCTTCTGGGGCCAACAGACACAAGTGCTGCAACGCCACAGACATAAAATTACAAAAACAAGACTCTATCTGTTGCATTGTTGCGTCGATATCCCTAAACCCCTGCAAAGCACGGGCTGATTCTGCGGCGCGGCATTGGGCGAAAGGGAAGGGTGCCGTGATGGCCTTGGACAGTCAGTCGGTAATCGCGGCCTATGACGCGCCGGTGAAAGACCTTTACGAGATTGGCGAGATGCCGCCCCTGGGCCATGTGCCGCGGCAGATGTACGCCTGGACGATCCGGCGCGAGCGTCATGGCCAGCCGGACAGGGCCATGCAGGTAGAGGTCGTGGACACATGGCAGATCGACAGCCATGAGGTGCTGGTCCTGGTGATGGCGGCGGGCGTCAATTACAACGGCGTCTGGGCCTGCCTTGGCGAGCCCGTCAGCGTGTTCGATGGCCACAAGCAACCCTATGCGGTGCTGGGGTCGGATGCCGCCGGGATCGTCTGGGCTGTGGGTGACAAGGTCAGCCGCTGGAAAGTCGGCGACGAGGTGGTGATCCACTGCAACCAGGATGACGGCGACGACGAAGAATGCAACGGCGGCGACCCGATGTTTTCGCCCACCCAGCGCATCTGGGGATACGAGACGCACGACGGATCATTCGCGCAGTTCACCCGGGTTCAGGCGCAGCAGCTGATGCCGCGCCCCCGGCACCTGACCTGGGAAGAATCCGCCTGCTACACGCTGACGCTGGCCACGGCCTACCGCATGTTGTTCGGCCATCAGCCGCATGATCTGAAGCCGGGCCAGAACGTGCTGGTCTGGGGGGCCTCGGGGGGCCTTGGATCCTATGCGATCCAGCTGATCAACACGGCGGGGGCCAATGCCATCGGGGTGATCAGCGAAGAGGACAAGCGGGATTTCGTGATGGGTCTGGGGGCCAGGGGCGTGATCAACCGCAAGGATTTCAAATGCTGGGGCCAGATGCCGCAGGTCGGAACGCCCGAATACACGGACTGGCTGAAAGAAGCCCGCCGCTTTGGCAAGGCGATCTGGGACATCACCGGCAAGGGCGTGAATGTGGATATGGTCTTCGAGCATCCGGGCGAGGCGACCTTTGCGGTATCGTCGCTGGTCTGCAAGAAGGGCGGCATGGTGGTGATCTGTGCCGGAACCACCGGGTTCAACTGCACCTTCGACGTGCGCTACATGTGGATGCACCAGAAGCGTCTGCAGGGGTCGCATTTCGCGCATCTGAAGCAGGCGGCAGCCGCCAACAAGCTGATGGTCGAACGCCGGCTTGATCCCTGCATGTCCGAAGTCTTTCCCTGGGCGGACCTGCCGGTGCCGCATATGAAGATGCTGCAGAACGCGCACAAACCCGGAAACATGGCGGTGCTGATCCAGGCACCGCACACCGGACTGCGGACCTTCGCAGATACGCTGGACGCCAGCCGGTCGCGCTGAGGGGGCCCTTGCCCGTGGCCACCGTGGCCGTCACGCCCCCGGACGGCCGCCCGCTGCGGCGTGTCGGCACCGGGGGGCGGTGGCTGCGCAGGTGGCCAGAACCTTTACCAATGCCTCATTGCAAGTTTGCTGTGGCAAGGAAATCCTCCACCGCCCGTTCGGCACGGGCAGGCGCGCGGCCACCGGCAAGCACCGGTTTGCCCGGCTTTGCGCAGACCCCGGCATCGGGCATCGCCCTGCACCCCCGGTGCGGCCACACGCCAAGCCATGGCCCGCCACTGGCCTGAGAACAAGGTGAAGCGGCCTGGCCGGGCAACGGGCGCTTCAGCGGCCAGACCGGCGATGTGACAGGCAGACTGTTCCGGCGCGGTGCCTGTTTCAGCGCCCGGTCAGGCGCCGACCCCGGCCTGCGGCAAAAGCTGCACCCCGTTGATCTGCCAGCCCTGGGCGGTTTCAACCATCTGGTAATCCAGCAGATGCGTGCGGCCAGCCTGATCGGTGACCATCACCCGCTGCCACAGGTTGCCCGCCACCCTGCGCAGGTCCAGAAACTGCACCCCGGCGGGACGCCAGACCATCGGATAACCGTCGCGCACCATCCTGCCGAAGTTTTCCGGCGTGCCGAACATGCCCTTGATGCCGGGCGAGGCAAAGGAAAAGGCCGTGCCGACATCTTCGGCGCGAAAGGCGTCAAACTGCTGCCGGATGACGGTTTCGATGGCCGGGTTGCGCGCCTCCTGGGCCTGGGCGGACAGGACAGGCAGGCACAGCAGAACAAGGGAAAGAAGAAGCTGGCGCATGGGCGGCCTCCAACGGGGATTACCCGGAAGGGTCTAGCGCGCGACGGCACCGCAACAAGGGCCGCTTGCCGCAAAGGGCAAAAGCGCCCATGTTGATCGCAAGGAGCGGCACATGGCTTACCGGTTTTCCCCCGACGACCCAAGCCTTCAGCAGGCGCTGCGCCGCATCGCCGATGAAGAGCTGCACGCGGCACTGAGGGTGCTGGACAACACCGGCCTGCCGCCGCAGGCCGTCCATGATGTGCGAAAGCGCGCCAAGAAGCTGCGCGGGCTGTTGCGCCTGCTGCAGGGCAGCTTTCCCGGCCATGCGCGCGAAAACGCCGCCCTGCGCGACGCGGGCCGGTTGCTGGCCCTGCGGCGCGATGCCGAAGTGCGCCTTGCGACCTTTGACAGGCTGTTTCCCGGCACCCCGAAGGCGCTGGTGCCGCTGCACCGCCTGCTGGTGCAGGACCGGGACGCCCCCCCAGAGCCGTCGCATCAGGCGCAAGCGGCGGAAATCCTGCGCGCCATGCAGGATCGGGCACGCGGCTGGACACTGACCGGCAAGGACCACAGGATTCTGACGCAGGGCCTGGCGCGCACGCGCCGCCGTGCCGCGCAGGCGATGGAGGATGCCGCGCGGTCCCCCAGCTTTGAGATGGTCCACGACTGGCGCAAGCGCGCCAAGGATTTCTGGTACCAGACGCGTCTTCTGGCGCCGATCTGGCCCGAGGCGATGGAACCGCTGACAAGATCCGCCGCGGACCTGACCGAAGCCCTGGGCGTGCATCACGACATCGCCGTGCTGCAGGCCCGTCTTCCGCCTGATCTGCTGTCCGGCAAGGCCGAGGCGCTGTTCACCCGGCGGGCCAGGGCGGCGCAGCGCGACATCGAAGCCCGGGTCTTTCCCGAGGGCAGCCGCCTGTTCGCAGGCGACCCCGGGGCGATGGCAAAGCTGTGGTGCCGCTGGTGGCTGCTGTGGCGCGATCAGGCGGCAAGCGCGCCCGACAGTGCCTGGTCGATCAGCGCCACGGTTTCATCCACCCCGTAAAGCGCCACGAAACCGCCAAAGCGCGGGCCCTGGCTGGCCCCAAGAAGCACCTCGTACAGCGCCGTGAACCAGTCGCGCAGCGGATCAAAACCGTGGTCGGTTCCCACGGCGAAGACCATGGTCTGCAGGGCCTCGGCATCAAGGCCGCCCGTCCATGCCGCAAGCCGCTGGCGCAGATCGATCAGGGCGCTGCGTTCCTTGTCGCCGGGCGCGCGGAAGCGGCGCGTCGGGGCGACGAAATCGCGGTAGTAGCGCAAGGCAAAACCCGCCGCCGCATCCAGATCGGGATGGGTTTCGGGCGACGCTTCCGGCGCATAGCGCCGGATGAAGCCCCAAAGCCCGGCCTTGTCCACCGCCCCCGCCACGCTGGCCAGGTTCAGCAGCATCGCAAAGGACACCACCATATGCGACGGCGGGGGATTGCCCGCATGGATATGCCAGACGGGGTTGTTGACCTGCGCGTCCACATCCTGCCCGGGATAGGCCTTCAACTGCTGATGATACTCGTCCACCGCGCGCGGGATCACGTCGAAATGCATGCGCTTGGCCGTCTTCGGCTTTTGATACATGAAGTAAGACAGGCTTTCGGTCGCGGCGTAGCTCAGCCATTCGTCGATCGTCAGGCCATTGCCCCTGGATTTCGAAATCTTCTGGCCATTCGCATCCAGAAACAGCTCATAGCTGAAATGCTGGGGTTTGCGCCCGCCCAAAACCTCGCAGATGCCGTCATAGATCGGCGTGTTGGTGGAATGGTCCTTGCCATACATTTCGAAATCCACATCCAGCGCGGCCCAGCGCGCGCCGAAATCGGGTTTCCATTGCAGTTTGACATGGCCGCCGGTCACCGGCAGCGTCCATTCGCGCCCCTCCTCGTCATCGAAGGTCACCGTTCCGGCCACGGCATCGACGACCTTGATCGGCACATAGAGCACACGGCCGGTTTCGGGATGGATCGGCAGGAAACAGGAATAGGTCTGCTGGCGCTCTTCGCGAAGCGAGGGCAGCATGATGTCCATGATCGCGTCATAACGCTGGGCGGCCAGCAGCAGCGTGGCATCGAACCGGCCCGACCGGTAAAAGTCGGTCGCCGAGATGAATTCATATTCAAATCCGAAAGTGTCAAGGAACCGGCGCAACATGGCGTTGTTATGCGCGCCGAAGCTTTCATATTCGCCGAAGGGGTCGGGCACAGAGGTCAGCGGCTTTTGGCGGTGCAGGGCCAGCATGTCCTGTTGCGGCACATTGTCCGGAATCTTGCGCATGCCGTCCAGATCGTCGGAAAAGCAGATCAGGCGGGTGGGGATGTCGCTGATCACCTCAAACGCGCGGCGGATCATGGTGGTTCGGGCCACCTCGCCGAAGGTGCCGATATGGGGCAAACCGCTGGGGCCATAACCGGTTTCAAACAGGACATAGCCTTTTTCCGGGTCCTTCCTGGCATAGCGCGCCTGAAGAAGGCGGGCCTCTTCAAAGGGCCAGGCTTTCGACTTCATCGCGGCATCGCGCAGGGCTGACATCGGTGGCATCCTTGTGGCACCGGCAGGCCCCGTGCCCGCGATGCATCCCGTGTCCTATTGCCGGGGCCGTTCCCCGTCAATATTCTGCACCGGCAAGAAGATATCCAAGGATCCGCGCCCGTGCCCGATACCCCGTCATCGCTGACACCGCAGGACGCGCTTGTCGCGCTGATGATTGCCGTGTCCTTTTCGGACGAAACCATCCGGACCACCGAACTGGTGGCGATCCAGCGCATCGTCAATCACCTGCCGATCTTCACCGGCTATGACGCGGACCGCATCCGCACCACGGCGCAGACCGTCTTTGATCTGTTCGAGGAAGAAGACGGGCTGGATGCCCTGTTCGGCCTGATCCGCGATGCCCTGCCCGAACGCCTGCTGGAAACCGCCTATGCCCTGGCCTGCGACGTGGCAGCTGCGGACGGAAAGCTTAGGGATATTGAACTGCGGATGCTGGAAGAGATCCGGCACGAATTGAACATCGACCGGTTGCATGCCGCCGCAATCGAATGGGGCGCGCGGGCGCGGCATTTGCGCGAATGATCATTCCCCCCGCTGCCGCGCGACGCGGTCAGTGATGAATTCTGCCAGGGCCGCAGCCGCAGGGGATGGCCGGGGGGCCGCCAGCAGGGCAATCTCTGCCGGGTCCAGCGGGGGCCAGCCCTGCGGTGCGCCCAGCACCTGCAATCCCTGCGGCACCATGGTGCGGGGCATCACCGCATACCCCAGCCCCGCCTTGACCGCCGCCGAAACCCCGGCATGGCTGGGGCTGGTGAAGACATCCGTCCAGGCGACATGTGCCCGGTCCAGCGCCAGGGTGGCGCGGCTGCGATAGACGCAAGGGGCCGGGGCCACCACCAAAGGCAGCGGGCGCGCCCGTGCCGCCAGGGCGGAAAGCGCCCCCTCGCCTGCGGGCGGACCAACCCAGACCAGGGTTTCGCGCCACAGCGCCTGTGACCCGGCCTGGCGTTCTGCCGGGTCCTGCTTGATGATGATCAGGTCCTGGTCACCGGCCAGAAATTCCGCGATCAGCGGCAGCGTCAGCTTGCAGGACACGTGAAGCTGGACATTCTCATGCGCGGCGGCGAAAACGCCCAGAATGTCGGGCAGATAGGCCGAGGCAAAGTCTTCGGGGCTGCCAAAGCGCACTTCGCCCTTCAGATCGTCGGCACGGAAGCGTGCCAGCATGGCATCCGCCGCCGCAATCAGTCTGCGGGCATGAACCAGCAGACGTTCGCCATCCGGGGTCAGGCGCACATTGCGCGTGTTGCGGTCCAGCAACCTGCGCCCGAATGTCTGCTCCAGCTTGCGGATCTGGCCCGAAACCGCCGATTGCGACCGCCCGATCAATGCGCCGGTTCCCGAAAAGCTGCCCGATTCCGCCACGGCAACAAAGGTGCGCAGCAACGCCGTGTCCACATCATGCATCGCGGTTCCTTCGCACCAATTCATTTGTGTTTCGGATTAATCGGATGAGAAATTCGCATTTCTCTTTTCAATGTCAAGGTTGCAGAAGGTGGCATCACAAACCGTCACCAAGGGGGCATCATGGAAACCTCGTTGCTTGTTGAAAATCTGATCTCGCCGATCACCCTGGCCTTTCTGTTGGGTGTCATTGCCACCCTGATCAAATCCGATCTGGAAATTCCCGAGCCGGTCATCCGCATCTTTGCAATTTTCCTTCTGTTTTCGATCGGGCTTCAGGGCGGGCGCGAACTGGCCGGGTCTGACCTTGGCAATCTGGGGGCGGCGCTGCTGCTAACGCTGGCGCTGGTGCTGCTGCTGCCCGGTCTTGCCTTTGTGGTGGCGCGCCGGATTGTCGGTTTGCCGATTGTGGATGCGGCAGGGGTTGCGGCGCTGTACGGATCGGTGTCTTCCGTGACCTTTGTGGTGGCGCGGACCTATGCCGAAGGGGCGGGCACGCCGATGGACGGGTTCGTCACCGGGTTGGTTGCGCTGCTGGAACTGGGGATTCTCGTGGCCCTGTTCTATGGCAGGCTTGCCATCAGCCGCAGCGACGGGGCGGGGTCGGCCGGGGGATTGAAGGTGATCCTGTCGGAAACCCTGCGCGGACGCGGCATCGTGCTGCTTGGGGGCGGGCTAATCATCGGCGCGGCCGTGGGCGAGAAGAACTTCACAAAGATCGAGCCGTTCTTCGTCGATCTGTTCCGGGGGGTGCTGGTGCTTTTCCTGCTGGAAATGGGCATGACGGCGGCGCGGCATCTGCGCGGCTTTGCCGCCGTGGGTCCCCGGATGCTGGGCTTCGGGCTGGCAATGCCGCTGATCAACGGGGCGATCGGCACGTTTCTGGCCACGCTGACCGGTTTGCCGCTTGGCTCTGTTTTCGTGATGGGGGCGGTTGCGGCCTCGGCAAGCTATATCGACGCGCCCGCTGCGGTGCGGGCCACCTTTCCGCAGGCCAACCCGGCGATCTATCTGACCTCCTCGCTGGGGATCACCTTTCCCTTCATGATGATTGCCGGGATTCCGCTGATCTATCAGATGGCAATGTTCTGGCAGGCCCTGCTGGGGTCGCCCTGACACCCCGGCCGGGCGAGCGAGCGCAAAAGGGTGCCGGAAAAGTGCCGGTCTGATGGGCGGCCGACCGGACAACAGGAAACTACGCTGCGCGCGCCGCTGGCCCGCCCCGTCCCCGACGGTCGCGGGCCTTTTTTGTGCCTGTGCGAACGCCCGGCATCGGGCCATGGCTTTTGACCGGGCGGGCAAACGCGCGGCGTTTCGGGGGCCACCGGAAACGTCAAGCGGTTCTTCCCAGCGGGGGGCGAGCGACACCAGCAGCGTCTTGTACCGGACCACCGCCACTGCCTCTTGCGCCGGGGTCAGCGTGGTCTGCAACCGGTGAGGGGTGTGGCTGCGGTCATGCACCGTGTCCCGGTGCTTTCATTTGCAGATGGTCTGCTCGGTCGTGCCGAACCGCTCCGCCAAGGCCCATACAGGATCCGTGCCGGCCTGGATCGCCGCCCGAACCTTCGGCGTCTCCGTCGTTTGGCTGTGAAGATGGATCAGCATGCCCGAACCCCGCTTCGAATGTCCCTCAGAACCGGTCTTGCCATGAAAAATGCAAAGCGCCGAGGGTCTGTGTGATCATCCGGGATGGAACAGGTAAAGATGATTCAGGTCGACTTGTTACAATCGACATGCCGAAGGGAGCGGGGGAGAGGGGAGTTCTTCTGTCGCTGCGCTCGGAACCGGTGACCGACCAGACAATCATAGGCAAGCAGTCCGAACTGAGGGCATGGCGCTACTCGAGCCACTGTGCGGTCAAGCTTTGATGATTGGCCACAAGCCGGGTGTTGCCAAGACCCTGAGTCACCGTTCGCGATGAAACTGCGCCCCCAAGGGCCGCACCGCCTCGCCGCCAGATCGCTGCCTTGATCAACGCCCCCCAAACTGCCGGTCATTCCGTCTTCTGGCCGGTCCGCCGTCTTCACCGGCTGTCAACCTCCATTGATTTTCCCTTAAAGCACTGCAAGATAATCTGGGATAATCAAAATCCTTCTCCTGTGCCCACGGCGGGATACCCCACGCAGGGCGGCCCGCCGTGCTTGTCGCCGTCCCCGCCGACAGACCCCCGTGACACGTCCGCCAATATCCGCTACATGGCGCCTATACCCACGCAAGCGGAGCGCAGCATGGCCGGGCACGACCACACCACCGATCACAAGCATGGCAGCATGCCGGTCAGGGAACAGGAAAAGACCTTTGCCGCTTTCATCCGCTTTGTGTCCTGGGGAATCGGTCTGTCGATCGGACTCCTGATCTTTCTGGCCCTTGTGAACGCCTGACTTGTTCCGTCGTGAACCGTATCTTTCTGTGTCTTGCGCTGCTTGTGTCGCTTGCCGCCTGCGGTGCCGAGCCGAAATGGGCGAGCGATGCCGAGGTAGCGCGCGCGGTCTATGTTCATGACGGCCCCCCTTCGATCACCCTGTTCACGGTGCTCAGCAACCGCAGCAACGACGGGGCGCATTCCAGCCTGCTGATCAACGGATCGCAGCGCGTGATCTTCGATCCGGCGGGCACCTGGCACCATCCGAACCTGCCGGAACGCAACGATCTGCATTTCGGAATGAACGACAGGGCGGTGGCGTTCTACATCGACTATCATGCGCGCGAGACGTTCCGGGTTGTCGAGCAGACCCTTTATGTGACGCCCGCGCAGGCCGATGCGGCGATCCGCCTGGCCATGGCCTATGGCGCGGTTCCCAAGGCGCAGTGCACGCGCAGCGTCTCCAGCATCCTCAGGGGGGTCCCCGGTTTTGAAGACACGCCCGGCACCTGGTATCCGGCGAAACTGATGAAATCCTTCGGCAAACGCCCCGGCGTGATCGAGAGGACGATCACCGATACCGATGCCGACAACAATCATGGTGTTCTTCTGGTGCAGGCCGACATGGCCCCGCAATGATCCGCTGATCCGCCAGACAGGCCGGACAACACCGGTGTCGGATAACACGTGACCGCAAGGTGCGGCCCAAAGGCCGCTGCACCTGAACGCCCGCCCGAACCATGACCGCCGCCGCACCCGGTCGCACTGTGCCGGGCCCGCCGCCATCTGCGCTACCCTTCGATGCGATCATCGCCGGAACGGGGATGGGGGGCGCGAAATCCGGCGTGAATGCCGCCGGTATCGCCCGGCCCTGCCCAGCCCCGGCAAGGGGGGCCCCGTTCCAAAGCGGACAGATGGGTGCCACCGACCCGGCGAAATGCGCGACCCTTTTGCGCCACGGGCGCACCGGGATGCCGGTGGTCTTGGTCCTTTGACGCGGCAAAGGTCCGATCTGCCGTCAGCCGCAGCGCGGTGAATCGCAAGGCCCCGGCGATGACCGGCCCCGCCACTGCCGCTGCCCTGGAACAGGGTCAATCCGGCCCCGGTTCCCACTCCGCCGAACCGCCAGGCGCTGGAACTGATCACCGTCAAAAGCGGCGCGGCAGGAATCAGGCCAGGGCGCAACGCGCACCACAGCGCAGGGGGCCGGGGCCAAGGGCAGTTTTTCAGGGCTGCTGCTGGACGGGGCCATGCGAAGCGCTTAGGCAATTCACACTGGGTGCAATCGGGGGCGTGATGCGGATTTTCGGGGTGATCCTTGCAGGTGGCACCGGCCGCCGGATGGGCGGAACCGATAAAGCCGCGCTGCTGCTGGGCGCGCAGCCCCTGCTGGCGCGGGTCATTGAGCGGATCAGGCCGCAGGTCGACCGGCTTGTGATCAGCGCCAATGGCGATCCGGCGCGCCTTGCGCCCTATCGGCTGCCCGTGCTGCCGGATGCCCTGCCGCAGGGCCCCCTGTCGGGGGTGCTGGCGGCACTTGACTGGGCCGCACCGCAGGGGGCGACAGCGGTGGTCAGCGTGGCGGTCGATACGCCGTTCTTTCCCGGCGATCTGGTGCCGCAGCTTCTGCTGGCGGCGGAACATTCCCCTTCCGGCGCGGCGGTGGCGGAAGCCGGCGGCAGGGTGCACCCGACCTTCGCGCTTTGGCCGGTTGCGCTGCGCCGCGATCTGCGGGCGGCGCTGGCCCGGGGCGAGGCAAAGGTGATGGCCTTCGCGCAGCGGCACCAGGCCGCACTTGCCCGGTTCAGCGATGACCGCGCCTTTGTGAACATCAACACCCCTGAAGATCTTGCCGCCGCCGAAGCCCTGCTGGCAGGGGTGCCACAGTGAAAGTCTATGGTGTCATCGGCTGGAAGAATGCGGGCAAGACCGGCCTGATGGAACGGCTGGTGGCCGAAATCACCCGGCGCGGCCTATCGGTTTCAACCGTCAAGCACGTGCATCACGATGTCGATCTGGATCAGCCGGGGAAGGACACCTTCCGCCACCGCGCCGCAGGCGCACGCGAGGTGGTGCTCGCCTCGGCCCAGCGCCACGCCATTCTGACCGAACATCGCGGACCCGAGCCGGAGCTGGCCGCCATTCTGGCGCGCCTTGCCCCGGTCGATCTGGTACTGGTCGAAGGCTACAAACGCGATGCCCACCCGAAGATCGAGGTCTTCCGGCAAGCAACCGGACAGGCCCTGATCCAGCCGGGCGACCCCCTGGTCAGGGCTATAGCAACCGACGCCGCCTTGCCGGACCAGGCGGTGCCGGTGCTGGATCTGAACGACACAGCCGGAATCACCGATTTCGTGCTGCGCGAAACCGGTCTTCTGCCCGATCCCGCCACCCTGTTCGATACGGTGGTCGTGGTGGACTGGTCATCTTCCGGCACGCCGTCACCCGCCCGCCCCTCTGCCAATGCCATCTGGATCGGCATCGCGCAGGCGGGCGGCGTCACGGCGCATTACCTGCGCACCCGCGCCGATGCCGAAAGGATGCTGACTGGCCTGCTGGACACCGAAGCAGCAGCCGGGCGGCGCGTGCTGGCGGGGTTCGACTTTCCCTTCGGCTATCCGGCGGGGTTCGCCGCGCGCCTGACCGGCACACCGGGTGCCCGCGCCGTCTGGCGCTGGCTGTCGGAAAGGATCGAAGACGGCCCGGACAACCGCAACAACCGCTTCCTTGTGGCGGATGCCGCCAACCGCAGTCTTGGCGGGTCCGGTCCGTTCTGGGGAAGGCCGCGCAGCCTGCCGCTGGCCTGCCTGCCCGAACGCAGGATGGCCGACCATTCCGCCCTTGGCCTGGCCGAACGGCGCCGGGTCGAGGAGACGGCGGTGCCGCGCGCACAGCCGGGGTGGAAGCTCTACACGGCCGGATCGGCGGGCGGGCAAAGCCTGACGGGGCTTCCGGTCATCCACCGATTGTCGCAGCGCGCCGGGGCAAGGGTATGGCCGTTTGACCGGATCGACGGGGCCAGGCTGGTTCTGGCCGAAGTTTACCCGTCACTTCTGGAGGCCGAGGTGCGCGCGCAGACCCTGCCGGGCCGCATCAGGGACGACCTGCAGGTTCGGCTGTTGGCGCAGGCGCTGTTCGCGCTGTCGCAGGCCGGAAAGCTTGGCCTTGTGCTTGACACCGTCCCCGAGTGGCCGGGGCGCGGTGATGAAGGCTGGATCCTGGGCGCCGGGCAGGCTGCGCTGCTGCGGCAGGCCCTTCGATGACCCTGTCATTGCAACACGGCCTGCCTGGGCACCAAAGGCGCGCCGCCGCAGAATTGTACTGGCAGGCTTTTGGCGGCAAGCTGGGCCGGGTTCTTGGCCCTGATCGGGCAGCGCTGATGTATCTGGAGCGTGTCATGCAGCACGACCACGTCCTTGTCGCGATCGAGGATGGCCGCCTTGTGGGTCTGGCCGGGTTCAAGACCGCCGGGGGGTCTTTCGTCGGCGGAACCGTGGATGATCTGCGGGCCGTCTACGGACGGGCCGGTGCAATGTGGCGCGGGGTGCTTATGCGCTTTCCGGGGCACGACGTTGACGAGGCGCGTTTTCTGATGGACGGTGTCTGCGTGGCACGCCAAGCACGCGGGCGCGGCATCGGCAGCCGCCTTGTCGAGGCCGTCTGTGCCGAGGCCCGCCAGCGCGGCTATGCCGAGGTGAGCCTGGATGTGATCGACACGAACTGGCGGGCAAAAGCCCTGTACCAACGCCTTGGCTTTTCCGTCGCAGCCGAAGACCGCATCGGTCCGCTGCGCCACGTCTACGGGTTTCGCTCTGTCACCACGATGGTGCGCCGGATCACGTCCTGACCGGGTGCTGAAGACGTGCCGGCCGCATGGGCTGCCGGGCGAAGACAGGAACGTCCTTCACAGGCCCCGGCCGGTTTGGCAGGGGCCATCGCCCTTGGCTCAGCGCCGCGCCGGGGTCAGGATCGCACCCGCCGGGTCGGGCGCTGGCCTCTCTGTCCTTCCCGGACCTGCCTGTCTACAGGGTACGGTCCCGCGCGGGCGGGGAAACGCGTTGCGTTTCCTCTGCCCGGCCGATGGGCCGGTCCTGTGCATTATGCGATGCCCGGTCTCTCTGGCAGGGGCCATCGCCCCTGCCACAGCGCCGCGCCGGGATCAGGACCAGCCGGGGCCCAAAGCCCCCGGCCAGCGCCCGCCCCGCCCCTGGCGGGCGCTTCCCGCCCGCCGGGTCGGGCGCTAGCCT
>JADCEF010000109.1 GCA_020250445.1 Rhodobacter sp.
CCCGCCGGGGGCGGGGCGGGCGCTGGCCGGGGGTTTTGGGCCCCCGGCTCGTCCTGATGCCAGCGTATCGCTGTGGCAGGGGCGATGGCCCCTGCCAGAGAGGCGGTGATGGTGCTGTCGTCCATCCGGGCGGGATCAGGAAACGCGACCCGCGTTTCCCCCGCCCGCGCGGCAAGGTTCCCCGCAGATCGGCTCGTCTGGGAACGGCAGACGCCAGCGCCCGGCCCGGCGGGCGGGAAGCACCCGCCTGGGGCGGGGCGGGCGCTGGCCGGGGGCTTTGGGCCCCCGGCTGATCCTGATCCCAGCATGGCGCTGTGGCAGGGGCGATTGCCCCGGCCAGACCGCACGGCGCGCGCAGGCAGCAGGGTTTCCCGCGGTCCGTTCAGCTTGTCCATGCCGCCGATACGTCGTCAGAACCCTGTCAACGTCGGCTGCCGGTCCTGCCGCCAAAGCGGCAGGGGCATCGGCCCGGAGCCGGCCCGGGCATGCCAGGCGGGGGGATTTTCCTGCAATCGAACCGGGCCAATGATGATGCCCGTCATGGCGAATTCCCTTCTATGCGCCAGGATCATCACAAACCGCACCGCCATCACCTGCGTGGCCCCGCATCCGGCAGCGGGCCGGTTTTGGGGCCACAGGGGCCGCCCTTGCATTTTCTGCTTGAAAAAACCGCCCCGTCGGCGCACATCGCGCCGATGCCTGCGCCACCTCGCGGGCGGAACGCTGTTGGAGAGACTATGGCCAAGGAAGACACGCTCGAATTTCCCGGTGTCGTCAAGGAACTCCTGCCGAATGCGACATTCCGGGTCGAGCTGGACAACGGCCACGAGTTGATCGCGACAATGGCGGGCAAGATGCGCAAGAACCGGATCCGCGTCCTGGCAGGCGACAAGGTGCAGGTCGAAATGACGCCCTACGACCTGTCCAAGGGCCGCATCAATTACCGCTTCAAGTAAGTGCGGCTGATCCTTGGCTCTGCCAGCCCGCGCCGGCGTGATCTGCTGGCCCAGCTTGGCCTGACGCCCGACGCCGTGATTCCCCCCGAAATCGACGAAACCCCGCGAAAGGGCGAGTTGCCCCGCCCCTATTGCGCGCGCCTTGCGCGGGAAAAGGCGGCGGCGGTGCCGGTTGCCGGCCCGGAGGATGTCGTGCTCTGTGCTGATACGGTCGTGGCGCTGGGCCGCCGCATCCTGGGCAAGCCGGCGGATGCCGGCGAGGCGGCGGCATTCCTGACCGCGCTGGGCGGGCGGCGGCATCAGGTGATCACCGCCGTCGCCGTCCGCCGCGGCGACCGGGTCTGGTTGCGCGAGTCGGTCAGCGCGGTGAAGATGAAGCGCCTGTCAGACGCAGAGCTGAACAGCTACCTCGACAGCGGGGAATGGATGGGCAAGGCTGGCGGCTATGCCATTCAGGGCCGGGCAGGGGCGTTCATTCCCTGGATCAGCGGGTCCTTCACCGGCATCGTCGGCCTGCCGCTGGCCGAGACGGCCGCCCTTCTGGCGGCAGCGGGCTGTCCGCTGTATCGGAGTGCCGCATGAAAGGCCGCGTCATTGCCTTCGATACCCTGCGTGGCCGCCAGGCCGCCGCCCTGATCGTGGACGGGCGGCTGGAGGATTTCCTGATCGATCCGCCCGAGGGTGCGCCGGTTCCGGGGGCGATCTATCGCGGCATTGTCGAACGCCCGATGAAGGGGCAGGGCGGCGTCTTCGTGAGGCTTGCCGATGGGGCCACGGGCTTTCTGCGCCAGGTCTCGGGTCTGGCACCCGGCCGCCCGGTACTGGTGCAGGTCAGCGGCGCGGCAGAGCCGGGCAAGGCCGTGCCGCTGACAGCGCGGCTTCTGTTCAAAAGCCGCTATGCGATCCTGACCCCCGATGCGCCGGGCCTGAATGTGTCGCGCCAAATCCGCGACGCGGCGGTGCGCGCCGGGCTGGACGATCTTGCGGCCGGGGCGATGGCCGGGGCCGCCCCCGATCTGGGCCTGATCCTGCGGTCGGCCTGCGCCGGGGCGGACCCCGATGAGGTGACGCGGGATATCGCGCTGATGCGCGGTCTTGCCGAGGCGGTGCTGTCGGACCTGACCGGTGCCCCGGAACTGCTGGTGGACGGTCCCGGCGCGCAGGAAACGGCCTGGCGCGACTGGGCCGACCCCGCACCCGATGAGGTGGCCCGGGGCGAGGGCACCTTTGCCGCCCTTGGCGTGGACGGGCTGTTGGCTGCCGTATTGTCTCCGCGCGTGCCCCTGCCCGGCGGCGGACATATGATGGTGGAACCCACCCGCGCCCTGATCGCGGTGGATGTGAACACTGGCCCCGATACTTCTCCTGCAGCCGGTCTCAAGGCCAATATCGCCGCCGCGCGGGACCTGCCGCGCCAGCTGCGCCTGCGCGGCCTGGGCGGCCAGGTGGTGGTGGACTTTGCCCCGGTTCCGAAAAGGGAACGCACCCTGCTGGAACAGGTGTTGCGCGCGGCCTTCAAGGCAGATGGCGCGGAAAGCAGCCTGTCGGGATGGACAACACTGGGGCTGTACGAACTGGTGCGCAAACGCGACCGGCGACCCTTGGCCGAGGAATTGGCATAAGCCAGCCCCCCGGTGTCCGGACAGTCTTCGGGGTGATCCATGCAAGGGCCTGCACCTGCTGATTGGTTGCGATGCCGCTGCGGCAGACCACGGCAGGGGGGTGTCGGCCACAGGAAGCGTGGGACCGCTGGCATGTGCAGAAGGCAATCCCGCACATCACCCCCGCCTGGGCCTGTGACCCGGCTTCCAAAGCCTGCGTCTTCACGCGGCGACACTTCCGCAATCCCCGATCAGCCAAGGTATCTGCAGGATGGTGGTTGGTCGTGATGGATCTGCCCGATGCGGGTTGATGCGACCCGGATAGATTGCCCGACACGGGCCGATCACCCCTGCAATCCAAGACCCGCACGATGCCCGTAATCCCGCAGGCCAGCGAGGTGCCGGTGGAAGCGCATTGGGGACTTCGATGTCGCGGTGGCGATTGGACCGCAGTCCAACCGCGTCTTCTTCTTCTTCAGAAGGCGGTAAGATTCCGGGTGTGCCGGTTTTGTGCGACGTTGCCGGCCCCAAGACCGGGAATATGACGCATCATCCCCTTCCGGAGGGGCCGCTGCCCGCTTTCAGGGTGTGCCGATGTTTCCGCCGGGCGGCAGTGGCCTGCCTTCGGCGGTCAGTTCCGACAGGCGCTGATGAAAGCGGGTCGATTGTACACGCATTGCCGCGTTTCGGGCGGTAATTGTCGCAAGATGCCGGCGGCCGGTCTTCTCCAGCTGGTCCATGAGCCTTTCGAGATAGGGGCCATAGCTGCGCCGCGTGCGCAAAAGCTGGTGAAACAGGGGGGCGTCCAGACTGCCCTCGCAGGCGGCGGTGATCAGCGGCGTCAGAAGCTGCATCCCCTCCAGCGCTTGTTCCACCTGCGCCCCGATCCTTCGGGTGCGCAGCGCAGTGACATGGGGCCGGGCAAACAGCGCCGCATGCATCGCATCCAGCGGCTCGGTCGGGTCAAAGACCACAAAGACGTCGCC
>JADCEF010000011.1 GCA_020250445.1 Rhodobacter sp.
GACGTTGCCCTGCAGACCGGCAGGTCCGGGCACGATGCAGGCCAGCGCCCGGCCCGGCGGGCGGGAAGCGCCCGCCAGGGGCGGGTCGGGCGCTGGCCGGGGGCTTTGGGCCCCCGGCTGGTCCTGATCCCAGCGCGGAGTTGTGGCAGGGGCGATGGCCCCTGCCATTGAGGCGGTGAGGGTCCCTTCGTCTGTTCGGGCGGGATTAGGAAACGCGACCCGCGTTTCCCCTGCCCATGCGGGACGCTGCCACGAAGACAGGTTTAACCCGCACCAACAGAGGCCAGCGCCCGACCCGGCGGGCGAGAAGCGCCCGACGTGGGCGGGGCGGGCGCTGGCCGGGGGCTTTGGCCCCCGGCTGGACAAGGGGCAGCGCGGCGCTGTGGCAGGGGCGATGGCCCTTGCCATTGAAGCGGTGACCGTGCTTTCGTCAGTGCGGGCGGGACCCGGAAACGCAACCCGCGTTTCCCCGCCAGAGCGGGACGGTGCCCTATGGACCGGCAGGTCCGGGAAGATCGCAGGCCAGCGCCCGACCTGGCGGGTGCAAAGCGCCCGCCAGGGGCGGGGCGGGCGCTGGCAGGGGGCTTTGGCCCCCGGCTGGTCAAGGATCAGCGTGGCGCTGCGGCAGGGGCGATGGCCCCGGCCATTGACGTGATGAAACTGTTTTCGCCCCTCCGGACGGGAACAGGAAACGCGACCCGCGTTTCCCCCCCCCGCCCGCGACGCTGCCCCGCAGACCGGCAGGTCCGGGAAGGACGCAGGCCGGCGCCCGACCCGGCGTGCGAGAAGCGCCCGCCGTGGGCGGGGCGGGCGCTGGCCGGAGGATTTGGCCCCCGGCGGGTATGCAGCACGCGCACCGCATGGCCGGGGCGATGGCCCCGGCCAAAACCTACGTGGGAAACCTTCCGGTTTTCTGGTCTGGCAGCTGCAGGTGCCCCCCCTTTTCCGCAACCCGACAGGTCCACTCATCCAGTCGGGCCGATGCTGTTCACTCAATCGCAACCGGTGCAGTCATGGGCCTGATCCGCGACGACCTTTTGGCGGCGGCCCGCCGCGGGCGCGAGCTGATCGCGGCCGGTCTCGTCACGCTGGCCGGGCTGTGGCTGATGTGGCTTGGCGGGTATCTGCTGTTCCCGGTCCGGACCCTCATCCTGGCCATCTGCGCGGTCTGGGTGCGGCAGACCTGGCGGCGGCTGCGCTTTTCGCAGGACCAGGGCGCGCCCGGCATGGTCGATGTGGATGAAGGCCAGGTCGGCTATCTTGGCCCGACCTTCGGCGGCTTCGTCGCCCTGCCCGAGTTGACGGAGCTGCGCATCCTGACCCTTCAGGGGCAGCGGCTGTGGCGGCTGAAGCAAAGCGACGGGCAGGCCCTGCTGATCCCGGTGTCTGCCGCCGGGGCGGATCGGTTGTTTGATGCCTTTGCCAGCCTGCCCGGCATGGACAGCCAGGCACTGGTCTCCGCTGCCAAGGGCAAGGCGGGCGATGGCGTGATCTGGCGGCGCGGGCGCGGAACTGGTGATGTGCGGCTGGCCGGGAACTGAACCGATCCGTTCGGCTGCCCTTGACTCGGGGTGCCGGAGGCAGCACCTGTAGCAGCCGTGAACGAACGGCAAAGCATCGGAGCACGCCCCATGTCCATCCCACAATCCGGCGGCGGGCTGATCGAACACGAAAGCCAGCTTGCCGAATACCTGGAGTCGGGGTCAAAACCCCCCGACCTGTGGCGCATCGGGACAGAGCATGAAAAGTTCGGCTGGCTGACCGATACGCGCCTGCCACTGCCCTATGCGGGGGACCGGTCGATTTCCGCGCTGTTTGCCGGGCTGGAAGCCCGTTTCGGCTGGACCCCGGTGCGCGAGGGCCAGAACGTGATCGGCCTCAACCGCGATGGCGTGAACATCAGCCTTGAACCCGGCGGGCAATTCGAGCTCTCCGGCGCGCCGGTGGAAACGATCCACCAGACCGATGCCGAAACCCGCCTGCACCTGCGGGAAGTGGCCGAGATTGCCGGCCCGCTCGGCATCCGATTCATGGGGATCGGGGCGGCCCCGCAATGGCGGCACGACCAGATGCCGGTCATGCCCAAGGGGCGCTACCGGCTGATGACCGATTACATGGGCCGGGTCGGCACGCATGGCACGCAGATGATGTACCGCACCTGCACGGTGCAGGTGAACCTCGACTATGCGTCAGAAGCCGATATGGTGAAGAAGCTGCGCGTGGCGCTGGCCCTGCAGCCGGTGGCGACCGCGCTTTTTGCCTCGTCGCCCTTCTTTGAGGGCAAGCCGAACGGGCACAAATCCTGGCGCAGCCGCATCTGGCGCGGGCTGGATGACAGCCGCACCGGCATGCTGCCCTTTGTCTTTGAAGAAGGGATGGGGTTTCAGCGCTATGTCGACTGGGTGCTGGATGTGCCGATGTACTTCGTCTACCGCGACGGGCGCTACATCAACGCCCTGGGCCAAAGCTTTCGTGATTTCCTGAAGGGCCAGTTGCCCGCGCTGCCGGGGGAAAAGCCGACCCTCAGCGACTGGGCCGATCACATGACCACGGTCTTTCCCGAGGCGCGTGTGAAGAAATACATCGAAATGCGCGGGGCCGATTGCGGCGATGTGGCGCACCT
Source organism: Rhodobacter sp. (assembly GCA_020250445.1). Lineage (GTDB taxonomy): Bacteria > Pseudomonadota > Alphaproteobacteria > Rhodobacterales > Rhodobacteraceae > Aliitabrizicola. Next base: position 2,624 of record JADCEF010000011.1, read on the forward strand.
TGCGGCGCTGCCCGCGTTCTGGGTGGGACTGATGTATGATCAGGGCGCGCTGGATGCCGCCTGGGATCTGGTGAAGGGCTTTGATGCACAGACCCGCGAAGGGCTGCGCGTGGCCGCCAGCGTTTCAGCCCTGCAGGGCGAGGCGGGGGGCGTGACCCTGCTGGAGTTGTCGCGGCAGGCTGTGGCGCTGTCGCAGGCGGGCCTGCGCGCCCGCGCGCGCGCCGGGGCCGGGCGGGCCGATGAGGCCGGGTACCTCGATGTGCTGGCGGAAAGCGTGGAACGGGGCCAGGTGCAGGCCGACCGGCTGCTGGCGCTGTACCACGGTGCCTGGGGCGGGCGGCTGGAGCCGGTGTATGAGGCGGCGAGCTACTGACGAGCGGCCAACCTTCGCCCAAACGATGCAAGCTGCGTAAACAACGGATCAGTTCAGAGTGAGAGGCGGGCAAGATGAGTGATTTCTTTATACGGTCGCTTGGGTCGGTCGTGAATATCCTGGTCGTTCTTGGGGCAATCGGTGTCGTCATCACTGCCTTGGCTGCGGGGTTCAGCCAAGAGCCTATAGAAATGAGTGGCGGGGTTATCGGCGGGCTTCTGAATGTTACCGGTGGGCTGCTCGCGTTTTTCTTTGTTTTGCTTGCTGGGTTAGTCTTTCTGACCCTGCCTGCAGGTTTGATCTATCTGGTTTTGGGCATTTACGAGAACACCAAGAAGACAGCAGAAGCAGTCGAACGTCTGCAGTCGCCCAACTGACCAAACCGCATTTTCGGCGGAGGTTGCAGTATCACGCGCGTAAAGCGGATTGTCCGGCACGAGTTCCACTGATCGGAGATGGTCCGCTACTGTTTTGGTCGAACACTGACGAACCGGTCTTCGACCCAGGTCAGCGCCTCAAAACAGGGATTGGCACTGATGGTGTTGCAACTGCTGCCGTCCACCGCCAGCAGCACGATCAACACATCCGCCCAGCGCACGGTTTCATAGCCCTGCACCAGAAAGCTGCTTTGCGCGCCATTGACAAAGACATGGATCATGCTGCCGCCGCTGCCCGCGTAAAGGCTGGCGGCGGTGGTGCAGGTGAACAGTGCCTCATCGACGATGGTGTCTTCCGTGCCATCGCCGGTCATGTCGATCTGCCGCACCGCCCCCTCCGAGGCGAAGACGCCGTTGTCCTGTTCGGCGCAGGCCTTGGCCGCATCGGCAAGGATTGCATCGGCATCCGCGAAAGCGGCTGCAGGCAGCAGCCAGACAAAAGCAGCAGTCAGACTATGGCGCATCGGTCTTGGGTCCCTTGTTGGCATCAGGCTTTTCTTGCCCCGATCCGGGGTTCAGTGCCCGCGCGCAGGCGTGCGATGTTGGAAGCATGGCGCAAAAAAACCAGCGCCGCCAGAACGATCACAAGGGCCAGCACCTGTCCACGCCCCAGGGCCAGCACCCAGACCGGTGCCGTGCCTGCCGCCACCAGCGCCGCCAGCGATGAAATCCGGCGGGCGGCAAAGGTGACGGCCCAGGTGGCGCAGGCCGCAAGGCCCACGGGCCAGGCCAGCGCCAGCAGCGTGCCCAGAAAGGTTGCCACACCCTTGCCGCCCCGAAAGCCCAGCCAGACCGGATAGAGGTGCCCCAGAAAGGCACAAAGCGCCGCCACCTGGGCCGCATCCGGCCCTGCCCAAGCGCGGGCCAGCAGCACGGCCACAGCCCCCTTGGCGGCATCCAGACCCAGCGTGGCTGCCGCCGCCGCGCGGCTGCCGGTGCGCAGCACATTGGTGGCCCCGATGTTGCCCGATCCGATCCGGCGCAGATCGCCCAGGCCAAGCGCGCGGGTGATGACAAGGCCGAAGGGGACCGACCCCAGCAGATAGGCCGCCGCCGCGACCCATACCAGAACGGCTGTGCCCGCGTGGAAGTCAGGCATTCTGTCCCGCCTCTCCGAAGACGCAATGCCCCCCGACCCAGGTGGCCAGCACGCGCCCTTCCATCCGCTGGCCGTCAAAAGGGGTGTTCTTCGACTTGGACCGCAGCGTGAACCGGTCCAGCAGAAAGGGTGCTGCGGGATCGAACAGCACCAGATCGGCAGGCGCGCCGATGGCAAGCCGTCCCTGCGGCAACCCAAGCCGCCGCGCCGGGTTCAGCGACATGGCCCGGAACAGCTGCGGCAGGCTGAGCGCGCCCGAGTGGTAAAGCCGCATGGCAGCCGGCAGCAAGGTTTCCAGCGCCACTGCCCCGGCGGCGGCCTCTTCGAACGGCAGGCGCTTTGACTCCTCGTCCTGCGGCGTGTGCATCGAACACAGGATGTCGATCAGCCCGCTGGCCACCGCCCCGACCACCGCAAGGCGATCCTCCTCGGGGCGCAGCGGCGGCGTGACCTTGAAGAAGGTGCGGTAATCGCCCACGTCCAGATCGTTCAGCGTCAGGTGGTGGATCGAAACCCCCGCCGTCACGTCAAGGCCTGCAGTCCTGGCGCGGGCAAGGGCGGGCAGGCTGGCCGCACAGGTGACCTGATCGGCGTGGTAGCGGGACGCAGTCATTTCCACCAGGCTCAGGTCCCGCTCCAGTCCCATGCGCTCGGCCAAAGGATGCACAGCGGGCAGGCCGCGCAGGCTGGCGAACTTGCCCGAGGTCACGGCGGCCCCCCGGCTGAGGCCCGGGTCCTGCGGATGCCCGATGACCAGGGCACCCAGGCTGCGCGCATAGGTCAGGGCGCGGGCCAGCACCTTGCTGTCGGCCACGACATGATCGGCATCGGTAAAGGCGACGGCCCCTGCATCCCGCAGAAAGCCGATCTCCGTCATCTCGCGGCCCTGGCGGCCCCTGGTCAGGGCGGCCATGTGACGGATGCGCACCGGGCTGGCCTCGGCCGCGCGGCGGGTGACGAATTCCAGCGTTTCGGGCGTGTCGATGGCGGGCGAGGTATCGGGGCGGGCGATGATCGTGGTCACCCCCCCTGCCGCCGCCGCCAGACCGGCAGAGCGGAAGGATTCGCGGTGCCGTTCGCCCGGCTCGCCGATCTTGACGCCCAGATCGACGATCCCGGGGGCAAGGCAGTGCCCGCCGCAGTCGATCACCTTTGCCCCCTTCGGTGCGGCGCTGCCCCGGGCGGTGATGACGCCGTCGGCAACGGTCAGGCCGCCCGCTGCATCAGACAGCGCTTCGGGGTCGATCAGGCGGGCATTGGTGAAATGCTGGATCATGACCCTGACCTTAACAGGCCGCTGAAAAAGTGCCAACTGCATGGGCTGCCGGCTGGAAAACAGGACCCTTTTTCAATGGCCCCCTGCAGTCTGGCCGGGGTCATCGCCCCGGTCCTGTGCTGGGCATGGCACGGGTCCGCCGGGGACCAAAGCCCCCGGCCAGCGCCCGCCCCGCCCCCGGCGGGCGCTTTGCGCCCGCCGGGCCGGGCGCTGGCCTGCCGGTGTTCTCGGACCTTCCGGTCTACACGGGACCGTCGCGCAGGGGCGGGGGAAACGCGGGTCGCGTTTCCTGTTCCCGCCCGGAGAGGCGCTCCCGTGCATTCCGGGATGACCGGTCTCTCTGGCAGGGGCCATCGCCCCTGCCACAGCACCACGCTGGGATCAGGACCAGCCGGGGGC
>JADCEF010000110.1 GCA_020250445.1 Rhodobacter sp.
CCCGCCCATACTGACGAAAGCACTGTCACCGCTGCAATGGCAGGCGCCATCGCCCCTGCCACAGCGCAACGCCGTTATCAGGACCAGCCGGCGGCCCAAACCCCCCGGCCAGCGCCCGCCCCGCCCCTGGCGGGCGCTTCCCGCCCGCCGGGCCGGGCGCTGGCCTGCATCGTGCCCGGACCTGCCGGTCTGCAGGGCAACGTCGCGCAGGGGCGGGGGAAACGCGGGTCGCGTTTCCTGTTCCCGCCCACACTGACGACCGCTTCTTGCCGGGTCGGCAGGGTTTTCCCGCCCGGCAGGTGCGTTGATGTCCTTTCCGGACCCCGGTCAGGGGGCCTGCGGATGCTCCTGCTCGATCCGGGCCAGCGCCCGGCCTTCGAAGGCCGCCTCGAAGGCGGCAAGGCGTTTGTGAATCGACAGCAGTTCGATGATCGTGGTCCAGGAATTGACCAGATACTGAAACGAATCCGACACCCGGCCAAAGGCGGTCAGGATCTGCTGCAGGATGCCGAAGGTGATCTGCCCCGCCGCAATCGTGGGGATCAGGATCAGATAGGCAAAGACATTGTCCGCCTGCAGGTACATCCCGCGGAACACGTTGAAATAGGCATAGTGGAAATACAGGCGGAAGTAGTTCGCGCGCACCTGGCGGAACAGATCGCGCGTGGTCACCGGCCCGGCACGTTCCGCGTCATCCTCGCCATATACCAATTCCTTGCGATAGGCCGCCTCGACCCGCTGATTGCGGAAGTTCAGCCCCGGCAGGCGGATCCCTGCCGCTGCCAGCAGAAGGGTCCCGAAGACGGACCAGAACAGCGCGGCATAAAGCAGCGGGCTGGCGATTGCGCCGACAAGGGGCAGTTCGGTGACATGAACCGACAGCGCTGCCAGCACCGGCAGAAAGGCAAACAGCGTCATGACCGATTCCACCACCGAAACGCCAAGGTCTTCCATGATCGAGGCAAAGCGCATCGTGTCTTCCTGCACCCGCTGGGAGGCACCTTCGATGCTGCGCACTTCGGGCCAGCGGCTCATGTAATAGTCGTTCATCGCCTGCCGCCAGCGGAACACCCAGTGGCTGACGAAGAACCGCGTCGCCACATAGACCGCGACCCAGACAAAGGCGATCTGCGCGAAGATCAGGATCAGGCCGTAAAGCTGCGACGCCGTCACGGCCCCTTCGCCCGAAAGGGCCGCCTGCACAGTGTCAAAAAAGGGGCGGCGCCAGTTGTTGATCGCAACCGAAACCTGCACGTTGAAATAGGTGGAAAACAGGATGACCGCCGTGCCGACAATTGACCACCCCTGACAGGGATGCGGCGACAGGATGAACCAGGCGGCGGTGAACACCGCCAGAAACGCCGCACAGTAAAGGTAGAACCACAGGAACTGCGGCGTCACAAAATGCCCCAGGCCCAGGACCGGGTCCGCACCGGGAACCGGCGGCGCAAACCCCAGCCACGCCCCGATCGCCTCTGCCGGGCCATACCAAAGCGCGACCGCAAGCGCGACCCAGATCAGGGCCGAAAGCAGGAACAGCCCCGGCCGAGGGAAGAACGATTGAAACATCCCGGAAAATCCCCCCACCGCCGCGGCTGCGCGAGCTTTATCGAGGCTGGCCGCCGATGCCACAGCAGATTTTCGTGAAGGGGCGTGAAAAGCCGCGGCAACTGCACCCAAGAGCGGGGCGGACGCGGCGGCAGCCCCCGCCGGACTTTCGCCAGCCTGCCCTGACCACGAGCCGCCCTTGGCGCGCCGCCCCGCGCGCCAAGATCATGCCGCGCCCGACGGTCCGTACCGGCGCAATCCCTTCGCCGCACCCGCGACAGCCCTGGCGGCGCGACCCGGGGCGCAGGACCCCCGGTCACCGCCGCTGACCGAACAGAGCACTGTAAACGGGAAGAACATGGTGGTAAATGCGGCCCGATACCGCCGTTAACGGGACGATCCTGCGCCGCCCCGCAAAGAAGACACCGGGCCGCGCACAGTTCAGGAGAAACCAGGATGACCACCAGACGAGAGTTTCTTGGCGCGCTTCCCGCCACGGGGGCCGCTTTTGCCATCGGCGGTGCCTTCATGGCCGAAGCAGGCCCTGCCCTGGCGCAGACAACCCCGCCGCTGGCACCCGGCCACTTTCACCCCAAGGGCAAGGCACCGTCCGAATCCACCATCGCGGTTCTGAAGAAGGCGCGCGAGACATTGCCATTCGGCGATACCCGCGATTTTGACGAATTCAATCGCGGCCTGATCGCGCGCCGCGCCGACATGGTCATCAGGGCCGATGCCGGTCACACCGCCTGGGACCTTGGCCGTTTTGCCTTTGTCGACCAGACGGAAGACTTCGACACGGTCCACCCTTCGATGCACCGCATCGCGCAGCTGAACCAGAACTTCGGCCTGTATGAGGTGGTGCCCGGCATCTATCAGGTGCGCGGGTTCGACCTGTCACAGACGACCTTCGTGCGGGGCAAGACCGGCTGGATCCTGTTCGATGTGCTGACCTCTGCCGAACCGATGCGGGCCGCGTGGGAGCTGTTTCAGGAACACGTGGGCGAAGGCCTGCCCGTCACTGCCGTTGTCTATTCGCACAACCACGGCGATCACTGGGGCGGGGTGCGCGCCGTCGTGACGGATGAGGATGTGGCGGCAGGCAGGGTGGAGATTATCGCCCCGGCCGGCTTCATGGAAAATCTGGTCGCCGAAAACGTCTATGCCGGGAACGCGATGAACCGGCGGCTGTTCTATCAATACGGGGTCCTGCTGCCGGTCAGCCCCTATGGCTATGTCACGCAAGGTCTGGGACAGGCCATATCAAACGGCACGATCGGCCTGATCGCGCCGACGCGGTTTGTCCGCGAAGCCATCGAGGAATTCGATGTCGACGGGATCAGGCTGGTGTTCCAGAACACGCCGGACACCGAAGCCCCGTCCGAGATGAACACCTGGATTCCCGCCTACAAGGCGCTCTGGATGGCCGAAAACGTGTCGGCCACGCTGCACAACATCTATACCCTGCGCGGTGCGCCGGTGCGCGACCCGCTGCGCTGGTCGAAATATCTTGCCGCGTCGCTGTACCGTTACGGGCAAGAGGCCGAGGTGATGATCACCGCCCACCACTGGCCACGCTGGGGCAACCAGCGCATCCAGGAAGTGCTGCGGGCGCAGCGCGACCTTTATGCGCATTTGCACAACCATGTGCTGCATCTGGCCAATCAGGGCGTGACCATCAACCAGATTCACAATGTGTATCAAGTGCCTGCATCCCTGCAGGACAAGTGGTATGCCCGGGGCTATCACGGATCGCGCCAGCACAATGCGCGCGGTGTCGTGCAGCGATACCTTGGGTTCTGGGACTGCAACCCTGCAACGCTGATCCCGCTGTCACCAGCCGCCTCTGCCCCGCTTTACGTCGAAATGATGGGCGGTGCCGCCGCGATCATGGACAGGGCCCGCAGCCTGCACGATGCGGGCGATTATCTGCTGGCGATCGAGATCCTGAACAAACTGGTGCAGGCCGAACCGCAGAACCCGGATGCCAGGGACATGCTGGCGGACGCTTTTGAACAGGTGGGCTATCAGCAGGAAAACCCCGGGCTGCGCAACAGCTTCCTGTCCGGCGCCTATGAACTTCGCACCGGCGTGCCGCAGGGGAAAAGCCCGAAAAGCAGCGGGCCGGATGTGGTGCGTGCCATGTCGACCGAATTGTGGCTCAATTTCCTTGGTATCCGGATGGATTCGACCCGGGCCGAAGGCCTGCGCTTCACGATCAACCTGGTGCTGCCTGACATCGGGGAGACGTTCATCATTGAACTGGACAACGCCACGTTGACCAATACCAAGGGGTTCCAGTCGGCCACGCCTGACCTGACGGTCACCGTGAACCGGTCCGATCTGGTGTCGGTCATGATGGGCGTTTCGGATTTCGGGGCGCTGATCAGCGCGGGCAAGGCCAAGACAACCGGCGACGTGTCGATCCTTGCGACACTGGCGGGGCTTATGGTTGAGTTTGACCCGCTGTTCGAAGTGATGCCCGGCACGGCCCCCGCCGCGAAGACGGAAGCTGCGGCCAACACCCTGGACGCCGCCGCAGGGGCGACAATTGCGGAGTGACGTCTGCGGGTGATCCTACGCAACGGAAAGGGCCCGGAGGCAGGAACGTCAACGGGGTGGGGAAAACGTGCCGATCGCAGGGATCGCTGGCTGGAAGACAGGAAACTGATCCACATGCCCCGTGCGGCCCGGCCGGGGCCATTGGCCCTGCCAAAGCGCCAGGCTGATCCTTGACCGGCCGGGGGCCAAAGCCCCCGGCCAGCGCCCGCCCCGCCCCTGGCGGGCGCTTTGCACC
>JADCEF010000111.1 GCA_020250445.1 Rhodobacter sp.
ACGCTCAGCCGTCGCCAGAAGACCCTGAAGGTCAACATCCCGTATCGCGGATCGCAAGGCCCGCTGCACCTGCTGATCGACATCGAGCCGGTGAGCGCCAGCGGTTCGAGCGAACCGGCGAGGGGGATCAGGGTCGGGGGGGAAGGCGGGTGGACCGAGGAGGGTCAGCAAACCGTCCGGGGGACTGTTTGCCCGACGAAGGCGCAGGCATGGCGGCACAAAGCGCCGCGTGTGGCGCAAGATCCACATCGGGATCGACGAGCAAACACTGGAAATCCGGGCGGCCGGGTTCACGACCAGCGACATCGGTGATGCGCCCATGTTGCCTGAGTTGCTCGACCAGATCCCGCGGGAACAGGAGATCGCCGGCGTCACAGCCGATGGTGCCTTCGATACCCGCAAGTGCCACGACGCCATCGCCGCCCGCGGGGCCCCTGCAATCATCCCGCCCCGCAAGAACGCCAAACCCTGGAAACCTGACACCGCCGGGGCTGTCGCGCGTAACGAAATCCTGCGCACATCGAAGCGCGTGGGTCGACCCATCTGGCAACGATGCAGCGGCTGCCACCGCCAGAGCCGCGTCGAAACCAAGATGCATTGTGGGAAACTGCCGGGCCAGCGCCTCATGGCGCGGGATTTCGACCGTCAGGTTGCAGAGGTCCAGGTCCGTGTCGCCGTCCTCAACGGCTCCACCGCGCCCGGCATCCCTGTCACTGAAGCCGAAGGATAAGTCCGGCCGGGGAAAGGGGAAGTCCGACCGTCAGCCGATTTGTGCAACAGGGCCGGCGACGAGCACCATATGATCCCTCACCTCATAAAGGCGGACATAGCTGCCTTTGCCAAAGCGCACAATCAGCGCGCGCAGGGAGGAGGTGAGAAGGGGGCGGCCAGAGAGGGGGCGGGAGGTGAGGCGGGTGAAGGCATCGGTGATCGCCGTCAGAATGCGGTCGGCGGCGGCGGGGTTCTTGCGGCGCAGGAATGTGTCGAGGCGGTCGAGGTCGGCCAGCGCACCGGGGGTCAGCGCAAGGGTGTAGGGGGCGGACATGGGGCGGCGGGATCGCCTGCCCGGGCAGCGGACCATTGGCGCAGGGCACCGAGGGTGTGGCCGAGGCCGTCGCGGTCGAAGGCAGCAAGCCGGGCTTCCGCGAGGCGAAGCCCGGTTTCGGGGATGATCGGGGCGGGGTCGGCGGTGTTCATACCGAAAGGGTAGCGCGCGGGGCGGGATGGGGTTCCGAAGCAGGGCTTCGGTTGGCGTGCCCCCTACGCAGTGTTCGCCGCAACACTTTGTTTCTTGACGGATTTGACCCGCGTCAAATCCGTCCGCGCCTGCCTGCCCCCGGCAGGCGCGGCCGGATTTACGAACGTCGGGACGGTGGCAGACCCCTTGCCGACGGGCTTGCGCCCTCCGGCAACGGCCCGGCGGGGCTTCCACCGGAAGCCCCGCTGATCGGGCCGGGCGCTTTGGTGCGAGGGGCGGCGCAGCGGTTGGATTCAGGCCGCGTCCGACCGCCGGAAGGGCGCACTCGCACCCGCCCAAGCGGGCGGTCGGGCGCAGTCTGATTTCTAGGCACGCGGCCCGGCGGCGGTGCGTGCGGGCAAGTGCCCTTCGACCGGGCAATCCGGCGAGACAGGGGCGGGCTTGGTGGGTAGGGAGGGTGGCGCAGTTCACCCCGCGCTGCGGTTTGCAGGGCCGAAAGCCAGCTTCATGCAGGTTACGCCAGGTCAGGAAGATCGCTCAGGTTGCGGAACGCTGGGTGCGCTTCAGCGCACCAGAACGACCGCCGGAAGAGGTGCGCTGAAGCGCGCCCTGCGGTTGGTTGTGCGCGCGGGCACGCACTCTACAGCTCGCTCAAGGTGCACCTAATAGCAAACGCTGATACTCAAAAACAAGATCTGCACAACTTATATCCTCTATGGAAACCCTGTCTTCAGAAAGCTCACCGACGTATCCTGCCTTCATAATTCTCTGTTTAAACGACTGTCTAATTTCATTATTTATAAGCCTCCTACTACTTTTTGAAAGGCCCTTGCCAGTTGCATAAACTCCCTCGACTTCATACATCTGGCCGGACAAAAGCAGTTTCATGTTAAGGGGCAGGAAGCCAAATCCAAGAAAGAATACCAACCGCGCCGACTCAAACATCGCCGCTACATCTGTCGAGAATCCTGAGTCTGATCCTTCAGTAAACGTACGCACGAGTGGCGCAACTTCTTCAAGCCTTTCCGGAACGCTGCCAAAGTTTGTAAATCCTTGAAACTGCGGTTCAAAATCCGATACGTTTCCGTAAGGGTAAATGATGTGTAAACAAGCCATCGCCCGTTTCGCTTCTTCGTCACTGATGGAAAAATAACTGCGAACGGCATACCAAAAGAATTGATGGACACATCGGTCGTAGTTGAATGAAATGAACGCAACTGTGTCCAGCCTATCCAAGAAATCACTTAATGTGCGGCCTGCAACAAGTATTGTAAACATCTGCCCAAGCCAAGTTGATGACAGAGAATCAAAATGTGGTACATTCTTGACATTACCTTTATCAACATATAACTTGCTATTGCTCTCGGCATCCAAGATACAACCTGCGATCGCAAGTTTCCCAAAATCAACTAGGAATCGGTTGTCTCGCCTTGTATCGAGAAAGTTATCAATTGAAGGCGCTAATGGCATATTATCGCGAATTGCCCACCCGGCTTCAAGGTAAGGATTTATATTGCGACCTAAAGAAGCTTGGTCAGCCATTCTACGTAACGCACTTACAGTTCTGACGTCACCGCGAACCAAACGCGAGGCATTTTCGAACCTAATGTCTGTGAACTCTGATATTCTCGCCTTTAGCTCAGCTCCTGTGGGCAGACCAAACTCTTTGCTTGCACCTGCACCCAGGACGATCACTATAGAAACGTTGCTCATTTTTGAAAGTTCGTCCTCGCTCAGCCCTCAAGTCACCCATCCATCTTCATCGGATCGATAAACTCCCGCTGCGGAATCTCCACCTTCCCGCATTGGTGCATGTTCCTGCCCACCGCCTGCCAACCAACGCAGCATACCCTCCGGTCCCATCTGCCGCACGTCAAGCGCCGTCGCCTCACCCGCTCCGGTCCTCCCGCGCGTGAAACACGCGGGCGACGAGCACCATATGATCCCTCACCTCATCAAGGCAGACATAGCCGCCTTTGCCGAAGCGCACAATCAGGGCGCGCAGGGGGGAGGTGGGGAGGGGGCGGCCGGAGAGGGGGTGGGAGGTGAGGCGGGTGAGGGCATTGGTGATCGCCGTCAGCATGCGGTCGGCGGCGGCGGGGTTCTTGCGGCGCAGGAATGTGTCGAGGCGGTCGAGGTCGGCCAGCGCACCGGGGGTCAGCGCAACGGTGCAGGGGGCGGACATCGGGCGGCGGGATCGCCTGCCCGGGCGGCGGACCATTGGCGCAGGGCGTCGAGGGTGTGGCCGAGGCCGTCGCGGTCAAACGCCGCAAGCCTCGCCTCGGCGAGGCGAAGCTCGGTTTCGGGGATGATCGGGGCGGGGTCGGCGGTATTCATACCGGAAGGATAGCGCGCGGGGCGTCAGGAGTCCATCTTCAACGCATTGATAAACGCCTGCTGCGGAATCTCCACCTTCCCGAACTGGCGCATCTTCTTTTTCCCCGCCTTTTGCTTGTCCAGCAGCTTGCGCTTGCGGGTGGCGTCGCCGCCGTAGCATTTGGCGGTCACATCCTTGCGCATGGCGCTGATGGTTTCCCGCGCGATCACCCGGCCGCCGATCGCCGCCTGGATCGGAATCTTGAACATGTGGCGCGGGATCAGCTCTTTCAGCTTTTCCACCATGGCGCGCCCGCGCGCATCGGCGCGGTCGCGGTGGACCATCATCGACAGGGCGTCGACCGGTTCGTCATTCACCAGCACCGACATCTTGACAAGGGAATCCTCGCGATACCCCGTGATCTGATAGTCGAAGCTGGCATAGCCCTTGGTCACAGATTTCAGCCGGTCGTAGAAATCGAACACCACCTCGTTCAGCGGCAGGTCATAGACCACCATCGCCCGGTTTCCGGCATAAGACAGGTCCAGCTGGATGCCGCGCCGGTCCTGACACAGCTTCAGGATATCGCCCAGATATTCATCGGGGACCATGATGGTGGCCTTGATGCGCGGCTCGTCGATATGATCGACCAGGGTCAGATCGGGCATGTCGGCGGGGTTGTGCAGCTCCATCATCGTGCCGTCGCGCAGGTGGACATGATAGACCACCGACGGGGCCGTAGTGATCAGGTCGATGTCATATTCCCGCTCCAGCCGGTCGCGCACCACTTCAAGGTGCAAAAGGCCGAGGAACCCGCAGCGGAAGCCAAAGCCAAGCGCGGCAGAGGTTTCCATCTCGTATGTGAAACTCGCGTCGTTCAGCGCCAGCTTTTCGATGGCATCGCGCAGGTCTTCGAATTCATTGGCATCCACCGGGAACAGGCCGCAGAACACCACCGGCTGCGCCGGCTTGAAGCCTGGCAACGCCTGGGTGGCCCCCTTGCGCTCGTGGGTGATGGTGTCGCCGACACGGGTATCGCGCACCAGCTTGATCGAGGCGGTCAGCACGCCGATCTCGCCCGGCCCCAGTTCGTCGATGTCGACCATCTGCGGCTTGAGCACCGCCAGCTTGTCGATGCCATAGGTCGCGCCGGTCTGCATCATGCGGATGCGGTCGCCCTTTTTCACGACCCCGTCCATGACGCGGATCATGACGACCACGCCCAGATAGGCGTCATACCAGCTGTCCACCAGCATCGCCTTCAAGGGTGCCTCCCGGTCGCCCTTTGGCGCGGGCAGCCGGGTGACGATGGCTTCCAGCACATCCGGAATGCCAAGGCCGGACTTGGCCGAGATCAGGATCGCGTCCGAGGCATCAAGGCCGATGACATCCTCGATCTGGGCGCGGATGCGGTCGGGTTCCGCTGCGGGCAGGTCGATCTTGTTCAGCACTGGCACAATCTCGTGCCCCGCATCCAGCGCCTGATAGACATTGGCCAGGGTCTGCGCCTCGACCCCCTGGCTGGCATCCACCACCAGAAGCGAACCTTCGACCGCCCGCATCGACCGGGACACCTCATAGGCGAAATCGACATGGCCGGGCGTGTCGATCAGGTTCAGAATATAGGTGTTCCCGTCCCTGGCCGGATAATCGATCCGCACCGTATTGGCCTTGATGGTGATGCCGCGCTCGCGCTCGATGTCCATACTGTCCAGAAGCTGCGCCTTCATGTCACGGTCTGCCACCGTCCCGGTCGACTGGATCAGCCGGTCGGCCAGGGTCGATTTTCCGTGGTCGATATGGGCCACGATCGAGAAGTTGCGGATCAGGGAAAGCCGGGTCATGCGCGGCATATGAGCAGGAATTGCCGGGGGGTCAAGCGTGGTGGGCCGGGGTCGGGCAGAACCGCCCTTGCCCCGTGATCTGGTAGGGCAGCCAAGGGCGCACACAAGGCGTAGCAGAAATCCGCCCATAACTGCCCAAATCACTGCACCTATTGAAGTTTTTGCGCCGAATCGTCATGATGCATGGCACAAAAGCAGTGGGACAACCCACGCAGCAAAGGCATGAGGCAGTGCGAATGACGAAACCTTTCCTTGCGGCCGCCCTGATGGCGGTTCTTCTTCCCCTGACGGCCCCTGTGGCCGTGGCCGGCCCGATCGAGAGGGCCTGTCTGAATTCGGACCGGCGCGGGGCGAGCCGGGCCATGTGCAACTGCATTCAGGAGGCCGCCGACAAGACCCTGCGCGGCGCGGATCAGCGGCGTGCGGCCAAATTCTTCTCTGACCCGGAAGAGGCGCAGCAGGTGCGCATGTCCGACCGCGAAAGCGACAACGCCTTCTGGGAACGCTACAAGGCGTTTGGCGACAGCGCCCGGGCACTGTGCGCAGGCTGAAAGCCTTTTCAGACGCCGAAATGACAAAAGCCCCGCCAATCCGGCGGGGCTCTTGTTTCGGACTGCGGCCGCAGATCACGCAGCGGCGCGGGCCTTGTCGATTTCCTTCTTGATCTTCTGCGCTTTCAGCGACAGCTCGTCATCCTTGGCCTTGGCAAGAAAGGCATCAAGCCCGCCGCGATGGTCGACAGAGCGCAGCGCCGCAGCACAGATGCGCAACCTGAACGACTGGCCCAGCACATCCGAGATCAGGGTGACTTCGTTCAGGTTCGGAAGGAACCGGCGACGGGATTTGTTGTTGGCATGGCTGACCGTGTTGCCGGTCATCGGGCCTTTACCGCTAAGTTCGCAGACACGCGACATGGTCGGAATCCTTGTTCACAAGACCTGACGGGCCACCCCGGGCCGGGGCCCCCGAATTTCTTGCAGGCCGTGTAGGGACAATCCCCGGCGGCGTCAAGCGGTTCACCGCAGAAAGCGGGGCTTTCCGCCAGCCCCCGGCCCCTGCCGGGCCCGCAGCCAAGGACAACTCCGAACAGAAAATGACAGGGAAACGCATGGAAGGCCTCCACAGTGAACGCATGGGTGTCACATCCTGGGGTCCGATGCCGTGGTTCGCGACCGCCTCCCTTGGCTGCCGGAATGCCGATGAACGGGACCGAACCGGGCTGGTGTGACGCCGCCGGTCAGCCGCTGAACAGGAAATGCAGCACGTCGCCGTCCTGCACCTCGTAGGTTTTGCCCTCGACGCGGAACTTGCCGGCTTCCTTTGCCCCGGCCTCGCCCTTGCCTGCGATATAGTCAGCGTAGGCGATGGTTTCGGCCCGGATAAAGCCCTTTTCGAAATCGCCATGAATCACGCCCGCCGCCGCCGGGGCCAGCGTGCCCCTGGCAATCGTCCAGGCCCGCGCCTCTTTCGGGCCGACGGTGAAAAAGGTTTGCAGGCCCAACAACTTGTATCCGGCGCGAATCAGCCGGTCCAGGCCCGCCTCCTGCAGGCCCATTTCCGCTAGGAACATCGCGGCCTCGTCCGGGTTCAACTGGCTGATCTCTTCCTCGATCCTGGCCGAGATCACCACGGATGCCGCCCCCTGCCGCGCGGCCATCTCAGCAACGCGGGCAGATTGCGCATTGCCGCTGGCCGCCGAGGCTTCTTCGACATTGCACACGAAAAGCACGGGTTTTGCGGTAAGCAGCTGCAGCAGTCGCCAGGTGCGCCGGTCATCTTCGGCCACCTGAACGCTGCGGGCGGGACGGCCCGCCTCCAGCGCCGCCATCGCGGCGCGCAGCAGGCGGTCCTGATCCAGCGCCTCTCTGTCGCCGCCCTTCAGCTTGCGCGACAGGTTCGCCAGACGCCGCTCCACCGATTCCATGTCAGATAGCATCAGCTCGGTTTCGATGGTTTCAGCATCCGCAATCGGGTCGATCCGCCCCTCGACATGGGTCACATCGCCATCCTCGAAACAGCGCAACACATGGGCGATTGCATCGCATTCGCGGATATTGGCCAGGAACTGGTTGCCCAGCCCCTCGCCCCTGGACGCGCCGCGCACCAAGCCTGCAATATCGACAAAGGTCATCCGCGCGGGAATGATCTGCCGTGACCCGGCAATCGCCGCCAGCTTGTCCAGCCGGTCATCGGGCACCGCCACCTCGCCCACGTTCGGCTCGATGGTGCAGAACGGAAAATTCGCCGCCTGCGCCGCCGCCGTGCGCGTCAGCGCATTGAAAAGCGTGGACTTGCCGACATTCGGCAGCCCGACAATGCCCATTTTGAAGCCCATGGCCCTTCCCCCCGAGGTTTCGGGCGCTTTTAGGCGCGGCGCTGGTCCGCCGCAAGACGGCCCCAGCCTTTGCGGGGCATTGATTTTCCGTGCCCCTTGCCGCACACCGCAACGGCAAGCAGGGGATGCCACAGATGACCAGAATCGACCGCCAGTTCGCCCGGCTGAAGGCCGAAGGCAGGAAGGCCTTTGTCGCCTATATCATGGCGGGCGATCCCCATCCTGCCACCTCGATGGCCGTCATGAAGGGGCTGCCCGCCGCCGGTGTGGATATCATCGAACTGGGCATGCCCTTCACTGACCCGATGGCGGACGGCCCGACAATCCAGCTGGCCGGACAGCGCGCGCTGGAGGGCGGGCAGACGCTGGCCCGGACCCTGGCCATGGCGGCGGAATTCCGCAAGGTTGACCAGATCACCCCGATCGTGATGATGGGCTATTACAACCCGATCTATTCACGCGGCGTGGACCGGTTTCTGCAGGAGGCGCTGGCGGCGGGCGTGGACGGGCTGATCGTTGTCGATCTGCCCCCCGAAGAGGATGACGAGCTTTGCCTGCCCGCGCAGGCGGCCGGCCTCAACTTCATCCGTCTTGCAACACCCACCACCGATGAAAAGCGCCTGCCCAGGGTGCTGACCAATACCTCGGGCTTTGTCTACTACGTCTCGATCACCGGGATCACCGGGGCGGGGGCGGCTGCGGCGGGGGATGTCGGGCCGGAAGTGGCGCGGATCAAGGCGGCAACGGACCTTCCGGTTGTTGTCGGCTTCGGCATCAGCACGCCGGATGCCGCAGCGGCCATCGCGGGCGTGGCGGACGGCTGCGTGGTGGGATCGGCCATCGTCAGGGAAATCGGCGCGGGAAAGCCGGTTCAGGATGTGCTGGCATTCGTCGCCAGGCTGGCGGCCGGGGCGCATTCGGCCTGACCGGTCATGTCTGATCCGGCGACGGGTCGTCGCGCATGGCGTCCAGAACCCGGCGCAGATCGGTCAGCGTCGGCAGCACCCCGGCAAGGCGCGATGCGGGAAACAGGTCGCCCAGGGCGCGGATGTCGGGTGCCAGCGCGGCACGCGATGCCTGCAGGAACGCCCGCCCCTCTGCGGTGATGAACGTGAATTTCGACCGGCCATCCAGGGGGTTGGGGGCAAGCCGGACAAGGCCGTGCCGCTCCAGCACGGTCAGGCTGTGTGTCATTGAGGTTTTTGGAACCTGAAAGGCCCGCGCCAGTTCCAGCGGCGTACCGCCGTCCCGGACGCGGACAAGGTGATTGAGAACGGTGAACTGCGATACCGAAATGCCCGGCGGCAGCCGCAAGGAAAACAGGGCGCGGCTGAGCTGGGCCAGAATGCCCACCTCCAGAAAGAAGGCGCTGAAGATCTCGTCCGGGGCGGGCGGATCGTCAGGCATTCACGATTTTCGCACCCAGCGGCCAGCGCGGACTGTTGTTCACAACCGGGCCATAGCCGATGCGCGCCAGCATCTGGACCGTACCGCCATCGGGCGCAAGTTTTTCATGCACCTGACGGAAAAGCTCTGCCATTTCGGGATATTCCTGCAGCGCCTGGCTCAGCGGATGAAAGGCCACTCCGGCGGAGGTTGCGGCCAGATTCACCCGCAGCCAGTCGGCCCCGGTTGCAAGCTGTTCGGGGCGGCTGTTGCCCTGGCTCACCAGCCAGACATGCCCCATTGCCGTATCGGCATTCGCGAAAACCGCATCCATGCCGGCCTGATAGGCCGGAGATGAGGTATCAAAGGCCGACTCGCGGGTGAACAGGCCCGTGGCCGCCATCACCTCGAACATCGGGCCGGTGAAATCGATGCCGTCGGGATTGGCGTCAACCTCGTTCCGGCCGATGCGGAACAGGTCCACCGATTCCTTGTATTTGGGCGGTGTCACGATTTCGATCCGCAGCGCCTCACGCGTGAAGGCGCGCCATTCGGCCACCTCCTGCGCATCAATCGTGCCGCCGAAGCGCGTCGAAACGGCGGTATCGAGCTGTGCCAGCGTGTCCGCAGGCAGCGGGCGGGCGGTGTCGTAGGGTTCTTTGTTGGACCGGCGGTCAAGGGCATAAGCAAACAGCGGGTCTGGGGCCACAGAAGGATCGGCTGCGAACACCGCACGGGCGATCGGACGGGCATCCAGCGCGCGGTCATCGAACCCCTCGGGGAACGGCGTGATCGTGACCCTTTGGCCGTCATGGCTTGCGGCCATGCGCATCAGTTCCAGAAAACAGCCCAGCCCGATGGTGATCTGGCGGTTGTAGGGATCGGTATGCGGCAAAAGCTTGTTCAAATCGACATAAAGCGTGACAACGTCCGGCTCAGACAGGTCAACCAGCCACGGTTGAATGTTGTGCGGATTGGGCGCCAGCAGCGCATAGCTCAGCGCCCGGCGGCGCGCGTCTTCGCCCTGCCCGGCGGATGCCCAGGGCAGGCGGGCCGTCTGCGGCTGGCGGGTGGCGACATATCCAAGGCCGGCAGTGGCGGCAAGGATGACGCCGCCACCGATCACGGCCAGCGTCTTTCGGCGGGACATAGACATGGTGTGCTCCTGTTTCAATACGATGCCGTACTATCTAGTGCGAATTCGCACCAAATGCAAGCCCCTTCTGCAACAGGGGCCATGCGCAGGCGCGCATTGCCAAGCAGCGGCCATTCCCGGTAGGAAAACCTGACCGGACCAGACCGAAGGAAAGCGCACATGCCCGTCATCACCTGCATCGACGATCTGAAGCGGATTCATCGCCGGCGTGCCCCGCGCATGTTCTTCGACTATTGCGAAAGCGGCAGCTATACCGAGCAGACCTTCCGCGACAACTGCAGCGATTTTGCCCAGTTGCGCCTGCGCCAGAAGGTGGCGGTTGACATGACCGGGCGCACGACCGCCGCAACCATGGCGGGACAGCCGGTTTCCATGCCGGTGGCGCTGGCCCCCGTTGGTATGACCGGCATGCAATGCGCCGACGGCGAGATCAAGGCCGCCCGCGCGGCGGAAAGGTTCGGCGTGCCCTTCACCCTGTCCACCATGTCGATCTGCTCGATCGAAGATGTGGCCGCCCACACCACCAAACCCTTTTGGTTCCAGCTTTATGTGATGCGCGACGAAGACTTTGTGTCGGGCATGATTGCGCGGGCCAAGGCAGCGGAATGCTCGGCGCTGGTGCTGACGCTGGATCTTCAGATCCTCGGCCAGCGGCACAAGGACCTGAAGAACGACCTGACCGCCCCGCCCCGCCTGACGGTGAAGAACCTGCTGAACCTGGCGACAAAGCCGCAGTGGTGCCTGGGAATGCTGGGTACGAAACGCCGCACCTTCGGCAATATCGTGGGTCATGCCAGGGGTGTGGGCGACCTCAGTTCGCTGATGAGCTGGACAAAGGAACAGTTCGACCCGCAGCTGGACTGGGACAAGGTGCGCAAGATCCGCGACGCCTGGGGCGGCAAGTTCATCCTTAAGGGCATCCTTGACGTGGAAGATGCACGGCGCGCGGCGGATTTCGGCGCGGATGCGATCATCGTCTCGAACCACGGCGGGCGGCAGCTGGACGGGGCACTCTCATCAATCCGGATGCTGCCATCGATTGTGCGCGCGGTCGCGGACCGGATCGAGGTGCATATGGACGGTGGCATCCGGTCGGGTCAGGATGTGCTGAAGGCGCTGGCCCTGGGTGCGACGGGCACCTTCATCGGGCGCAGCTACATCTATGGTCTGGGGGCCATGGGCGAGGCCGGGGTCACAGCCGCGCTGGACGTGATCCACAAGGAAATGGACACCACCCTGGCCCTGATGGGCGAACAGGATGTCAGACATGTCCGTCGCGAGAACCTTCTTGTGCCCAGGGGATTCGAGGGGGACTGGGCCTGAGCGGGGCCCTGCCCCGCACCCCGGGGTATTTTCTCCAAGAAGAAACCACGGGAAACCCTGCCCGCCAGGACGGGTTTCTTTTCGGCTGAAATACCCCGGGGGTACGGGGGCTGGCCCCCGCTGTCGCGCTGGGACCGCGTCAGCCGACCGCAGCGGCGCGCCGCTCGGCCCGGGCCAGGATCGGGGTCAGGACCAGAACCACCAGCAGCATCACCGCAGCAAAGACAAAGGCCATGCGCAGCCCGAAGGCCCCGGCAATCATGCCAAGGGTGGGCGGGCCGAAGAAGTAGCCGAAATACCCCAGAAGGGTGGCGCGCGCCACGGCCCGGGCCCGGGACTGCGGATCAGCCAGTCGGCCCACAAGCGAAAAGGCGGTCGGGGCGATCACGGAAGACCCGATGCCCATCACGATGAACCCGGCATAGGCCATCGCCGGGGTCAAGGCCGCCGCCGCCGCCAGCGCGCCGCAGGCCGAGATCAGCGCACCCCCCCTGAGCAGCGCAACCGGGGCGATCCGCGCGGCAAGGCCCTGCCCGGCAAGCCGCGCAAAGCCCATCGTCAGCGCCAGGGCCGCCGGCCCCATCGCCCCCTGTGTCGGCGAGCCGCCCAGAGACTGCTCGATATGCAGGGCAGACCAGTTCTCGGCCGCATTCTCGGTCAGAAAGGCGATCAGGACGATCCCGCCGCCAATGACCGGGATCAGGCCCAGATGCCCGGACGTGCCGTCCCTGGGGCGGCCAAGGCCCCGGATCGTGCCGTCCTTTTCAACGGTCAGAAGGGCCAGCATCAGGGCGACCAGTGCCATCGCCGCCATCACCCATCCCGGCGGCCACTCAAGGCTGCGCAGCATGCCCGTGCCAATCGCGCCCGCGGCATAGCCGAAGGAATAGGCCGCATGGCTGAGGTTCATCAGGTGCAGCTTGTGGTCATTCTCCAGCGTTGCGACGCGGGCGTTCATCAGCACGTCGGTCAGGCCGGTTGCGGCCCCGCAGCACATCATGGCAAGAGGGAACAGCCAGAACACCGGTGTCTGGCCCGGCAGCAGGAAGGCAAGGGCCATCAGCCCGGTCGAGACCGGCAGCGCAATCCGGCCAAGGCGCGCACCAATGCCCGGTGCCAGCAGCATGGCGAAGACGGCAGCAAGCGGCGTGAAAAGCATCAACAGGCCAAGACGGGCCTCGTTCACGCCAAGCATCGCCTTCAGGTCGGGCAGCACGGCCGCGAAGGTTCCCCAGACAATGCCCATGGCGGCAAAGGCCGCCACCGCCGGACGGGCGATGCCAAGGGTGGAAAGGAACGGCATCTGGACGGGCCCCGTGCTTGCCTGCCGGACCTAGACCGGCCTGCCGCCCGCAGCAAGGGCATGGGGCGGCATTTCGGGCTTTCCCTGCCGGAGAATCGCCTGTATAGCCCGCCCGGTCACGCCGCACACCCTTGGAGGGCGGCGGACTTAGCTGATGGAGACCCTCAAATGGCTGGTGAAATCCCTGATTTTCACGCCGAGGTACGGACGGGGACAGGCAAGGGGGCCGCCCGTCAAGCCCGGCGTGAGGGCAACGTACCCGGAATCGTTTATGGCGGCGGGCAAGACCCGCTGGCCATCAACATCAACTACAACACGCTGCTGAAGCGGCTCAAGATGGGGCGCTTCCTGTCAACGCTGTTCAACCTCAAGGTCGAAGGCCAGGATGACACCCGCGTCATCTGCCGCAGCGTTCAGCGCGATGTTGTGCGCGATCTGCCGACGCATGTCGATTTCATGCGCCTGCGCCAGACCAGCCGGATCAACCTGTTCATCCATGTCACCTTCATCAACCATGAAGCGGCACCGGGGCTGAAACGGGGCGGCACGCTGACCGTGGTGCGCCCCGAGGTCGAACTGGAAGTGACCGCAGGCGATATCCCCGATCACATCACGGTGGACCTGAAAGGGCGCAACATCGGCGACGTCATCCACATCGGTGATGTTGTGCTTCCCGAAGGTGCCGTGCCGACAATCGACCGGAACTTCGTCATCGCCAAGATTGCGGCCCCCTCGGGTCTGCGGTCGGCGGATAATGAAGGCGAATGATCCACGTCTGACCCCTGACGACATCAAATGACGCGAAGGGTCCCCCCTTCGCGTCTTTTCTTGCGCCGCGACGGTCAGGCCCCGATGTGCTGGACCGAGGTGAACACCTCCAGCTCCGGCGGGCCAAGGTAGATGTCGGCATGGCCACCGGCGCCCCGGTGCGCCGACCGGAAGGCATCCGACCTTGTCCAGGCGGTGAACGCCGCTTCGCTGGCCCAAAGCGTGTGCGAAAGATACAGGATGTGGTCGTGCTTGCGCGCCCCTTTCATCAGGTGAAAGGACACAAAGCCAGGCACCTGCGGCAGTTGGCTGTCACGGGTGGTCCACACCGCTTCAAAGTCCGCCTCCCGCCCCGGCCTGACGCGGAAGCGGTTCGTCGTAAGGTACATCATGGGGTCCTGCCCTGTGCGTCGCATCACCGGCAGCCTGGCCCGGCCCGGCGGCCCGGTCAAGCGTGCCGGGTTGCGGCAGGGGATGCGGCGCGTTACCTGATCCCAGGCGGCCAAAGCGCGGGAGACGGGCATGAAACTTTTCGTGGGTCTTGGCAATCCCGGGGCGAAATACGCCGGCAACCGGCACAACATTGGCTTCATGGCCCTGGACCGGATCGCGGGCGATCACGGCTTCGGGCCGTGGCGCAAGGCGCATCAGGGCATGGTTGCAGAGGGCCGACTGGGGGATGAGAGGGTGTGTCTTCTGAAACCCGGCACCTTCATGAACCTGTCGGGACAATCGGTGGGCGAAGCGATGCGGTTCTTCAGGCTGACCCCGCAGGACGTGACCGTGTTTCATGATGAGCTTGATCTGGCCCCCGGCAGGCTGCGGCTGAAGCAGGGCGGCGGCCATGCCGGGCACAACGGCCTGCGCTCGATCCACGATCATATCGGCGATGCCTATGGGCGGGTCCGCATGGGCATCGGCCATCCGGGCCACAAGGATGCCGTGGCTGCCTATGTGCTGCATGATTTTGCCAGGGCGGATCAGGGCTGGCTTGATGACCTGCTGCGGGGGGTTTCCGAAGGGGCTGTCATGCTGGCGGCGGGGGACGGGCCGGGTTTTCTGAACCGGGTCGCCCTGCGCATGGCACCGCCGCGCCCGCCCGCCGGGCAGGGGCCTGTCCCTGCCGGTGTTCCGCACCCCGCTGCGGACCGGCCCGGCGCGGCGGAAGCCGGTTCTGCGCTGCACCGGCTGGCCGGACGGTTCCGGCGCGACTGAACCTGCGGCGTTGACAGGGGGCCGGGGCTGACGCAGGTTTTGTGTCTGGCAGGGGCGGGCGATTTGGCGGGACAAAGCACACACAGAATTCCGGCCTGGGCGGTGTTGGCGCCGTTTGCCGCCGGCGGGGTTCTGGCGTTGAAGGTGACAGGGATGATTTCCGCCACCGCGCCTGCGGTTCTGGCGCTTGCCGTGGCGCTGCTGGGGATCAGTGTCTTTGCCGCCGTTCACCATGCCGAGGCGCTGGCCCTGAAACTGGGGGAACCGTTCGGATCAATCCTGCTGGCCATCGCGGTGACGGTGATCGAGGTGGCGCTGATCGTTTCCATCCTGCTGTCACAGGCACCGGGCAGCAGCGCCGTGGCACGCGATACGGTGTTTTCTGCCGTGATGATCGTGCTGAACGGTGTGATCGGGCTGTGCCTGGTTCTGGGGGGACGGCGGCATTTTCAGCAAAGCTTTCAGGTGGAAGGGGCTTCGGCCACGCTGGCGGTACTGGGCACGCTGGCGGTCTTTGCGCTGGTGATGCCGAATTTCACCGATGCCACACGCGGCCCGAATTACGCGCCGGTGCAGCTTCTGGTCGTGGGTCTGGTGTCGCTGGCGCTGTATGTGGTGTTCGTATTTGTGCAGACCGTGCGCCACCGCGAGTATTTCCTGGATGAAACCGTCGCGGTTCCGGCATTCATCGCGCCGTCAAATGCGGTGGCGGCCGCAAGTGCCGTGCTGCTGATGCTGTCGCTGGCTGCGGTGGTGCTGCTGGCCAAGCTGCTGTCATACCCGCTGACGCTGGCGGTGCAGAACGCGGGGCTGCCGCCGTCTTTCGTGGGCGTGGTCATCGCCGCCGTGGTTCTGCTGCCCGAAGGGCTGGCGGCCATGAACGCGGCGCTGTCGAACCGCCTGCAAAGCAGCATCAACCTGGCGCTGGGGTCGGCGGTGGCCAGCATCGGGCTGACGATACCGGCGGTGGCGGCCGTATCGCTGATCTTCGGTGTGCCGCTGGTTCTGGGCCTTTCGGATGAAGACATGGTGCTGCTGATGCTGACCCTGTTCGCAGCCACGCTGACCCTCGGCACCGGGCGCACCACCGTTCTGCAGGGCGCGGTTCACCTTGTGATCTTTTCGGTGTTTCTGCTGTTATCCGTCATCCCGTAGGAGTGTTGCATGGACCCATCGCTGAACGTGCTTGGCGGGCAACTGGAACCCTGTTCCACAGCCCCTCTGACCGGCTTTTTCCGGAACGGATGCTGTGACACCGGCCCGCAGGACCGTGGGATGCACACGGTCTGCGCGCTGATGACGGCAGAGTTTCTGGCCCTGTCGAAATACCTGGGCAACGACCTGTCAACACCGCGCCCCGAATACGGCTTTGCCGGATTGCGGCCCGGCGACCGGTGGTGCCTGTGCGCCAGCCGGTTCCTGCAGGCGCATGAGGAAGGGGCGGCCCCCAAGGTGCGGCTGGGGGCCACGCATCGCCGCACGCTGGACATCGTGCCGCTGGAGGTGCTCAAGGCGCATGCGGAGGTCTGACCGCGCCGCCTGACAGGCCGATGAAAAGTGCCCGCCGCAGGGACCGCTGACGGAAAGACAGGACAGCCTTTCGCGCCCGCCTTGCGCGTTCTGGCGGGGGCCATTTCCCCCGGCGCAGCGCCACGCTCAACCCGTGCCGCCGGGTACCCGAAACCGCCCCGCCTGCGGTGGGCCGGCGGCCCTGCCGTTGCTGCGGGTTGCACCGGTCCTGGTGGCGGCGTCGCGCGCGGGCGGGGGGATGGGCGGGGCGCGTTTCCCGGCCCTGCCCGAAGGGGTATCCCGTTGCCCGGATCGCGACGGTTTTCCAGCCCAGCAGGCGGCGGGAATGCTGTTTCAGCACCCGGCTAGATCTTCATGTCAAAGCCCAGATGCTTTGCCACCGTGAAGATGTCTTTGTCGCCGCGCCCGCACATGTTCATGATGATCAGATGGTCCTTCGGCAGACCGGGGGCGATCTTCATCACATGGGCCAGGGCGTGGCTGGGTTCCAGCGCGGGAATGATACCTTCCAGCGCGCAGCACAGCTGGAACGCTTCCAGCGCCTCGGCATCGGTGATGGAGACATATTCGGCACGGCCCACATCATGCAGCCAGGAATGTTCGGGGCCGATGCCGGGGTAATCCAGCCCGGCGGAAATCGAATACCCCTCAAGGATCTGCCCGTCTTCGTCCTGCAGCAGATAGGTGCGGTTGCCATGCAGCACGCCGGGCCGCCCCCCGGTCAGGCTGGCGCAATGTTCCATGCGGGCGTCCACACCCTTGCCGCCCGCCTCGACCCCGATGATGCGCACCGATGTGTCGTCCAGGAACGGGTAGAACAGCCCCATCGCGTTTGATCCCCCGCCGATGGCGGCGATGATGGTATCGGGCAGGCGCCCCTCGCGGTCCTGCATCTGCTGTCTGGCTTCCTTGCCGATGATCGACTGAAAGTCTCGGACCATGGCCGGATAGGGGTGCGGACCGGCGACAGTGCCGATGCAATAGAAGGTATCGCGCACATTGGTGACCCAGTCGCGCAGCGCATCGTTCATCGCATCCTTCAGCGTGCCGCGCCCCGAGGTGACGGGAATCACCGTGGCCCCCAGCAGGCGCATGCGGAACACGTTCGGGGCCTGCCGTTCCACATCATGCGCGCCCATGTAGACCACGCATTTCAGACCGAACTTGGCGCAGACCGTGGCGGTAGCGACGCCGTGCTGGCCGGCACCTGTTTCGGCGATGATCCGGGTCTTGCCCATGCGGCGGGCAAGGATGATCTGGCCCAGGACATTATTGATCTTGTGCGCGCCGGTGTGGTTCAGCTCGTCGCGTTTCATGTAGATCTTCGCGCCGCCCAAATGCGCCGTCATCCGCTCGGCGTGATACAGCGGGCTGGGGCGTCCGACGTAATGCGTCCACAGATCATGCATTTCCGCCCAGAAGCCGGGATCGGTCTTGGCGAAGGTATAGCGCTCTTCCAGTTCAAGGATCAGCGGCATCAGCGTTTCGGACACAAAGCGCCCGCCGAACAGGCCAAAGCGGCCCTGGTCATCGGGGCCGGTCATATAGCTGTTGAGGTGGTCTTCGGGCATGGCATCCTCCGGCACGGTTCACAGGGGATGTAGCGCCCGGAACGGGCGGGGTAAAGCGCGGCGGCATGCCAAGGCAAAGTGACCGCACAAAGAAGGGTCCGGCAGCCTGAACGCGGCCAGGGTCTGATGCCGCAGCGCGCGCCATGCTCTTGCGCCGCCGACGTCCGCTGCGGCGTTACCCGTTCGTCTGCGGCACGGGGTCCGGCCCGCGTCAGGCCGAAAGAGTGCCGCAGGTCATCTTCCGGCGCAGGCGATTTGCCTGCCCCGGCCACAGGCTGCGGCGCTGGCGTGCCCGGCAGGGCAACAGCGCCTGCGCAGATCGTCCAGCCTGCCCGCGCGGTTTTGGCAGAACCGCGCAGGGGCAGGGACGGTGCAATGCAGTCGGCCTGCCCCGTGATCCTCTCTCGTGGCGGCGTTGCGGCAAGGCTGCCGTCGGAGTGCAGCCCGTGCAGCCCATCGGCGGTGTCAGGCTGCGGGGGGCATGGCACAGCAAGGCATGGCCCGCCACCCCCCTGGCGCGCAGGGCCGCCCGCCGGGGCGTTGTGTGCCGCCGTCAGATGCGGCAGCGTGCCGTCCTTCTTCGGGCCGACCGGGTCGGGCGGGGCGGTCAGACGGCGGTCGGGTTTGCCCTGCGGTTTGGGCCAACCCGAACCCATACACAGACCGGTCTCCTCAGCGGACCTGACAGCCAGTCACCAGGATTGACCGTCAGGTCCGTGATCACCGCGCGCAGGGCACAGAAACTGCAAGGGACATCGCCCGGAACGGCAATCTTCATTCGGCGGCAAGATCAGCGGCAGAATCCCAGCCGGAAATCGCCTTGACCTCAAGGAATTCCTCAATGCCCCAATGCCCGCCCTCGCGGGCGCGGCCTGACGCCTTGATGCCGCCAAAGGGGGCCCCCGCCCCGCGCGACTTGCCGTTCATCTCGACCATCCCGGCGCGAAGCTGCCGCGCCAGGCGGTTGCGGCGCGGGCCGTCCTGGCTTTGGACATAGTTGGTCAGCCCGTAAGGCGTGTCATTGGCGATGCGCACCGCCTCTGCCTCGGTGTCGAAGGGGATGATCGACAGCACGGGGCCAAAGATTTCCTCGCGTTCGATCGTCATGCCGGGCACGACATCGGCAAAGACCGTCGGCTTGACGTAAAAGCCCCGGTTGAAGCCTTCGGGCAGGCCCGGCCCGCCAGCCACCAGACGCGCGCCTTCGTCGATGCCCTTGCGGATATAGCCCTGGATCTGTTCCCACTGGCGGCGGTTCACCACCGGGCCGATATGCTTGCCCGCCTCATGCGCCGAACCGACCCTGATGCTGCCCGCAATGTCGGCGGCAATCTCTACCGCGCGCTCATAGGCGGGGCGTTCCACCAGCATCCGCGACGGCGCGTTGCAGCTTTGGCCCGAGTTGTTCATCATGTGGCGCACGCCGCGTTCCACCGCACGGTCATCGGCATCGGCGAAGATCAGGTTGGCCCCCTTGCCCCCCAGTTCCAGCGTGACGCGCTTCAGCGTCTCTGCCGCAGCCCTGGAAATGGCCCGGCCCGCCCGGGTGGACCCGGTGAAGGAAATCATTTCCACATCCGGATGCGCTGAAAGCTGGCTGCCCACCCCGGCCCCGTCGCCATTCACCAGATTAAACACGCCGGGCGGCACGCCGGCATCATGGCAGAATTCGGCGAACAGCAGTGACGACAGCGGTGCTTCCTCGGACGGTTTCAGCACGCAGGTGCAGCCCGCCAGCAGCGCCGGGATCACCTTCAGCGTGACCTGGTTCATCGGCCAGTTCCACGGCGTGATCAGGCCGACCACGCCGATGGGTTCCAGCGCAATGCGGTCATTGGGGGCATGGGGCCCGAGCGGGCGGATGAACTGCATGGTCTTGAAGGCGGTGATGAAGTTTTTCAGGTGCCAGGGCAGGCATTCGGCCTGATCATCGCGCGCCATGTCGATGGGTGCGCCCATTTCCAGGCTGATCGCATGGGCCATGTCTTCCTTGCGCCTGTAGTACTGCGCAAGGATGCCCTCCACACAGGCCAGACGCTGTGCGGGCGGGCTGACCGACCAGACGGGGAATGCGGCCTTTGCGGCGGCGACGGCGGCATCTGTATCGGCCTGACCGCCCAGGCTTATGACCGCGCAGGGGTCTTCGGTGGACGGATCAATCACCGGACAGTCGCGCGGGGCGGCAGGGGCCACCCAGGCCCCGTTGATGTAGAAGTCGCGTTTTTCGATCATTTCGTCCTCCGTCTTTGCCACAAGGTGGCACCGCTTTGGCGGGGCCGCAAGCGTCTGTCGGGATGGCGGGTCTGTGCGCCTACGGCCCGGTCCTGCTGCTCTTGCCCGCACCCGGTCCGGGCCGGGCAAGCTGACCTGCCGTCACCTCACCAGTGCTGATCCAGTGCATCGCCCCGCCGTGCGGCTCGGTCCATGCCTGAGGCAGCCCATTGACCGACAGCAGGAACATGCCCTTGCGCGGCGGCAGGGCAGCCGGTGCGAAGCCGGGGAATACGCGCGGGTTTTCATTGCTGACCCAGACAATACCCGGATCGCGGATCATCCCCGCCGCGAATTCTTCCCGATCTCGCTGATCGGCAAGATAGGTCAGGACGGCCGTGTGGAATACCACCAGGGTTGCCCCCTTCGGTGCCTCGGCAATCAACGCTGGCAGATCGTGGCGCAGATCGCCCGCCACGATTCGGGGGCGCATCGTCCGGGCAACCGCTATCGCGGCGCGCAGGCGTCCCAGCCGGTCATGATGTTCCGGCCAGACCAGCGCCTCAAGCCAGGCCACATCCGGATCGCGTGAAAGGTCCAGCGGGTTCAAATCCAGCCCGGCGCGCCAGATGATTTCGGGGTGCCGGTCTGGAAGCGGTGTATCGGTCGAGGTAACACAGGAGAACACAGGTGGTGCAAGACCGTCGCCTGCGGGGGGGTCCAGCCTGTGGCCTGTCCAGTGATAGCCATAGGCGTCTGGCAACAGGCAAAGCCCGGCTGACGCGCCGACTTCGATCAGCGCCAGCGGGCCCTTGATCCGGGCCAGCACAGGCATAAGCACAGCGCAGCGACCGGGTTCATTGGTCTGTGTCACATGTGTCAGCATGATCCTGGCAACGGACCGGGCATGGTCGCGAAGCGCCCGATCAAACGCGGCCACTGAGGCAGGTGTTCCGGCAACAAGGCGCAGAGCGGCAAACAGCAGGTTGGGCTGCTGCCGCGCGGCCGGAAGACGACGCAGGAAAGCCAGCGTACCCGGCGATGTCGCCACATGCCGGGCAAGCGTTTCGTAGATCACGGATCGCCCCGCAGCTTCCCTGTCCGCAAAGTCCTGGTAGCGCTGTGCGATTGCGTCCATTTCCGTCTTTCGGCCCAACTGGTACCTTTGTTTTGTGGCGAAACCGCGCTGTCGCGGCAAGGGCGCTGATCTGGCGCGCCGGTGATCGCAGTTTCCGCAACCCGGCGGAGACCGGGAAATGGTGCGGATGCGCTGCGCTTTTTTTCTGTGACGCTGCGAAATGACGGAAGGATCGTTCTGCCGGGCAGGGGCCGCAGAGAAGCGGCATGGCAAAGTTCTGCGCCCTGCAGGCGGAACCGCCTGCGAAGGGGTGACGTTGGCGCGGCAAAGCAGTATCTGTGCGGCAGGCAACCGACCGAAGGAACATGTCATGGGATTGCGCATCAACGATATCGCCCCGAACTTCACCGCCGACAGCACGAACGGGCCCATCACGCTGCATGACTGGATCGGCGACGGCTATGCGATCATCTTCTCGCACCCCAAGGATTTCACGCCGGTCTGCACCACCGAATTCGGCGCAGTGGCCCAGCTTGCCGGTGAATTTGCCAGGCGCAAGAC
Organism: Rhodobacter sp.; assembly: GCA_020250445.1. Classification (GTDB taxonomy): domain Bacteria; phylum Pseudomonadota; class Alphaproteobacteria; order Rhodobacterales; family Rhodobacteraceae; genus Aliitabrizicola. The sequence goes on from JADCEF010000111.1 coordinate 21,797, forward strand.
CAAGGTCATGGGGGTGTCGGTGGACAAGGTGGAAGACCACCTGAAATGGAAGCGCGACATCGAGCATTTCGCAGGCTCCCCCGCCGATTTCCCGATCATCGACGACACCTCGCTTGCCGTGGCCAAGGCCTATGACATGCTGCCCGCCGACGCCTGGCTGCCCGATGGCCGCACCCCGGCCCATACGGCCACCGTGCGCACCGTCTATATCATCGGGCCGGACAAGAAGGTGCGGCTGACGATGACCTATCCGATGTCGGTCGGCCGCAACTTTGCCGAGATCCTGCGCGCGCTGGATGCGGTGCAGATCACCGATGGCGTGCCGTTGGCCACCCCCGCCAACTGGGTGCCTGGACAGGACGTGATCGTGGCGCTGGCGCTGAACAATGACCAGGCTGCCGAGAAATTCGGCGAGCTGGACATCAAGCTGCCCTACCTGCGCTTTGCCAGGTCACCGGCGGTGTAACGCTCGGCCGTTGGGGCGGCGCGGCCCGTCCCGCCACCCTGCCAGCCGATCCGGTCACGGGCCAGCGTGGCCCGCTCGGCCAAGTCGAGCCGCGCCAATGCCGATTTCAGGTCGCAGCGGTCTCGCAGCGCATGCTGCCACAGACGCAGCGCCGAAGCCGGACTCCATGGCAGGGCCGCATTGGCCAGCCAGCGCCGCAACTCGGGCGGCAGCCGGTCATAGGCGACCATTGGTGCTTCGCGGTGGCGTGCGCGCAGGGTTGACCGAAGGTTGCGCATCGTCTCAGGCCGCTGTCTGCCGCCAGGATGGAAACGGGTCCGGCAGGGTGGCCCAGTTCTTTGGGGCAAATGTGTCCACATCCAGCAATGCCGTGTCCAGCCTTTCGGTCAGTACCGCCGGATTCAGCCCGATCCCGATGAAGACCAGTTCCTGCCGCCGGTCGCCCCAGGGCTCCTGCCATTTGCCGCGCACTTCGGCCTGCGCGTCGGGGTGGGTCGGCCAGCGGTCGCGCGGAACGCTCGCCCACCAGCGCCCCAGAGGGGTGACGGACGACATTGCCCCGGCCAGCGAGAACTCGGCCACCCAGTCGGGGCGCGAAGCGATCCAGAAATGCCCCTTTGCCCGGATCACCCCCGGCAGCGCACCGTTCAGCACATCGTGGATGCGCTTTGGATGAAACGGCGCACGGGCGCGGTAGACGAAACTGGTGATCCCGTATTCATCACTTTCAGGGGTGTGGCGGGCAAAGCCGTAAAGTTCTTTCGCCCAAAGCGGATGCTCCTGCGCCCGGTCAAAGTCGAAAAGCCCTGTGTCGAATATCTGAAGCGGATCGACTGCTGAGTGATCCGCCTCGATCAGCCGGGCGTCGGGGTTCAGCGCGCGGATGATCCTGCGGGCGGCATCGGCGCGGCGGGGGCCTGCATCGGCCACCTTGTTCAGCACCACCACATCGGCAAACTCGATCTGATCGGTCAAAAGGGTGACAAGGCTGCGCGAGTCGCCCTGCCCTGCCGTTTCGCCGCGGTCCGACAGAAAGTCGTGGCTGGAGAAATCAGACAGAAGGTTTACCGCATCGACCACGGTCACCATCGTGTCCAGCCGGGCCACGTCCGAAAGGCTTGCCCCGTCTGCGTCGCAAAAACCGAAGGTGGCGGCGATGGGCATGGGTTCGGCAATGCCGGTCGCTTCGATCATGAGGCAGTCAAAGCGCCCCTGGGCGGCCAGGCGGCGTACCTCTGTCAGAAGATCATCCCGCAAGGTGCAACAGATGCAGCCGTTGGTCATTTCCACCAGTTTCTCGTCCTGCCGCGACAGGCCCACCCCGTCGCGGATCAGGTCGGCGTCGATATTCACCTCGGACATGTCGTTGACGATGACGGCCACGCGCCGCCCGGCACGGTTGTTCAGGACATGGTTCAGAAGTGTCGTCTTTCCGGCACCCAGAAAGCCGGACAGGACGGTGACGGGAAGGCGGGTATCCTGCATCTTGATCTCAATGTTATGTTATACTATTACAATTACTATTTCAAACATCCCGCCTCTGACAAGCCTTGATCTGTCATGCCTCGGACCGGCGCGCCAAAGGTATGCCAGAGAATTTGCGGTGACCCGGCATCCTCTGACACGCCTGCGCCGCGATCCCCCGGCCTGCCAGACCTTGCTGCATTTCAACAATACGGCGGCCGCGCTGACGCAGACCCCGATTTTTTCCGTGCAGAACGGTTGTCCGGACGCCGGGCGGGGAATCGGAGGGCATGAGCCAGAGGCGGCGTATACCCCGCAGCCTGACCGTTTCCACACCGGTCTTGCGGCGCTTCCGGGCGTGCCTGCGAAGAGATCGCCCAGAATGGCAAGCGCTATATCGAGGCGTTTCTCGATGACGCGAGGGAGACCGAAATCCTGCGGCGGATCATTTCCGCCTACTTGTCCAAAGCGACCTATCGACTGCATTTCGGACCGGTGGAACGTCTTCTTCAGGCCTTGCCAAGACGGTCCGGGATATCGGTTCCGATTTGAACCACAGGCAGAAAGCCTGACGCGGTTCCACCATTCCGGTGGCCGGAACGGGTCTGCGACCATGCCGGCCCGTTTGCGGGGCAAGCCGCAGGGTCCTGCGCAGGAAAGCGCCCGTTCAAGGGCGTTTCGGCATTTCTTCAGTCTCCCCGCCCGTTGTCACTGCAACTGCCTGATGATCGGTTCGGGTTCATCTTTCCGATCTCAAGGGCGACAGCTTCTGTTGCTGACAATCCACCCCTGACGGCATCGGCAGGCAGGACATCGGGCCCGGCGTTTCGGCCGGGGCCCTGCTGCCAGGCGCAGGTTGTCTGTCACGCCTCGGTTTCGGCCTTTTCAATGATCTCGGCCCCGGTCTGCTGATCGACCATCTTCATGCCAAGACGGACCTTGCCGCGGTCGTCAAAGCCCAGAAGCTTCACCTTCACCTCCTGGCCTTCCTTGAGGTATTCGTTCGGGTGGCTCAGCCGTTTGCCGGTGATCTGAGAGACGTGGACCAAGCCGTCACGCTTGCCGAAGAAGTTCACAAAGGCCCCGAAATCGACCAGTTTCACGACGCGGCCGGTGTAGATCTTGCCTTCTTCCGGCTCTGCCACGATCGACCAGATCATATCATGGGCGCGCTTGATCGCAGCCGCGTCGCTGGACGCAATCTTGATCACGCCATCATCGTTGATGTCCACCTTGGCACCGCTGGTTTCCACAATTTCGCGGATCACCTTGCCGCCCGACCCGATCACTTCGCGGATCTTGTCGGTGGGGATGGTCAGCGTTTCGATCTTGGGCGCATATTCGCTGAAGCCCTGCGGGGCTGACAGCGCCTTGTTCATCTCGCCCAGGATGTGCAGACGCCCCTCTTTGGCCTGTGCCAGCGCCTGTTCCATGATCGCAGGGGTAATGCCCGCAACCTTGATGTCCATCTGCAGGCTGGTGATGCCGTTCTGGGTGCCCGCTACCTTGAAATCCATGTCGCCCAGGTGGTCTTCATCACCCAGAATGTCGGTCAGGACGGCGTATCTTCCGTCTTCTTCCAGGATCAGACCCATTGCCACGCCCGCCACCGGTGCCTTCAGCGGAACGCCCGCATCCATCATCGACAATGATCCGCCGCAGACCGACGCCATCGAGGACGAGCCATTGGATTCGGTGATCTCGGACACGACGCGGATGGTATAGGGAAAGTCGGTCGCCGCCGGCAGAACCGCCTGCAATGCCCGCCAGGCCAGCTTGCCATGGCCGATCTCGCGGCGTCCGGGGCTGCCGACACGGCCCACTTCCCCGACCGAATAAGGCGGGAAGTTGTAGTGCAGCAGGAAGTTGGAGCGCGAATTGCCGTGCAGGGCGTCGATGATCTGCTCATCCTCGCCGGTGCCCAGCGTGGTCACCACCAGCGCCTGGGTCTCGCCCCTTGTGAACAGGGCAGAGCCATGGGTGCGCGGCAGGATGCCGGTTTCGCCCACAATCGCACGCACCGTCTTGGTGTCGCGCCCGTCAATCCGGGCGCCGCCCGAAATGATGTCGCCGCGCAGGATCGAGCTTTCCAGCTTCTTGATCGCCGATCCCAGGTTGTGGTCGGCCCTGTCCTCTTCCGACAGGGCGGCAACGATGGCGGCCCCGGCGGCGTCGATGGCCGTGGTACGCTCCTGCTTGTCGCGGATCGCGAAGGCGGCGCGCATCTGCGCCTCGCCCGCGGCCTTGACCCTGGCATAAAGCGCCGAGTAGTCGGGGGCCTGGAAATCGAACGGCTCTTTCGCCGCCACTTCCGCGAGGTCGATGATCAGGTCGATCACCGGCTGCATCGCGGCATGACCGAATTTCACGGCCCCCAGCATTTCGGCCTCGGACAGTTCATAAGCTTCCGATTCCACCATCATCACGGCGTCTCTGGTGCCGGCCACGACAAGGTCCAGCCGCTGCTCGGGGTTGCCGCGCAATCTCTGCATGTCATCCACCGACGGGTTCAGCACATAGGCACCGTTCGAGAAGCCGACACGCGCAGCACCGATCGGGCCCATGAAGGGCACGCCCGAAATGGTCAGGGCGGCAGACGCCGCGATCATGGCGACGATATCGGGTTCATTGTGCAGATCGTGGCTCAGCACGGTTGCCATCACCAGCACTTCGTTGCGGAAGCCTTCGACGAACAGCGGGCGGCAGGGCCGGTCGATCAGCCGCGAGGTCAGCGTTTCCTTTTCCGAAGGCCGCGCTTCGCGCTTGAAGAAGCCGCCGGGGATCTTTCCGGCCGCATAGTATTTTTCCTGATAGTGCACGGTCAGCGGGAAAAAGTCCTGCCCCGGCTTGGCCGATTTCGCAAAGGTCACATTGGCCATGACGCTGGTTTCGCCCAGCGTGGCGATGACGGTGCCGTCAGCCTGACGCGCGATCTTTCCGGTTTCCAGTGTCAGCGTCTCGTCGCCCCACTGGATTGATTTCTTGATAACGTTGAACATGTTCCGTTTCCTCGGGGGCAGGCCCCCTGGCCATTGCCCCGCACATCTGGCGGCCCCATTGCCGCCGCCCCCAATCCTGATGCACGGGCCCGGGGGTTTGGGCCTCACGTCGCAGATGAGGGGCGCGATACAGGAAAAGGGGGTGGAAGGGAAGGGCGGGTTTTTGGGCACTAACCCCGGACGAGATGCCGGGTGAACCAGTCAGCGATTTCGTTGAACGTCAGGTCGCCTGACGCAACGTCTACGACCAGATCGTCAACCCGAACATTGTCGTCAATGGAAAGCGCGTATCCGCTTCGCTCTATAAGGATCATGGCCAGAAACCAGGCTGTCCGCTTGTTTCCGTCGACGAAGCCGTGGTTCGTCGCAACGCTGTGCAGCAGCGCGGCAGACTTGCGCGCAATTGAGCGGTGGTACCCTGAGTATGGCCGGGAAATTGCAGACTCAATCAGATGCAAACTGATGATCCCCTCGCGACCCCCATAGGCCAAGGCTTCATCATGTGCCGTCAACGCATCGGCCAATGTTACCCGGTAGTGGGATCTACCGGTTGGCAAGCCGCTTCAACGCTTCACTGTGTTTCGAAGAAACTGACTTGACGATATCCTCGGAAGTGGAAACGGCCTTGAATGTTCCAGAGCTTCCCTGAACCTTCAGGAAGCGGCCGGATGTTGCATCCCGCGTGACCCGACCGCCATCCACTGGCGTTGAGACCTCGTTTCCACTGGTTTCTATATTTTTTTTGCGCTTGGTCATGCGTAAGCGTCCCCTTCTTGCCTCTTCACCGAAAAAGATGGACTGTCCGCCTTCGCCCTTCAACCCCTAAACTTGAACTGCCCGCGTCCTTTCGGGCGCGGGCATGATGCAATCAAGAAATGGCTGGCCTCAGCGGCGCAGGCCCAGACGTGCGATCAGCGCGGCATAGCGCGCCTCATCCTTTTTCTTCAGATAATCCAGCAGCTTGCGGCGCTGGGCCACCATCATCAGAAGCCCACGGCGCGAATGGTTGTCCTTGCGGTGGCTCTTGAAATGTTCAGTCAGCGTGGCGATCCGTGACGACAGGATCGCAACCTGCACTTCCGGCGAACCGGTGTCGCCTGCCTTGGTCGCGTAGTCCGTGATCAGGCGGGCTTTTTCTTCGACGGTGATCGACATCGGGGTCTCCTGTTGCAAAGGGTCATGGCCACGGCCGGGATGTCGTCCAGCAGGGCCCTTGGAGGTGTCCGCCCTATCCGGCGGATGCGTGCGTATATGGGGAACGGCGCAGAAAGGAAAGGGCGAATTCTGCGGGCCCCGAGGGGTTGAAGGGAGCGGCGGCAAGGTACCCCGTACCGTCTGCTGGGCGTCTTCCATCCCGACATGCCCGCAGTCGCAGGCAGCATCCGTCCCATCATCCGCCCGGCTGCGCCACATCCCGCCAGCATCGCTGGTGCGCGCGGCAAAGCCGTGCCGCCCGGCATCGCCCGGCGGGGCATCGTTCTGGCCATAGCCGCGCAGATCGGGAATGACCTCGCGGTTCTGCGCGGCAAAGGCGGCGGCGAAGCGCCACCAGCGCCTGGCGTTCTGCGGATGGCCCTGCAGCAGGATCAGCGGCGCGCCCTGCCCCGCCTCGTGCACGGACAGGGTGATGCCTTTCACCGCAATGCGCCGCCGGCTGTGGCCTGCCATCCTGTCGGGAATCACGCCAAATCCCAGGGTTCGGGCTGGCGGGAATAGCCGATGTACAGCGGGTGCTTCGGCTGGCCGTCCCGCGTCAGGCCCAGATGCCACAGCGGACGGCCCGTGGCGCGCAGGATCCCGCCAACCCGGCGGCCACGATCCAGATACGCGCCATGGCTGCCCCAGGCACAAATGATCCGGTCGGCCCAAAGCGCACTGTCGGCAATGGCTGCATCATTGCCGGGGCCGACCGGATCGGGGTCTGCCCGCATCACGCGGGGGTCGGTGGCGCGGAAGGCAAAGATGTTGGTCACGCGGAAGGCACCAAAGCCCAGTGCCCTTGCCCGGCGTTCGCAGCGTTCCACCGTCGGGTCATTCTGAAGCTCGGTCGCCGTCGATGGGTTCAGCATTACGAACAGCGCCTTCGGCCCGGCCCTGTCCCAGGTGCGGGTCAGCAGGTAGCGATACCTTTCGCAGGGTGAATAGACGGCGCTGCTTTGCGCATCGCCTTTCTGGTGGTGTCGGGTGATCATTGCGGCCTGTCGCGGAGTTGGGCGCAGGTTATGCAGGCCGTCGCGCCGGGGCAAGGGCGACGCAGGCACACCGGCATGTCCTGCGCCGGAGCCGGCCCGACGGGCCGTGCGGAAGCCGCCGTTCGGCCCGTGCAGAACCCGCGCTTTGCCCGGTGGCGGCGTGACCTGTAACCGGGCACCAGGGGCCGCCTGACTCGGGAACGGGAAAATCTTCCGCCGCGGTCGATCTGGCCGGGGCCGTCACCCCGGTCATGCGGCGCGCGTGTCACACACCCGCCGTCGGCCAAAACCCGCCCCCCGACCGGCCAGCGCCCGTTCTGCCCATGGCGGGCGCTGGACCGCTGCTGTTCCGGGCCCTGCCGGTCTGCGGGGCAACGCTCTGCACGGGCGGGGAAACGCGCTGCGTTTCCTGATCCGCCCGGCACGGCAAGCCGTTTCAGGCGGATCAGGATGATTTTCCCGTCCGGCAAGCGGCCATGCTGCCTTTTTCAGCAAACTGGCAGCCCTTGACGACAGGCATTGTCCGCAGGTCAGGCGAAAGCCACGACGACAAGCGCCGTCGCGGTCAGCTTCGGGGCCGCATCAAGGGGAACCCCCGTTTCCTGGCCGACGCGATGCCCTTGCGATGCAAACGCCGCCACACCCTGCCGCCGCAGCGCCAGGACGTGGCCGGGCACAGGTTGCGCCTGCCGGGGGGCTGACATCCCCGCCGTGACCGGCTGCCTGCGGCGGGGGATCGGACAGGTCCCTGGCCGCCAGGGCACTTCGGCGCGGGCGTGGCGGCTGGTCGCACCCGTGCTGCATTTGCGGCGCTGCGGACTATCTCAGCGCTGTCAGGAAAAGGTGAGCCATGGATACCCTGCTGCTGTCGCGCATCCAGTTCGCTGCGAACATCTCGTTCCACATTCTGTTTCCGACCATCACCATCGCGCTGGGCTGGGTCCTGCTGTTCTTCAAGCTGCGCTTCAACGCCACGCGCGACCCCAAATGGATGGAGGCCTATGGCTTTTGGGTAAAGGTCTTTGCGCTGTCCTTCGCCCTAGGGGTCGTGTCCGGCATCACCATGAGCTTTCAGTTCGGCACCAACTGGCCGGGCTTCATGGAAACGGTGGGCAACGTTGCGGGCCCGCTTCTGGCCTATGAGGTGCTGACAGCCTTTTTCCTTGAGGCGGCGTTCCTTGGCATCATGCTGTTCGGGGCCGCCCGCGTGCCGGGCTGGCTGCATACGCTGGCCACGTTTCTGGTCGCCTTCGGCACCACCCTTTCGGCCTTCTGGATTCTGGTGCTGAACAGCTGGATGCACACGCCGCAGGGGCATGAGCTGCGCGATGGTATCGTCCATGCGACGGACTGGATGCAGATCATCTTCAACCCCTCCATGCCCTACCGCCTGACGCATATGCTTGTGGCCTCGGGCCTGACCGTCGCCTTCCTGATCGCCGGGATCTCGGCGTACCGCCGTCTGCGGGGCGACCGATCGGCCTCGGTGGCGGCGACCCTGCGCTTCGGGCTGGTGCTGGCGGCGGTGCTGATCCCGGTGCAGGTTCTGGTGGGCGACCTTCACGGGCTGAACACGCTGAAACACCAGCCCGCGAAGATCGCCGCGATGGAAGGCAACTGGGACACCGGCGGGCCGCGGCCGCTGATCCTTTTCGCCTGGCCGGATGAGGAAAAGCGCGAAAACCTGCTGGAAATCGGCATTCCGCACGGGGCCTCGCTGATCCTGACCCACAGCATGGACGGATCGGTTCCGGGCCTGAACGATTACGTTGCCGCCGATGGCACGGTCCTGCACCCGCCCGTGGCACCGGTCTTCTTTGCGTTCCGCATCATGATCGGCGTGGCGGTGCTGATGATGCTGGTGTCCTGGACGGGTGTCGCACTGATGCGCCGTCGCCGTGCGGGGGTGGAGGGGCTGCCCGTATCCTTTCTTCATGTCACCGTCGCCATGACCTTTGCCGGCTGGATCGCCACGCTGGCGGGGTGGTACACCACCGAAATCGGGCGCCAGCCCTGGCTTGTGACCGGGCTTCTGTCCACGCAAGCGGCGGTGGCAGATGTGCCCGCGCCGATGGTGCTGGGCACGCTTCTGGCCTATCTGGCGGTCTATCTGGCGCTGATCCTGGCCTACGTCGGGGTGCTGTTCTACCTCGCCCGCAAGGCGGCGGACGGCAAACCGCTGCGCATGATGCCCGCCTCCCCGGCGGCGCAGGTTGCCATCACGGCGGCAGAGTAGCGCCGATGTTCGCTGATCCCGCTGTCTGGCTGCCCTTTGTCTTTGCCGCGCTGATGGGCCTGTCCATTGTCATCTATGTCGTGCTTGACGGCTTTGATCTGGGCGTGGGCGTGCTGTTCCCCTTTGCCGATGACGACGAGAAGGACCTGATGGTCGCCTCGATCGGCCCGTTCTGGGATGCCAATGAAACCTGGCTGGTACTGGCGATCGGGCTGCTGCTGGTGGCCTTTCCGGTGGCCCATGGCACCATCCTGACGGCACTTTACCTGCCGGTTGCGATCATGCTGCTGGGGCTGATCCTGCGTGGCGTGGCCTTTGAATTCCGCGCCAAGGCACCGGCCCGGCAGAAGGCGCGCTGGAACCGGGCCTTCTTTGCGGGGTCGCTGATGGCCTCGCTGGCGCAGGGTTTCATGCTGGGCCTCTATGTGCTGGGCCTTGATCACAGCTGGGCGGCACTGGCATTCGGCGCGCTGACGGCGGTGTTCCTGACGGTCGGCTACAGCTTCATCGGGGCGGCCTGGCTGATCCTGAAGGCGAAGGGTGACTTGCAGGTCAAGGCGGTAGAGTGGGCGCGCGGCGGCATCTGGGGCCTGATCCTGGGGCTGGCGGCCATTTCGGCGGCCTCGCCGCTGGTCAGCACCCGGATCTGGGAGAAATGGTTCACTTGGCCGGCCATGGCCTGGCTGGCACCGCTGCCGATCCTGTCGGTGCTGCTGGTGGGGCTGCTCTGGGCCATGCTGCGCCGCCTGCCGATGGAAGGCGACCGTCTGTCCTGGGTGCCCTTTGTTGCCGCCACAGCGCTGTTTGTGCTGGCGTTTCTGGGGCTTGCCTATTCCTTCTACCCCTATGTGGTTCCCGAACAGATCACGATCTACCAGGCCGCAAGCGCGCCCGAAAGCCTGTGGATCATCCTGATCGGCACCATCATCGTGCTGCCGATGATCCTGGGCTACACGGCGCTGAGCTATGTCGTATTCCGCGGCAAGGCGAGCCTTCTGAACTACGATCTGATCGCGGAGGATCCGGCACGCGACGGGAAGGCGGCCCTAAGGCCGCCGCGCTGACCGCGACCTGCGTCAGGCCGCCGTCACGTCCAGCCCGTAAATCCAGTCATACCGCCGCAGCGCCGCCTGCGGCGCGATCCACCCGCCGATGCGCAGGCCCAGATGGGCGATCTCGCGCAGCGGGCTGGCCAGGTGATAGGCGCGGGCATTGGCGGCCGATGCCGCCACGATCCGCGCGCACCGGGCGCTGCGGGCCTGCTGATAGGCGGCAAAGGCGGCCTCGGGCGGGTCATGCCGGGCCAGACAGTCGGCCAGCACCCAGGCATCCTCCAGCGCCATGTTGGCCCCCTGCGCCAGAAAGGGCAGCATCGGATGCGCGGCATCGCCCAGCAGAACGGCCCGCCCGCCGTGCCAGCGCCGCGCCACAGGATGGCGGAACAGACCCCAAAGATGCACCTCCCCGATCCGGTCCAGCCAGCCGCGCACCCGGGGCGCAAAGGTCGCGAAGGCCAGCCGCAGCGCCATCGGATCGTCGCGCAGGCTCCAGCTTTCCTCGACCCAGCGGCTGCGCTCTTCCACCGCGACGATGTTGCGTTGCCTGCCGCCGCGCAACGGATAGCTGACCAGATGACGCCCCGGCCCCAGATGCACTTCGGCCACCGGCGCGGGGTCGTCCGCCTCCGGCAGGACCGCCCGCCAGGCCACCTGCCCGGTGAACACCGGCGCTGCCGCCCCGTTCAGGGCCGCGCGCGTGCGCGAGTGCAGCCCATCCGCCCCGATCAGCAGGTCCGGCACCAGGGCGGCCCCCTCAGCGGTGACGATGCGCGGGCGTGCGCCCGTCAGATCAACCGTTTCGATGCGGTGCAGCAGGCGCACCTCGACCCCCGCCTCGCGCGCGCCTTCCAGCAGCAGCGCGATCAGATCGGCCCGGTGCAGCAGGCGGAAATCCCGCTGCCCCAGATCCATCGACAGCACCGGCCTGGCCGTTGGCCCGTCGATCAGCCGCACGCCTTCGGCCGCCTGCCCTGCACGGTCCAGCGCCGCGCCCAGGCCCAGCGCCCGCAGCACGGCGGCACCATTGGGCGAAATCTGCAGGCCCGCACCCACCTCGCGGATCGCGTCGGCCTGCTCCAGCACCGTCACCCTGGCCCCGCGCACCGCCAGGGCGCGGGCGCAGGACAGGCCCGCAATGCCAGCGCCCAGAACGGTAACGCTTTGCCCGGTCAGGCTCATGCCCAGGGTCCGGTCACGAAAAACACCGGGGTCACGCCCCGGGGCCAGTGTTCCGCCCTTGCCTGCCGCATCACAAGGGGGTGCCTGCGCTATTCGTCGCGGTGGACGCGCTCGCGCCGTTCGTGCCTTTCCTGCGCCTCAAGCGTCATCGTGGCAATGGGGCGCGCATCCAGACGTTTCAGGGAAATCTGTTCGCCCGACACTTCGCAATAGCCGTATTCGCCGTTCTCGATCCGGCGCAGCGCCGCGTCGATCTTGGACACCAGCTTGCGCTGGCGGTCGCGCGTGCGCAATTCCAGCGCCCGATCCGTTTCCTCGCTGGCGCGGTCGGCAATGTCGGGCACGTTGCGGCCGGAATCCTGCAGCGCTTCCACCGTCTCGGCGCTTTGGTCCATCAACTCCTGCTTCCACACCACCAGCTTGCGCCGGAAATATTCCAGCTGACGCTCGTTCATGAACGGCTCATCCTCTGCCGGGCGGTAATCATCGGGAAGAAAGGACTCTGCTTTCATTCGGGCATTCTCCTGCAAACCGGAGCTTTCTGAAAAGCGGCTGATCATCATCCGGCACCCCTTCGGGCGCTCCCATAGCGCAAGCCCGGGACATTGTCACTAGCCGACGGCGCGGGTTGCGGCGAATGGGACAGAAGGATAAGCTTGGCAGGCAATCGTTTCGGCCCCTGCCCCGGATTTCGGCACAACCATCGGGAAATCATGCATTTTTCCTCGACCGACCGGTACATTGCGACGGCTGACCTGGCCGTGGCGGTCAATGCGGCCGTGACGCTTGAACGCCCCCTTCTGGTGAAGGGGGAACCGGGGACGGGCAAGACCGAACTCGCGCGCCAGGTCGCCGCGAGTCTTGGGCTGCCCCTTGTGGAATGGCACGTGAAAAGCACCACCCGGGCACAGCAGGGGCTGTACGAATATGATGCCGTCAGCCGGCTGCGCGACAGTCAGCTGGGCGATGCCCGCGTCAACGATGTCGCCAACTACATCCGGCGTGGCAAGCTGTGGCAGGCCTTCACCGCCCCGGGCCGCGTGGTGCTGCTGATCGACGAGATCGACAAGGCCGACATCGAGTTTCCCAATGACCTGCTGCAGGAACTGGACCGCATGGAATTCCACGTCTACGAAACGGGAGAAACCGTGACGGCCCGCCACCGGCCGGTGGTGATCATCACCTCGAACAATGAGAAGGAACTGCCCGACGCTTTCCTGCGGCGCTGCTTTTTCCATTTCATCCGCTTTCCCGACCCCGAAACCATGCGCCGCATCGTTGATGTGCATTTTCCTGGTATCAAGGAGGCGCTGCTGACCACGGCGCTGACCCGGTTCTACGAGCTGCGCGAGACACCGGGACTGAAGAAGAAACCCTCGACCAGCGAGGTGCTGGACTGGCTGAAGCTTCTTCTGGCCGAAGACCTGACGGCCGAAGACCTGCAGCGTGACGGCAAGAATGCGCTGCCGAAGCTGCATGGCGCGCTGCTGAAAACAGAACAGGACCTGCACCTGTTCGAACGCCTGGCCTTCATGGCCCGCGCCGGGCGGTGACCATCGGCGGTGCCATGCCGCCCACCCCGCCCCCGCCGGGCGCCGGCCTTGGGTGCGCTTTCTGGACGGGTCCTTATGGGGCCGTGGTTTCCGACCGGGCGGGGCAGCGCGCCGCACTTCGTGGTCCGCCCGGAACGCAAGCCGCCTTTCCGGCGGATCAGGCTGATGATCACGTCCGGCTAGCGGCGGGGATGCTTTTTCAGCCCCCTTGCAGCGCCTTCGTCCAGACCGGATTGCCAAAAGAGATCACCGCACGGACCTTTGCCCGCGCGATCCGGGATGACCCGGCAACGTTGCGTGCGCGCCTGCCGACCGTCGGCGGACGCGCGCTGACCGAAGCGGTCCATGCCCGGGCGGGCCGTGTCGGCACCCCGGCCATATGCCGGCTGGCGGCAGCCTTGAACGCGACTGCCCGCCGCTTGTACGACCGGTCCGGCGCGCCCGTGCCCTTCCTTCCCCATGAACGGGCTTCCTGATGCGGATCATGGCACGTCTGGCCTGCCTTGTCCTTCTCTCGGCCTGTGCCCTTCCCGCCGGGGTGCCAGAACGCCGGACCCCCGCCATCGCGGACCTGCCTGCGATGAAGACCTTTCCCCCCGGCCAGGCCAAACCCCCGCAGCGCAGCAATGCCGGCATCGCGCGCGACATCCTTGCGCTGGAATTCCAGATGGAAAGCGGGCGCGATCTGCCCCGGCTGACCCGGTTTTCCGGGCCGATCACCCTTGCCCTGACCGGCGATGTGCCCCCCACGGCGGCAACCGATCTGTCCCGGCTGCTGGACCGGCTGCGCGCCGAGGCCGGCATCGACGTCACGCCCGTTGCCGCCGGACCGGCCTCGATCACGGTGGAATTCCTGCCGCGCCGCCGGTTGCAGGCGGTGGTGCCGCAGGCCGCCTGTTTCGTCGTGCCGCGCGTTTCAAACTGGTCAGAGTACCGCCGCGCCCGCCGCACCGACCGGGTGGACTGGACAAGGCTGACCACGCGCGACCGGGTGGCCGTCTTCATCCCGTCCGATACCGCACCCCAGGAAATCCGCGATTGCCTGCACGAGGAAGTGGCGCAGGCCCTGGGCCCGCTGAACGATCTTTTTGAACTGTCGGACTCGGTGTTCAATGACGACAATTTCCATACGGTGCTGACCGGCTTCGACATGCTGGTGCTGAGGGTTCATTACGCACCCGAACTTGCAAACGGCATGGACAGGGCGGCGGTGGCGGCCCGGCTTCCGGCTGTTCTTTCCCGGCTCAATCCCGGCGGCGGTCCGGGCACCCCCCTGCCGCCCTCCCCCACGCCACGCCCCTGGATCGAAGCCATGGAGACGGCATTGGGACCGAAGGGGACCCCCGATCAGCGCCGGTCGGCGGCCCGGCAGGCCCTGCAGATCGCCCGGTCCGAAGGCTGGGCCGACAGCCGACTTGGCTTCAGCTTTTTCGCCGTCGGGCGGCTCGGCCTGGCCGATGACGCGGATGCGGCTGTCGGTGCTCTGGCGGATGCGGCCCGGATTTACCGGACCCTGCCCGATGCCGACATTCACGTCGCCCATATCGATGTGCAGATGGCGGCCCTTGCCCTGTCTGCGGGCCAGCCTGCCGATGCGATCAAACTGGCGAACCGGGCGATGCCGGCTGTCACCCGGTCGGAAAATGCGGCCCTTCTGGCCAGCCTGCTGATGATCAAGGCCGAAGCGCTGGAGATGACCGGAAACCCGGTTCAGGCACAGGCCCTGCGGCTCGACAGCTTTGGCTGGGCGCGCTATGGCTTTGGCACGGAGGATGAGGTGCGCAGGCATCTGACGGAATTCTCCTTGTTGTCGCCGTTGCAGGGCGGCTGACGCAACCCGACAGCGCCGGGCCGACCGTGCCTTTGGCGGAAAGGCATGACCATGATCATTCTTGCGGCCTTGGTGTTCGGCGCACTGACCGGATGGGGCGTCGCCCGGCGGCGCGGCGGGCGCGGCCTGGACCAGCTGCAATATGCCGCCGGCTACGGCATTGCCTTTGGCATCCTGGGGGTCTTCGTGACCATCCTGGTCAGCCGGATGGTCTAGGCCGTGTTCCTGCCCTTTTTTGAAACGCTGCGCCGCACCGGGGTTCCGGTGTCCTTGGGCGAATATCTGGCGTTTTTGGACGGCATGGCGGCGGGACTTGCGACGTATGACGCCGAAGGTTTCTACTTTCTGGCGCGCACCGTCATGGTGAAGGACGAACGCCACATTGACCGTTTCGACCGCGCCTTCGCCGAAAGCTTCCGGGGGCTGAAGCATGTGACGGCGCAGGATGTGCTGGAGGCGGTCGATCTGCCCGCAGGCTGGCTGGCGCGGATGGCCGAAAAGCACCTGACCGCAGAAGAAAAGGCCGCGATCAAGGCGCTTGGCGGTTTCGACGCGCTGATGGACACCCTGAAGAAACGGCTGGAACAGCAGAAGGGCCGGCACGAAGGCGGCTCGGCATGGATCGGCACGGCGGGAACCTCGCCCTTCGGTGCCCATGGCTACAACCCCGAAGGCGTGCGGATCGGGCAGGACGAAAGCCGCCATCAGCGCGCGGTCAAGGTCTGGGACCGGCGCGAGTTCCGCAATCTGGACGACAGGGTGGAACTGGGCACCCGCAACATCAAGGTCGCCCTGCGCCGCCTGCGCAAATGGGCGCGCAGCGGGGCGGTGGACGAGCTTGACCTTGACGGCACGATCCGCGCCACCGCCGAACAGGGCTGGCTTGACGTGCAGCTGCGCCCCGAACGGCGCAACGCCGTCAAGCTGCTGCTGTTTCTGGACGCAGGCGGCTCGATGGACCCCCATGTCCGGGTGATGGAGGAGCTGTTCTCGGCCGCGCGCAGCGAATTCGGGCAGTTGAGGGTATTCTACTTTCACAATTGCCTTTATGAGGGTGTCTGGACCGACAATCGCCGCCGCTGGGACGCGCAGACCCCGACCATGGACCTGCTGCGCACCTACGGCTCTGACTGCCGCTGCCTGTTTGTTGGCGACGCCAGCATGAGCCCCTATGAGCTGCTGCACCCCGGTGGTGCCAGTGAACACTGGAATGCCGAAACCGGTCAGGTCTGGCTGGAACGTGCCCGGGCACAGTGGCCGCATTCGGTCTGGATCAACCCGGTGCCGGAAAGGTTCTGGGACCGGACCCGGACCATCACCCTGATCCGGCGTATCTTTGACGGACGCATGGTGCCGATGACGCTGGACGGTCTGGGACGCGCCATGCGCGAGGTGGCGCGGTGACGCGCGCAGCCCGCCGCCCGCGCTGGCTGATCGCGGCCTTCGGGCTGGCGCTGGTCCTGTTCATCGCCTTTGCGCTGCACGCGCTGTGGGTGGTCACACATCTGGACCCGTCGCCCGGCCCGGTCCAGGCCTGGATGACGCCCGGCTATATCGTGCGCACCTATGACATCCCGCCCGAGGTCATGGCGCAAGCGCTTGGGCTTGAACCCGGATCGGCGCGCGGCAAGACACTGGAAGAGATTGCCGCAGCACGCGGCGTCCCGCTGGCAGCACTGCTTGCGTCGGTGCAGGCCGTGGTGCCCCGGTGACCGACACGCTGCTGGCGCTGGTTCCCGAACATGGCGCGCTGGTGCTGTTCCTTGCCACCTTCCTGTCCTGTCTTGCGCTGCCGATCCCGTCGTCACTTCTGATGCTGGCAGCCGGGGCCTTTGTGGCATCCGGCGATCTGGCCGCCCTGCCCGTGGTGGGCGCTGCCCTGTCCGGCGCGGTTCTGGGCGACCAGGCGGGCTACGGCATCGGGCATTCCGGCGGTATCCGCCTTTGGTCGCAGCTTCTTGCGGGCCGCAAAACCGGCCCGCCGGCCCGCCGCGCCGCGCGGGCGCTGCACCGGCGCGGCGGAATCACCGTCTATCTCAGCCGCTGGCTGTTCAGCGCGCTTGGCCCCTGGGTCAACTTCGCCGCCGGGGCGACACGGCTTGGCTGGTGGCGCTTTTCGCTGGCCAGCCTGCTGGGGGAAACCACCTGGGTTGCGCTGTATGTCGGCCTGGGCTTTGTCTTCGGCGCGCGGCTGCAGGAAACGGGGGCCGCCGCCGGGTCGGTCATCGGCGCGCTGGCCGCAGGGCTGGTTGCGGTGCTGCTGGGCCGCGCCCTGTGGCAGCGGCGGCGCAGAACCGCTTGAAAAGCTGCCGCCTTGCGGCCAGCATCGCGAACAGCGATGGGGACAGACAGACGATGTCAGACCAGACCAACCGGCACCCGGTGCTGACCGGAACATTTTTGGTGCTGCTTGCCATCGCCCTTGGCTTTGGCACACATGCGGTCTGGGTGTTCTCCACCCGGGTCCTGGGTTCCCAGGCACCGCAGGTCGAAGGCTGGATGACGCCGCGCCATGTGATCGCGGTCTTCAACCTGCCCCGCGATGCCCTGGCCCCGGTTCTGGGGCTGACAGGCGGGGATACGCCCTTTTCCAGCCTGAACGATCTGGCGGCACAGCGCGGCCTGGCACCCGAAGTGCTGCTTGAGCAGGTGCGGCAGGCCATCGGCAAGGCAGGGGGTGGCGCATGATCGCCGAACTTTACGCCCTGATCCCGCGCCATGGTGCTTCGGTGCTGTTTCTGGCTGCGCTTCTGTCCTGCGCGGGCGTGCCGATCCCGACCTCGGCGCTGATGCTGGCGGCAGGTGCCTTTATTGCCTCGGGCGACATGCAGTTTCTTCCCGTTGCGCTGACCACGCTTGTGGGTGCCATTCTGGGCGATCAGATCGGCTATGGCGCGGGCCGCGCGGGCGGGCAGCCCCTGTGGGAGCGCTTCCGCGTCAGGCCGCAATTCACGCCTCTGATGGACCGCGCCCGCGCGGAACTGGACCGGCGCGCGGTGATCGCCGTGATCATCAGCCGCTTCCCGCTGTCGGCCCTTGGCCCCTGGATCAACCTGGCCTCGGGGGCCACCCGCATCGCCTGGCATCGCTTTACGCTGGGTGTGCTGGTGGGTGATGCCGTCTGGATTCTGGCCTATCTGGGCACCGGGGCCTTCTTTGCCCACAAGGTCAAGGACCTTGGCACGACGATGACCTCTGCCGTGATCGCCCTGACAGCACTTGCGGCGGCCATCTGGCTGGGGCGGCAGCTGTGGATTCGGCGGCGGCCGCACGCCGCATGATCTGCCCCTTTGCGCCGCCCGGATCGCACCCCATATTCGCGCCATGCTGACGTTCCTTCCCATCCTGCTGACGCTGGCCTACGGCCTTGCCATGTACCGCTTTTCGGTCTGGCGGACGCTGAAGACGCTTGATGCAAACTCGCGCATCCTGGACGAGCCGGAGATCACCGCCCTGACCGCGCGCATGGCGCAGGCGCTGGACCTGCCGCAGGTGACGGTCCATCTTTATGACGTTGATATCGTCAACGGACTGGCCGCACCCGATGGCCGCGTCTTTCTGACGCGCGGGTTTCTGAACCAGTACCGGTCGGGCAAGGTCACGGCCGACGAACTGGCCTCTGTCATCGCGCATGAACTGGGCCATGTTGCCCTTGGCCATGCGCGGCGGCGGATGATTGACTTTACCGGCCAGAACGCGCTGATGATGATCCTGTCGACCTTTCTGTCGCGGCTGATCCCCGGCGTGGGCGTTCTGATCGCTCGCACCATCACCGTCGCCTTGGCCGCCCATCTGTCGCGCAGCGACGAGCACGAGGCCGATGCCTATGCCAGCGCCCTGCTGGTCAAATCCGGGATCGGCACCGGGGCGCAGAAGTCGCTGTTCCGCAAGCTGGGTGCCCTGACCGGATCGCCCGCCTCCGGCATCCCGGCCTGGCTGATGAGCCACCCCGGCACCGAAGACCGCATCCGCGCGATTGAGGCGCGCGAGGCGCGCTGGTTTCAGACCTGATCTATCGCCTTGCCAAGCCGGGGCAGCCGCGCCCGCTTCAGCAGGGTGCGCAGCGGCTGCGGGCGGCCCGAAAGCCGTTCCGCCTCGGTGCGCACGGCCTCTACCACGCCCGAAACAGCCGCGGGGTGATGCGACCACAATTCCCACAGGAACCCGTCGGGGTCGCGCCGCGCAAGACCCTCCGCAGCCAGCACATGGCGCGGAAAATCGGCGGCGTTGAAGGTCAGGATCGCATCCGCGCCTGCCGCGATCGCCACCGCCAGAACATGGCGGTCATTGTCATCGGGCAGCGTCAGGCGCGCCTCGATCGCCGGGCGCGCCGGAACGCAGGCGGCGGGAAAGGCTGCGCGCAGCAGGGCCACCTCGCCCCGCGCCACGGTTTCGGCCCCGGCCCCCAGCCTGCGCGTGGCACGCGCCCATTCTTCCAGAATGCGGTCTGACCACAGCGGAACAAACAGGCCCGCCCGTGCCACGCCGATCAGGATCTCGCGCAGCACCGAGGGGTAAAGCACACAGGCGTCAAGAACGACCTTCATCCGTCCAGCCGGAAGACCAGCGCCTTCAGATAGCCGCTTTCGGCCAGCTGCGGCAGCATCGGATGATCCGGCCCGGCAAAGCCGGTGTGCAAAAGCTGCGCCCGCCGTCCGCCGCGCCCGATGCCGCGCCCGCTGGCATTGCGCAACGCTGTCAGGTCCACCGCATGGGAACAGGAACACAGCACCAGAAAGCCGCCCGGCGCCACCAGCGGGGCAGCCAGACGCGCCAGCCGTTCATAGGCGCGCAACCCCGCCTCCAGCGCCGGTTTCGCCGGGGCAAAGGCGGGCGGATCGCAGATCAGCAGATCATACTGCGCGCCGTCCTGCGCCAGGTCTTCCAGCACGGCAAAGGCATCGCCCTGCCGCGTGGCAAAGCGGTCTGCCATGCCGCTGGCCGCAGCCCCCTGCCGGGCCAGGGCCAGCGCCGCGTCCGAGGCATCGACCGCAAGCGCGCTGGCCGCCCCGCCCGCCAGTGCCGCAAGGGCAAAGCCGCCGACATGGCTGAACATGTCCAAGACCCGCGCGCCCCGCGCCAGGCGCTGCACAAAGGCATGGTTCGGGCGCTGGTCAAAGAACAGGCCGGTCTTCTGCCCGCCCAGCACATCGGCCATGTAGGTGGCCCCGTTCATCGTCACCGGCACGGGGCCGCCGATCTCTCCGCTCAGGATCACGGTTTCCTCGGCCAGTCCTTCCAGCCCGCGCGACCGCCCGGTGCCGTTCTTGACCACCGCAGACACACCCGTCACCGCGCGCAGGGCGGCGGCGAGCACCTTGATATGCGTCTCGGCCCAGGCGGCATTGGGCTGGATCACCGCGACATCGCCGAACCGGTCGATCACCACGCCGGGAAGGCCATCGGCCTCGGCATGGACAAGGCGGTAGAAGGGCGCGTCGAACAACCGCGCGCGCAGCGCCAGCGCCGTGGTCAGGCGGCGCGCGAACCAGTCCTGATCGATCTGCGCATCAGGATCGCGGTCCAGCACCCGGGCGATGATCCTGGATTTTGTGTTTACGGTCACCAGCGCCAGCGGGCGGCGGTCGGCATCTTCCAGCACGGCCAGCGCGCCGGGGGCCAGGCCCTGCGTGCGCCGGTCGGTGACCAATTCGTCGGCATAGACCCAAGGGAAGCCATGGCGGATCGCCCGTGCTTCGGCCTTCGGCTTCAGCCGGACGGTGGGGCGGGAAAACGATGCGGGCACGGCGGGTATTGCGGGCGATGTCATGTCCCCGTCCTACTGCGTTCCCGCCGGGCGGGAAAGGGGCGTGGAAAGGATGCCAGGGCTATCGCATTTGGCCGATGATTGATTTTGCGAAGTCATCGGACCATCCTGCGCGTTTGCGTTTTCGGGAGACGGGGAGTTTGGGGCGGGCCTTTTGCAGGATGTTGAGGGTGAGCTTTCTCAGAATGC
>JADCEF010000112.1 GCA_020250445.1 Rhodobacter sp.
AGGGGCGATGGCCCCTGCCATTGCAGCGGTGACATTGCTTTCGTCAGTGCGGGCGGGGGAAACGCGACCCGCGTTTCCCCCGCCCCTGCGCAACGGTGCCCTGCAGACCGGCAGGTCCGGGAGCATCAGAGGCTAGCGCCCGCCGGGGGCGGGGCGGGCGCTGGCCGGGGGCTTTGGGCCCCCGGCTGGTCCTGATACCGGCGCAGCACTGCGGCAGGGGCGATGGCCCCTGCCATTGAAGCGGGGGCAGCGCTTTCGCCAGTGCGGGCGGGATCAGGAAACGCAGCGTGTTTCCCGCCCGCGCGCGACGGTGCCGTGCAGACCGGCAGGTCCGGGACCAGCAGAAGGCCTGCGCCCGGCCCGGCAGGCGCTGGCCGGGGGCTTTGGTCCCCCGGCCGGCCAATGGGCAGCGTGGCGCTTTGGCAGGGGCAATGATCCCTGCCAGGATGTGCCGCCGGGCGGAAGAGTTTCCCGCTTTTCGGTCAGGCAGCCCCTGCGACCGGCACTGTTTCAGCACCTTGCTGAAGGGAAAGACCGACCGGCTGAAACAGCAGTCAGCCCCTTGGGCGGCTAAACAGCGGGGTGCAGGCGCCCTGCCAGATGCGGTCACCACGAAGTGGATTTGACACTTCCTGCGCCCCATTTCAGGGGCAACCCTCTCATAAGAAGACGGGACATGCCGCATGGTGTCCGGGTGAGCGCTTACGAGCGCTTTCGCATCGACCGGGTCGTGCAGGTCTGCGCCCACTGGCGCAGCCGCTAGCCTGACTGATGTGATCCTTTGCTTCTGGGCCATACGAGAGCGGCCCAAGAGGCTTTCTGAAACCAACCTGGGTGGCGAGAAACCGTCACCCCTTTTCTTTCAGGCGTCGATCCGACCGCCACCACCCCTTGCCTGCGCTCCCCCCGCCGCCTAGTCTGGCGCGACACGCACGGAGATACCCATGCAGATCGGCATCCTGCAAACCGGCCATGCCCCGGACGCCCTGATCAGGACGGCCGGTGACTATCCCGCCATGTTCGCCCGCCTGCTGGACGGGCGTGGTCTTACCTTCCGCACCTGGGCGGTGGTGGACGGCGAATTTCCTGAAAGCATCCATGACGCGCAAGGCTGGCTGATCACCGGCTCGCGCCATGGGGCCTATGAGGATCATCCCTGGATTCCGCCGCTGGAGGCGTTCATCCGCGATGCCTATGCCGCCGCCGTGCCGCTGGTGGGGATCTGTTTTGGCCATCAGATCATTGCCAAGGCGATGGGCGGGCGGGTGGAAAAGTACCGGGGCGGCTGGTCGGTGGGGCCAACGCCCTATGACTTTGACGGCGAGACGCTGACACTCAACGCCTGGCATCAGGATCAGGTCGTGGAAAGGCCGGCGCAGGCCAGGGTGATCGCCAGCAACGGCTTTTGCGAAAATGCCGCGCTGCTCTACGGGGATCGCGCCTTTACGGTGCAGGCGCATCCTGAATTCACGGGCGATTTCATCGATGGTCTGATCCGCACCCGCGGCCGCGGCCTTGTGCCCGACCCCCTGCTTGATGACGCGGTGGCGCGGCTTGATACCCCGCTGCAGGACCGCATGATCGCCGACCGGATTGCCGGATTTTTCAAGCACCCGCGCGGGTGAAACCAAGAGTGTGATTCATGGCCAAATGGACCGAACAACTGCCCGAGGCCGCCCGGGACTATATCGCCGGGCGCCGCGTTGACGAGGTGGAGTGCATCATCGGCGACATTGCCGGTGTGGCGCGCGGCAAGGCGATGCCGGCTTCGAAATTCGCCCGGCAGACAAGTTTCTTTCTGCCCAACTCGATCTTCCTGCAGACGATCACCGGCGAATGGGCCGACAATCCGTCGGGCCAATTCACCGAACCTGACATGATCCTGATCCCTGACTTTTCCACGGCCACCGCCGCCCCCTGGACGGCGGACGTCACCTTGCAGATCATCCACGATGCGCAGGACCCGTCCGGCAAACCTGTGCCCACGGCCCCGCGCAACGTGCTGCGCCGGGTTGTGGAGTTGTACAACGCCGAAGGATGGCAGCCGGTTGTCGCGCCCGAGATGGAATTCTTCCTGACGGCGCGCAACCTTGATCCCAACATGCCGGTGATGCCCCCCATGGGCCGCTCGGGGCGCCGCGCCGCCGGCAAGCAGGCCTATTCGATGAGTGCGGTCGACGAATACGGCAAGGTCATCGATGACATCTATGATTTCGCCGAAGCCCAGGGGTTCGAGATTGACGGCATCCTGCAGGAAGGCGGCGCAGGCCAGGTCGAGATCAACCTGGCCCATGGCGACCCGGTGCGGCTGGCGGACGAGATTTTCTTCTTCAAGCGGCTGATCCGCGAAGCCGCCCTGCGCCACGATTGTTTTGCCACCTTCATGGCCAAGCCGATCGAAGGGGAACCGGGATCGGCCATGCATATCCACCATTCGGTGGTGGACCTGAAGACAGGCAAGAACATCTTCTCGGACCGCAAGGGGGCCGAAACGCAGCACTTCCTGCATTTCATCGCCGGGATGCAGAACCATCTGCCGGGGGCCGTTGCCCTGCTGGCACCTTACGTCAACAGCTACCGCCGCTACGTCCCCGATTTCGCCGCACCCATCAATCTGGAATGGGGCCGCGACAACCGTACGACCGGCCTGCGCGTCCCCATCTCGGGCCCCGAGGCGCGCCGTCTGGAAAACCGGCTTGCGGGCATGGATTGCAACCCCTATCTAGGCTTGGCCGCGTCGCTTGCCTGCGGATACCTTGGCCTGAAAGAGGGCAGGATGCCGCGCGACGAATGCACGGGCGATGCCTACAACATCGAGACCGAACTGCCCTATAACCTGGGCGATGCGCTTGATCTGCTGGACGAGGACAAATCCCTGCAAGAGGTGCTGGGGGCCGGGTTCTGTTCGGTCTACGATTCCGTCAAGCGCAACGAATACAAGGAATTCCTGCAGGTCATCAGCCCGTGGGAACGTGAACACCTGCTTTTGAACGTATGAATCTTCTTTTTGCCAACGACCGGGCCGGGCAATACCCGGCGTCGTACTATGCGGCCACGGCCACCCCGCTGGCACCGTTTCCCGCGCTTATGGGCGAGGCGCGGGCGGATGTCTGCGTGGTGGGCGGGGGCTATACCGGTTTGTCCGCGGCGCTGCATCTGGCGCAGCGCGGCTTTTCGGTGATCCTGCTGGAAGCGCACCGGGTGGGCTTTGGCGCATCGGGGCGCAACGGCGGGCAGGTCGGGTCCGGGCAAAGGCTGGATCAGGATGATCTGGAAAAGAGGGTGGGCCTGCCGCAGGCCCGCCGCCTGTGGGACATGGCGGAAGAGGCCAAGGCGCTGGTGCGCAGCCTGATCACAACGCACGCCATGCCGGTCACCTTTTACCCCGGCGTTGCCCATGCCTGCACCAGCGACCGCCAGGTCAGCGCCGCCCATGCCTATGCCGACCGGCTGCGGCGCGATTATGGGTATGAACACCTGGAACCCATGGACCGCGCCGGCATCCGCGCCCTGATCGGGTCAGATGCCTTCCGGGGCGGCGAGATCGACCGGGGTGCAGGCCATCTGCACCCTCTCAATTACGCCCTCGGTCTGGCACAGGCCGCAGCCGCGGCGGGTGTGCGGATCTGCGAGACGACGCTGGTCCATGCGGTGGAAGACGGCGCAAAGCCGGTGGTGCGCGCCGCGCAGGGCCATGTCCTGGCAGATCATGTCATCCTTGCCGCCAACGGCTATCTGGGCGGGCTGAACCCGAAGGTGGCGGCGCGGGTGATGCCGATCAACAACTTCATCGTGGCGACCGAACCCCTGGGCGCACGGGCGCAGGAGGTACTGGCAGAACCTGTTGCCGTGGCGGATTCGCGCTTTGTCGTGAATTACTGGCGGCTGAGCGAGGATGGCCGCCTGCTGTTCGGCGGTGGCGAAAGCTACGGCTACCGCTTTCCCGACATTCTTCGCACGGTCCGCAAGCCGATGCTTCAGATCTATCCGCAGTTGGCCGATGTCCGTATCGACTATGCCTGGGGCGGCACGCTTGCCATCACGATGAACCGCATGCCCTGCTTCACCCGGCCCAGCGCCCATGTGCTGTCCGCCTCTGGCTATTCCGGGCATGGCGTGGCCATGGCAACGCTGGCGGGCAAGATTCTGGCCGAAGCGGTGGCCGGACAGGCGGAACGCTTTGATGTCATGGCATCAGTGCCGCAGGCCAGCTTCCCCGGGGGGACTGCGCTGCGCTGGCCCTTCCTGGTGCTGGCAATGGCCTGGTATTCCATGCGCGACCGCCTTGGACTGTGACCGGGGCATGACGCAACGTCACACCCCCGACCGGCAAGGAATGACCGGTGCGCGAAACTTGACCCTCGCCAAATCACTTCTTTCGCCTTACAGCTTTCCTGAAGATCAGTTTCAGGAAAGGCGCATCTTATGGCCCCGGACGGACAGACCCTGGCCCCGAATGTCTATGATGCCGAACCCATCCCCGAAGCTGCACGCGCCGAGATCGACCGGCTGCTGCGCTCGGGCGATCTGTTTCGCTACACCGCGCCGAAAGACGCCCCTGTCGCCCTTCTGGAAGCCGAATTTGCCGAACTGATGGGCAGCCGCTATGCGCTGGCCGTGTCCTCCTGCTCGGCCGCGCTGTTCATTTCGATCAAGGCGCTTGACCTGGCGAAGGGTGCGAAGATTTTGATCCCCGCCTTCACCTTCGCCGCCGTCCCGTCTGCCGTGGTTCATGCGGATTGCGTTCCCGTCCTGGTCGAGGTGGGCAGCGATTACCGGGTCGATATCGCCGACCTGGAAGCGAAGCTGGACGACGCGCAGGCGGTGCTGATCAGCCATATGCGCGGACATACCAGCGACATGGATGCGATCATGGCGCTGTGCGATGCGCGCGGCATCCCGGTTATTGAAGATGCCGCGCATTCGCTGGGCACAACCTGGGCGGGGCGCAAGATCGGCACCATCGGCAGGATCGGCTGCTTCAGCTTTCAGTCCTACAAGCTGGTGAATGCCGGCGAAGGCGGCATCCTGATCACCGATGATCCGGAACTGGCCGCCCGTGCCGTGATCATGTCGGGCGCCTATGAGGAAAACTGGAAGAAGCATCCGGGCCTGCAGAACAGCTTTGGCCACTGGCAGAACAAGCTGCCGCTCTACAACATGCGCATGCAGAACCTGTCTGCGGCCGTGATCCGCCCGCAACTGCCAGAGGTTGCCCGCCGCGTGGTGCAGGGCCGGACCAACCATGATTACGTGGCCGAACGGCTGAACACGTCGCCCTGGCTGGCCGTGCCGCCCGCCCTGGGGCCGGAAAACCGCGCCCCGGATTCGATCCAGTTCAACCTGACCGGGTTCGAAACCGATGCCCAGGCGCTTGCCTTTCAGCAGGCCGCAAAGGCGCGCGGCGTATCGGTTCAGATCTTCGGGCTGAGCGAAGGCAACGCACGCGCCTTCTGGAACTGGCAGTTCCTGGGAACGCCGCCTGACCTGCCGATGACCCGTGCCATGCTGATGCGGGCCTGTGACACCCGGCTGCCCGCCCGCCTGACCCGTCCTGACCTTGATTTCATTGCCGATGCGCTGATCTCTGCCGCAACAGAGGTACGGGGCTGAACCCTACAGCACCCTGAGCTGACCCGACAGCCAGGGAAGCTGTGCAACCGCAGGGCCAACGACCTGGGTCTGCAGCAAGGGACGCAAAAGCCCCGCCATGCGCTGCGGCATGTCTTTCAGCACATCGACGCGCGCATGAAGCGAGATCGTCCGCGACAGCGGGGCAAAGGGCAGCGGCAGAACATCCGTTGCATCGCGGAACCTTTGCGCATGGGTAACCCCCAGGGGCGTCAGGATGGTCCATCCCGCGCCGCCCGAGACCATCGCCATGATCGCATGATAGCTGTCCAGTTCGAAGCGGTGCGCAAGGCGCAGGTTCTGCTGCATCAGATGTGCGGCAATCTGCCGGCCCATCAGGTGGCGCGAGGTATACTGGATCATCGGCAGCGTCATCAGTTGCGCCCGCACATCGCCCGCCCTGTCGATCACCCCGCGCGGGGCGGCAATGACATAGGGTTCGGTCAGCAGCGGATGCACCTCGGCCCAGTCACCCGGCCCCAGTTCCGCGCCCAGATCGGCCGCAACAACAACATCCAGCGCCCGCCCGTCCAGCTGTTCCATCAGCCGGTGGCTTGCGCCGGTTTCCAGCAGGAACCGGCAGCCGCGCAGCTCTGCCGCCATCGCAGACAGAAGGCGCGGCGTCACCTCGGCGTCAAGATCCTCGATCATGCCAAGGCGCAGGGTCGTCAGTGCCGACATGTCGGACATCGCCAATTCCGCCCGCGCTTCCAGCGCCGCATTCAGAATCGTCTGGGCGTGGCGGCGGAACATCCCCCCTGCCGGAGTAAGCCGCATCGGACGGGCGCCCCGGTCAAGCAGAATGGCCCCAAGGGCCGTCTCCAGTCCCGACAATTGCTGGCTGACGGCCGAAGGGCTGGCTGCAAGACGTCGCGCGGCGGCTGAAATGGACCCTTCCTCGGCGGTGGCCAGGAACACTTCGATGCCCCACAAGGTGACGCGACCGGGCGGTTCCGTCATGGGGCGGCACCTGTCGCCGCACAGGCCGCCTGTGCAGAGATGCCCGGCAGAGTCACAGCTTGGAAAGCTTGGTCTGCAACTCGGCCAATTGCTTTTTGATCTGCGCCAGGTCATCGGCACTGGCGGCGTCCGGCGCATCCGCCTCGGTCCGCGCGGGACCTGTGCCGGTCCAGCCGGGGATGGTCGACATGCCCGAGAGCAGCGTCTTCATGAAGGTTTCCTGCTGCTTCATCAGGTCGTCAAACCCCGGCACCTTTGCCATGGGGTTTGGCAGCCCGGTAAGGTTTTCCATCATCCTGGACTGGCCGTTGCGGAACATCTCGAACGACATGGCCAGGAATTGCGGCACAATGCTTTGGACTTCCGAGGTGTAGCTGCGCACCAGATCGGTCAGAACGTTGATCGGCAGAACATTCTCGCCCTTGCTTTCATGCTCTGCCACGATCTGCAGAAGATACTGGCGCGTCAGGTCATCGCCCGATTTCAGATCGACGATCTGCACGTCGCGTCCGGCGCAGATGAAACCTGCGATATCCTCCAGCGTGACGTAGTCGCTGGTTTCGGTGTTGTACAGGCGGCGGCTGGCATAGCGCTTGATGAGCAGCGGTTTTCCGGTATCGGCCATGGCCAGCCTCCCCAAGGTTTCTGCACTGCACAGAAGCTTAAGGCAGTGCAGAGCCAAAAGAAAGGGCGGGCTTTCAAAGCCCGCCCCACGCGCCAGTCCGACAGGGAGGATGCAGATCTGACGCGGATCGTCTCAGGTCACATGGCGCTTACTTCGCGGCGGCAGCGACCTTCTTGGCAGCGGTCGTAACCTCTGCGGTTGCTTTCTTCACGGCGGCGGTCGCGTCTTCCGACAGGTCCTTGCCGGCGGCCAGCATCAGTTCGACCGTTTCCATCTGCACTTTCTTCGCGACTTCGGCGAAGGCGGCCATATGTTCGGTCGCCAGTTCGGCGGACGCCGAGGCAAAGTCGGTGGCGGCCTTGGTATAGTCGGTCGGCTCAGCTTTGGCTTTTGCAACCGTGTTCAGACGGGCAATGGTTTCTTTCGCCCATTTCGAGCTGATCTCGGTCGATTTTTCAGCGGCTTCGAGGGCAACTTTCGAGATTTTCTCGGCCAGCGCTGCCTGGGTCTTGAACGCATCCTGGAACGCCTTGGCGTCAACCGGGAAGGACGCCATGGCATCCTGCATGTATTTGGTCAGATCGGGTGTCTTTGTCATGATCTATGCTCCTGCACGTGGCCGCGTTCTGCGTCCGGATGCGAAACAGATAGATGCTGCAGTGCAGAAATGCAAGCGTTATTTTCTGCACTGCGGCATTTTTCTGCGCTGGCCATACTGACGGTTAAGATCAGGCAGCCGGTTCGGCCGTTACATAGGTTCCGGGGGCCGGCGCCAGCACCGGATGATCGCCATCGCCCGGGGTCCTGGCAGCCACCTTTGCCCCGGCGCGCTGCGACAGCCATGCGCCCCAGCGCGGCCACCATGACCCGGCATGAAAGGTTGACGCAGTCTTCCAGTCTTCGGCCGAGGTCATCGGCGCGTCGCTGACATAATGCCCGTACTTCCCTTTCGACGGTGGATTGATGATGCCGGCAACATGGCCGGACTGCGCCAGGACAAAGCTTTTGTCCTTTGAACCGAACTGCCGCACCCCGTTGAACGATCCCTTCCAGGCGGCAATGTGATCAGTTTCGCAGGCAACGGCAAAGACGGGAAGGGTAATGTCATGCAGCGAGACCGGCGTGCCAAGGACCGGAAACCTGCCCTTTGCAAAGTCGTCGCGCTGGCACAGGCCGCGCAGATATTCCATCGCCATCTTCGCCGGAAGGTTGGTGCCGTCGCCATTCCAGAACAGCAGGTCAAAGGCAGGAGGTGCCTCGCCCAGCATGTAGCTTCTGATCGCAGGCTGATAAATCAGGTCATTGGACCGCAGAAAGCTGAAGGTCCGGCTCATGAAGACCTTTGACAGGATGCCGTCTTCCGCCGTCTGCCGTTCGATCCCGTCGACGAAATCATCGTTCAGAAAGACGCCCACTTCGCCCTGATCGGAAAAATCCGTCAACGTGGTGAAGAACGTGGCAGAATTGACCGAAGTGTCACCCGCCTTCTTCAGATGTGCCAGTGTCAGGCCCAGCGTGGTGCCGGCAATGCAGTAGCCCACCGCATTCACCTTCTTTTGCCCGGTGATACGGCGGACCTCGGACAGGGCGCGGATGTATCCGTCACGAATGTAATCATCCATTCCCACGTCCCGGTAGCTGGCATCGGGGTTGACCCAGCTGACCACGAACACTGTGTGGCCCTGATCGACGATCCACTTGATCAGGCTGTTCTGCGGCTTGAGGTCGAGGATGTAGAATTTGTTGATCCAGGGCGGAAAGATCACCAGCGGGATCCTGAACACCTTTTCGGTCGTGGGCGCGTACTGGATCAGTTCCAGCATCCTGTTGCGGTAGACCACCGCCCCGGGCGTGGTGGCGATGTTCCCGCCCACATGAAAGGCTTGCGGATCGGCAAGGGTCACCAGCAGATCACCATCGTTGGCCTCGATGTCCCGCACCAGGTTTTCCAGCCCCTGCACAAGGCTTTCCCCGTCCGTTTCCACCGCGCGGCTCAAGGCATCGGGGTTTGTTCCCAGAAAATTGGTGGGCGCGAACATATCGACGATTTGTTTTGAGAAATACTCGACCCGTTTGCGATCCGCCGGGTCCAGATGATCCAGACTGGCCACGGCATTCGCCACGGCTTCGGAAGACAGCAGATACTGCTGCTTGAGGTAGTTGAAGAAGGGGTGCGTTTCCCACAGCGGGTTCGAAAAGCGCCGGTCCTTCGGCGTTGAATCGGGGGGGGCCTGCAGCTTGCCCTTGGCCAGGACCTGCTGGGCCTGGACATAGTGCTTCAGGCTTTTGCCCCAGTAGCTGATCTGATGTTCCAGAATCTTTGCCGGA
Source organism: Rhodobacter sp. (assembly GCA_020250445.1). Taxonomy (GTDB): domain Bacteria; phylum Pseudomonadota; class Alphaproteobacteria; order Rhodobacterales; family Rhodobacteraceae; genus Aliitabrizicola. Next base: position 9,545 of record JADCEF010000112.1, read on the forward strand.
TTTTGCATCATTTCGGCCACATAGGCCGCCGCCGCCTTGAGATAGACGTCCTGGCCGGGCCCGTTCAGGGCCGGATCGGCCTGTTTGCGCCGTGACAGCGCAACCATGAGCCGCTGCGACAACTCTTCGACTTTCGCAAGATTGGCGTTCAGCCTGTCCAGCCGCGCCCCCGCTTCGTCATCGTCGGTTGTCATAAGGATGTTTCCCCAATATCGTGCTGCAATGCAACATACCGTCGCCCGACCGGGGGGGAAAGCGACGAATTATTCCCGGACCCCTCCGGGCAGGAGACGACATGCGATTCATGGCCACATACGATCTGATGGAAAGTGTGCGCAACACCAGCGAGTGGATGGGCGCGACCGCCAGGGCCATGGCCTCTTACCCCGTCTTCGCCCTTTCGGTGAACCCGATGCTGTCGCTGACCGCCGCCTGGGGCGAGGTGACGGAACGCACATTCTCGCGCATGATCACCAAGCCGGACTGGGGAATCCGTTCGATTGTCGGGCCGGAAGGCCAGGATCACCTTGTGGACGTGAAGACCATCGTCGACAAGCCGTTCGGCAATCTGATCCAGTTCTTCGTGCGCCGCCGCGAGCCGATGGCCCGCCGGGTGCTGCTGGTTGCGCCGATGTCGGGCCATTACGCCACGCTGCTGCGATCAACCGTGATGAGCCTGTTGCCCGACTGCGATGTTTTTGTGACTGACTGGCACAATGCCCGCGACATTCCGGTCAGTGCCGGAAAGTTCGACGTGGAAGATTACACGCTGTACCTTGTCGACTTCATGCGCGCGCTTGGGCCTGATGCGCATATCATCGCCATCTGCCAGCCCGCCCCGCTGGCGCTGGCCGCGACGGCCTATCTTGCCGCCGAGGACCCCGCCGCGCAGCCCCGGTCGCTGACCCTGATCGGCGGTCCCATCGACCCTGACGCCGCCGCCACCGAAGTGACGGATTTCGGCCGTCGCGTAACAATGGGCCAGCTTGAGGAAACCGCGATCCAGCGCGTCGGCTTCAAGTACAAGGGTGCGGGCCGGATGGTCTACCCCGGTCTGTTGCAGCTGCAAAGCTTCATCTCGATGAACGCGGAACGCCACGGGCGGGCCTTTTTCGACCAGATCCTGCGGGTTGCGCGCGGCGAAGCCTCTGACCATGATGCCCACAACCGCTTTTATGACGAATACCTGGCCGTGATGGACATGACGGCGGAATTCTACCTGTCCACCGTGGACCGCATCTTCAAGAAACGCGAGATTGCGCAGAACATCTTTGTCGTTGGGGGAACCAGGGTTGACCTTGGCAAGATCACCGATGTTGCCGTGAAAACGGTCGAAGGCACGAATGACGACATTTCGGCACCGGGCCAGTGCGTTGCGGCGCTGAAGCTTCTGACGGGTCTGCCGGACAGCAAGAAGGCCAGCCATCTGGAAGAAGGTGCGGGCCATTACGGCATTTTCGCCGGCAAGTCCTGGCGGCTGAACATCCGTCCCCTTGTGCTGAACTTCATCGATGCCAACGCGGCGGCCCCCCGCGCCAGGGACAAGCCCCGGATCGTCGCCGCCAACTGATCTTTGCGCGCCCCGCGCGCTGCATCCGGTTCAACGGTGCCGCCCGGACCCTGACCGGCCCCGGTCGGCGGCAGGACAGGGACCGGACGGATCAGCGCCATGCCGACAATCCGGGGGAAGAAGGTGCGCGCCGCCATAGGGCAGGCCCGGCAGCAGAAGACCGGGTTCGCTCATGACACCTCGCTGACCGCAGTTTCGATCAGTGCAAGACAGTCGGGCGAGGAAAAGCGATGGTCCGCATCCTTGACCAGTGTCAGGCGCATGTCCGGGCCGGTGGCGTGGCCCAGAAGGCGCAGCGCAACTGCCGAAGGCACGTCCCCGTCCGCTGTGCCGTGCAGCAGCCGCACCGGAAACGGCAGGGCCAGGGGCGCGCGCAGCACAAGATGCGCCCTGCCGTCTTCGATCAGCCGCCGCGTGATGACATAGGGATCATCGCCGTAGGCGCCTGGCCGCTGAATGAACCCGTCGCGCAGCAGCGTGCTTCGCTGTGCTGCGGTCGCGTGCGCCCACATGCTGTCTTCGGTAAAATCGGGGGCCGCCGCGATGCCGACCAGCCCCTTGACCCGGCCGGGTACCGCCCGCGCCAGCAGCAGCGCAAGCCACCCGCCCATCGATGATCCGACCAGCACCTGCGGCCCCCCGGTCAGCAGGTCCAGCACCGCCAGCGCATCGGCAAACCAGTCGCCGATGGCCCCCTCCTCGAACCGGCCGGAAGACCGGCCATGCCCCGAGCAATCAAATCGCACAAAGGCACGGCCCGTCCGGCGCGCCCATTCGGCCAGAGCCACGGCTTTCGTCCCGGTCATGTCGGACCGGAGGCCGTGCAGAAAGACGATCCCGGGTTCGCGGCCCGTGATCCGGTCATAGGCGATGCGGCGGCCCAGGGGCGTTGTCAGGAAACTGGGGTCTGTCATTCCGGCTCCGTGTTCTTTTGTTGCTGTCTATAGCCCGCCCTTCGGGCACGGGCCACCCGCTGGCCAAGCCCGGTTGACTTTACGGGGCGGGGCGCGCATCACACCGCGCGATGCAACCCGCAACCGGGCGTTTCGTAGGCGCCGAACTGACGAGGACAGCCGACATGGCCCAGATATTCCTGACTTTCCCGGACGGCAACAAGCGTGCCTTTGCCGCAGGCGTGACACCGGCCGAGGTGGCCGCCTCGATTTCGCCGGGTCTGGCGAAGAAAGCCGTGTCCGCTTCGGTCGACGGCGCGCCTTTCGACCTGCAATGGCCGATCCAGGCGGATGCGCGCATCGCCATTCACACCCTGCAGGACGAGGCGGTGGCGCTGGAACTGATCCGCCACGATCTGGCCCATATCATGGCCCGCGCCGTGCAGGAGCTGTGGCCGGAGGTGAAGGTGACCATCGGCCCGGTGATCAAGGATGGCTGGTACTATGACTTTGACCGCGCCGAACACTTCAGCGCCGAAGACCTGGGTGCCATCGAAGCCAGGATGAGGCAGATCATCAACGCCCGCGACCCGGTCAGGACCGAGGTCTGGGACCGTGATGCGGCCATCGCGTTTTACAAAGCCAAGGATGAACCCTTCAAGGTGGAACTGGTCGAGGCGATTCCGGCCGATCAGAAGATCCGCATGTATTGGCACGGACCCTGGCAGGACCTGTGCCGCGGGCCGCATCTGCAACACACGGGGCAGGTGCCTGCCGACAGCTTCAAGCTGATGTCGGTGGCCGGGGCCTATTGGCGCGGCGACAGCCGCAACAAGCAGTTGCAGCGCATCTATGGCGTGGCCTTCCGCAACCGCGAAGACCTGAAAGCCCATCTGACCATGCTGGAAGAGGCCGCCAGGCGCGACCATCGCCGCCTGGGCAAGGAAATGGAACTGTTCCACCTGCAGGAAGAAGCACCGGGCATGGTGTTCTGGCACCCCAACGGCTGGCTGATCTACCGCACCCTGGAAGATTACATGCGCCGCCGCCAGCGGGGTGCCGGCTATCAGGAAATCCGCACGCCCCAGGTGGTGGACCGGGTGCTGTGGGAACGCTCGGGGCACTGGGAAGCCTACCGCGAGAACATGTTCATCGTCGAAGTGGATGAAGAAGGTGCCAGGGAAAAGCGGATCAACGCGCTGAAGCCGATGAACTGCCCCTGCCATGTGCAGGTCTATAACCAGGGCCTGAAAAGCTACCGCAACCTGCCGCTGCGGCTGGCCGAATTCGGGTCCTGCCACCGCTATGAGAGCTCGGGGTCCATGCACGGGCTGATGCGGGTGCGCGGATTCACCCAGGATGACGCGCATATCTTCTGCACCGAAGAGCAGATCGAATCCGAATGTGCGAACTTCATCACGCTGCTGGCCTCGGTCTACAGGGACCTTGGCTTTGACGGCTTCGAGATCAAGCTGTCCACCCGCCCCGAGGTGCGCATCGGGTCGGATGAAACCTGGGACAAGGTCGAAGCGGCGCTGGAGAATGCCATCAGGAAGACCGGCAACGCCTATCAGATCGATCCGGGTGAAGGCGCGTTCTACGGGCCGAAGCTTGACTTCAAGCTGACCGATGCCATCGGGCGCAAGTGGCAGTGCGGCACCTTCCAGGTGGACCCGAACCTGCCGGTGCGGCTGGATGCCGAATATGTCGGCGAAGACGGCACCAAGCACCGCCCCTACATGCTGCACCGCGCCATTCTGGGGTCGTTCGAACGCTTCATCGGCATCATGATTGAAAACTACGCCGGCCGCCTGCCGTTCTGGCTGGCCCCAAGGCAGGTCGTCGTCGCCTCGATCGTCTCGGACGCGGATCCTTATGTGCATGAGGTTGTCGCAGCCCTGAGGGCGCGCGGCGTGCGGGCCGAGGCGGACGTGCGCAACGAAAAGATCAACTACAAGGTCCGCGAGCATTCGGTGGGCAAGGTACCAGTGATTCTGGCCATCGGCATGAAAGAGGTGCAAGAGCGCACGGTGTCCCTGCGCCGTCTGGGCGATACGAAGACCGAAACACTGTCTTTCGACGCCATGATCAAACAGCTGTCAAAGGCCGCACTGCCCCCCGATCTGGTCTGACCCAGGGCCTGCGGCGGCAGGCGGCAGGGTGCGCCTGGCCCCGGTCCCTGCGTGCTTGATTCTTTCTTGTGATCGGGCGCAGTTTTGCGGGCGTGCCCGTCCCCTTGCCTGGGACCGGACGGGGTCGCCCGCGATGCCCGGCAACTGCCCCGATTGTGGGCGGCAAAGGGACAGGCGGCATGCCGAAAGGCACCGTGAAGCGGTTCGGCAGCACCCGGGGTTTCGGCTTCGTTGCGCCTGATGGCGGGGGCCAGGATACATTGGTGCATGTTTCTGCCGTGGAACGGGCAGGTCTCAAAAGCCTGACGGACAAACGGAAGGTTGCTTTCGTACTGCAGCCGGGACGGGCGCTGGCCCGGGCTTTGGCCCCGGGCTGATCCCGGCCCGGCACTGTGGCAGGGGCGATGGCCCCTGCCAGTCAAGCGGTGATGACGCATTCGCCCCTTCGGGCGGGAACAGGAAACGCGACCCGCGTTTCCCCGCCCGCGTGGGACGGTGCTCTGGTGACCGGTCGGTCCGGCAGTGACAGAGGCCAGCGCCCGACCCGCGGGGGGCGAAGCGCCCGCCGTGGGCGGGGCGGGCGCTGGCCGGGGGCTTTGGCCCCCGGCCGGTCCTGATCCCGGTGCAGCGCGGTGGCAGGGGCGATGGCCCCTGCCATGGCAGCGGTGAAAGTGCTTTCGCCCGTCCGGGGCGGGACCACGAAACGCGACCCGCGTTTCCACCCGCCCGCGCGCGACGGTGCCCCGGGAAGCCAAAACCCCCGGCGGACCAAGGGGTGATGGCCCCTGCCAGGATACGCCGCGCGCGCAGGCGCAAGCGCTTCCCGCTTTGCACCCCGCCAGCCGCAGGGCTGGCACGCCCCTGGCACCCTGTCAGTCGGCTGCCAGGACGGCGGCCTGAACGCGCGCGTCCCAGCCCAGATACAGCGCCTCGCCCTTGCGGATCACGGGGCGTTTCATCAGGGTGGGCTGGGCTGCAAGCTGTTCTTCCGCATCCGATGCTTTCAGCCAGTCGCTCAGCCCGCGCCAGGTGGCCGATGCGCGGTTGACCACGGCATCGCCAAAGGCCGTCACAAACTCGCCGATCTCGTCGGCGCTCATCGGGTCTGCGCGCACGTCGCGAAACTCTACCTCGTGGCCTGCCGCCTGGATGGCCTTGAGGGCCGCTTTGCAGGTGTCGCAAGTGGATATGCCGTACAGGATCATGGATCAGGTCACCCGTCTGGAACAAGGACAGGTCCGGTATCGCAAAACACAGGTGATTTTTCCAGTCTGCTTTGCGGTCGCGACAGGACTCATGCCAGGGCGCGGGCAATCATGACCCCGCCCCAGGCGGCAACGGCCGTCAGGACGGTTCCCCAGATCAGGTCCACCAACACCATCGACGGATGCCAGCCCTTCAGGATTGCATAGCTCGTGAACTCATAGGTGCCGTAAGCCATGGCGCCCACAACCGCCCCGGCCACCGCCGCGCGCAGCGGATCGCCGTCGCGCAGGGCGGGCAGGCTGACCAGCCAGACCAGCCCCGCGACATAGGCAAGATAGAACAGTGCGACCGGGACCATCCGGAAATTGTCCAGCAGCAGGCCGCCGATATGCCTTTCGAACAGCGGGCGCAGGACAAAGGTCAGCATCAGCGCATCCAGCGCCAGAAAAATCGCGGCGGTCGATACATACAGGATCAGGACTGACACGGGACCTCACAGCCTTTGCACGCATTACAGCTAGCACGCGCTGTCACGGCGAACAGGGGCAAACCGAAAGGCGGCAGGGTATTGCCCGATGTCGCATCGCTTGCCTGATCCGTGTCCTTGACAGGGTGGCGCGGCCAGATGTGCTGAGGCCAAATCCGGAGCTGTGCCGGTGCTTCCCCCGCCTTGGCATCCCGCGTGACGTCAGGCCTTCTGGCGCAACGGTTCCGGCGCTTGACGTTGCCCCCTGGGAGTGCCCCGGCGGGGGGCCACATCGCGCCGTGTTTCGCGGCGTTGGCCGGGTTCCTGACGTCTGCACGGGTCAGCGCCCAGGGTCTGACGGACCCGGCCCGCCCTGCCCGCGATCTTGCGGTCATCGCCCGGCCCCACCGCGAGGGCGACAGCGCACAGAAAGGCAAACGCAAATCGGGCCCGTTCCTCTGTTGCCCTGCCGGTATCCATTGAAACCCGGCTCGTGTCGCATTCTTCCCGCACCCCGCCCTTAGGGCTTCACGGAACGGTGAATTTACCGAGGACTTCGCAGAAACCGCCTCAGGGCGACGGACAGCCGGCGATTTCCACCGCCCTTTGTTGTCCCAGCACCGTCACCACCATCGCGCCCCGGTTCAACAGCACCGGTCCGCCGTCGCCAGAGACAAGATCGGCGGTGGCAATCAGATGCGTGCCCTCGCGGCTGACCACGGCTTCGGATACCCAGATCGACGCAGGGCCGGGTTCAAAGACCACGGTCTCGACCCCGCCGGTCGGTGGCAGGGCCAGCCGGGCCGTCAGGCGCAGCCCGTCGGTGATCGGCTCTGCCGTGCAGCCGATGCCATCAAGCCCGGCTTCCGCGGGCGTTGACGGGCGGTCATCCAGCGCGGCCCTGATGGCGGCATCGGGCGCGCCGGGGCCGCTGATCTGCGTCCGCAGCGTCAGGGCCGCAGGCATGCAGATATCGCGGCAGATGCCCAGATCGATTTCAGCCTGCAGCAGGATGGGCTGCGACGGATCGGTTGCGGTCAGTTCCAGCGGCAGCACCACCTCGGTCCTGTAGCCGATCGACCGGTAGCCGTTCACCTCGAACACGCTGGGGCGCGGCCAGTGAACGCGCACGCCGGACAGGTTCTGCGAGCCTGACCAGTTGAACAGCGGCGGAATGCCCGCATCGCCGGGGCTGCGCCAGTAGGTCTTCCAGCCGGGGGCCAGTGTCAGACGCAGCGCGGCCATATGGGTGCCCTGTTCGGTCCGCCAGCCTGGCAGAACCTCGGCCGACAGAAGATCGTCCTGCGTCATCGCGCGGGCGGGGTGCGACAGGCAGGCAAGCGCCAGCACAAGGGCAAGACAGTGTTTCAGGGTCATGCGCGCGATATTGGCGCTTTGGCCCGGAATGGAAAATCACATTCGGGCGACGATCGGCCCGCTGTGGCATCACTGCCTCTTGAGCCTGCGCGCGGGTGGCCCCATTCTACCCCCAGGGGGAACGCAGCGATGGACCTTTCCGGCAACCTTCTGATCGCAATGCCCGGCCTGGGGGACGCACGATTCGAAAAAAGCGTGATCCTGATCTGCGCCCATTCCCCGGAAGGTGCCATGGGGCTGGTCATCAACAAGCCTGCGCCGGACCTGAGCTTTGCCAACCTGCTGGATCAGCTGAATATCCCCCGCGCGCCGACGGGCCGCGACATCCGCGTGCATCTGGGCGGGCCGGTGGAACGGGGGCGGGGCTTTGTGCTGCATTCGACCGACTATCATTCCGGCGGCGCGACGATGGATGTGCCGGGCGGGTTCGGCATGACCGCGACGGTGGATGTGCTGTCCGCCCTGGCGCAGGGGCAGGGACCAAAGGCGGCGCTTCTGGCGCTGGGCTATTCCGGCTGGGGGCCGGGCCAGCTGGAGGCAGAGATGGGCCGCAACAGCTGGCTGACGGCAGACGCACCGCCCGACCTGGTCTTCTCGGCCGAGGACAATGGCAAATGGGCCGCCGCGCTGAAGCGGCTGGGGATTGATCCCTTGACCCTGTCAGGGTCCGCCGGGCGGGCATAGGTGCTCCCGTTCCCTCCGAAAGCCGCAGGCGGAGCATGGCCCCGGCGGACAGGCGACGGTCCGGCAAGCCCGAATTGCTTCATGCATCTTTCGCGGCATCCCCCTTGTGCCGCCAGCGCCATGAACCGGGTCCGCGCGCCGAAGGCGCAGGCGGCGATGAACACCCGTTCAGTGTCCACAATGCGGATTGCATCGGTGCCCTGACGGTTTCCCTGTGGCGGGGTGAGGCGGAACGTGGAGACCACCACCCCAGATCAACGCCCCCGGACCGGAAGAAAACGCGCCGGCGGAGCGTTTTCCGGGACGGTTGCCCGAAGGCGCAAGCCGCAGGGCAAGGGGCGTGATGCTTGCGCCGACGCCGGGATCAGACCGCGCCAGACCGCCGGAAGGGCGCATCGCGCCCGCCCGAGGGGGCGGTCGGGCGCGACCGTCGGGGCAGTGCCCCGACTTGACTGGTGTCAAATCAGGCGGGGAAGAAGAACGCTCCATGGGCGGCTAAGCATGTTCGCGCGGGCTGGCCAACGGATTGCGGCTGTGATTCGGTTTTTTCGTGGTTTGGCGGAGGCTCGACATGGCTGGACTATCCCCTGTAACGGCGACGCAAGAGCAGACGACGGCACTGAAGGTTCTGGCGTGGGGTCCGGATCGCGCCGAGGCGGATCGGGCGCGTGCGCTGCTGCTGACGCTCCAGGGCTGGACCAGCGCGCGGATCGCGCAAGCCTTTGGCGTGCGGCAGGATAGGATGCG
>JADCEF010000113.1 GCA_020250445.1 Rhodobacter sp.
AGCGCCCGCCCCGCCCCTGGCGGGCGCTTCGCCCCCGCCGGGTCGGGCGCTGGCCTCTGTCCCGCCCGGACCTGCCGGTCTACAGGGGCACCGTCGCGTGCGGGCGGGGAAACGCGCAGCGTTTCCTGTTCCCGCCCGGAGAGGTGAAGGCACTGCCCCCGCTTCAATGGCAGGGGCCATCGCCCCTGCCACCGCGCCACGCTGATCCTTGTCCAGCCGGGGGCCAAAGCCCCCGGCCAGCGCCCGCCCCGCCCCCGGCGGGCGCTTCGCCCCCGCCGGGTCGGGCGCTGGCCTTTCGTGGTGCCTGGACCCACCGGTCTACAGGGCACCGTCGCGCGCGGGCGGGGGAAACGCGGGTCGCGTTTCCCCCGCCCAAAGCGCAATCCCTTTCCCCGGATCGGCAAGAGTGTCCCGGCAGGCGGTCGGATTGCTGTTTCAGCACCCTGCCCGGGCCGTTTTCCGGGGTACGGACAGACGGCGCTTCCGCGCGGCGGTCTGGACGGTGCTTTCGCTGTTGACTCCGCAGTCCCGGCGGATAAAAGGCGGGTTTGAAGGATTTCACCGGGTGCTGCGGTTCCCGGGCTGTTGGAGAAGCGACCATGGCCAAACCGGCGACTATCAAGATTCGTCTGAATTCGACGGCGGGCACCGGGCATTTCTATGTGACCAAGAAGAATGCCAAGACGATGACCGAGAAGATGTCGGTCCGCAAATATGATCCCGTGAAGCGGGAGCATGTGGAATACAAGGAAGGCAAGATCAAGTAAGGTCTGCCGCCGGTGTTTCGAATGACAGGGCCGCTTCGCAAGAAGGCGGCCCTTTTTTTTGCCTGGTGCGACCTCAGGTTGATCTGCATGACCGAGCTTCTGATCCTTCGCCCGTCCACGTCTGCCGACCTGGCCGAGGTCGACGCGCTGCTGGCGCGCAGCTATCCGCGACTGCTGGCGGGGGATTATCCGCCCTCGGTCATGGTACTTGCGCTGCCGCTGATCGCGCGGGCCCGGCCCGAGCTGCTGGCCTCGGGCACCTACTGGCTGGCGCAGGAAGCGGATCGGCGGATCGTGGGGGCGGGCGGGTGGACGCGGGCCGCGCCGCAACCGGCCGAGGGTGACGGGGCCGGGACAGGGCATGTGCGCCACGTGGTGACCGATGCGGACTGCGTGCGGCGGGGCATCGGGCGGGCGCTGATGGGCCGCGTCATGGAGCAGGCGCGGGAGGCGGGGGTGCAGCGGCTTGACTGCCTGTCGACGCGCACGGCGGTGCCGTTCTATGCCAGCCTTGGCTTTCGCGAGATGGGTGCCTTGGAGGTGCCGCTGCGGCCCGGCATCGTCTTTCCGGCGGTGCGCATGGTGCGCGGGCTGGACGCGCCAGCGTAATACAAAAAGGGCCGGTCTTGCGACCGACCCTTTCGTTACCGGCGATGACCGCGTGGGTTACTCGCGGTTGCCCATGAACTGCAGCAGGAACAAGAACAGGTTGATGAAGTCGAGGTAAAGCTGCAGCGCGCCCATGATCGCGGCTTTGCCCAGCCATTCGCTGTCGCCCGCCTGTGCATGCTGCAGGTAGGTGTTCTTGATGTTCTGCGTATCGTAAGCGGTCAGGCCCGCGAAGATCAGCACACCGATCACCGAGATGGCGAACATCAGCGCCGACGAGGCAAGGAAGATATTCACGATCATCGCCACGACCAGCCCGATCACACCCATCATCAGGAAGGTGCCAAAGCCCGACAGGTCTTTCTTCGTGGTGTAGCCATAAAGCGACAGGCCCGCAAAGGCGATGGCAGTGATCAGGAAGGTCTGCGCGATGGACACACCGGTAAAGGCCTGGAAAATCCAGGCAAGTGACAGGCCCATCACGGCGGCATAGGCGTAGAAGAACAGTTGCGCCCCTGCGACCGACAGGCGGTTGATCAGCGCTCCGAAGGCAAAGACCATGATCAGCGGGGCAAACATTACGACCCAGCCGAGAATGGTAATGCTGCCTTCGGCGGTGCGGAACACCTGCATCAGCGCGTCGCTGGTACCGACCGCCCAGGCGACCGCGCCGGTCAGCAGCATGCCGACGGACATCAGCCCGTAAACCTTGTTCATATGGGCGCGAAGGCCCGCGTCGATCTGGGCGGTCCGGGTCCCGACACCAGCCGTCCGGATCGTTTGATAGTCAGCCATGTGAAGCCTCCGATGTTGTCCTTTTGGGCGGATCCATCAAGGAACCCGCCTCACGCGCATAATATCGTAAGACCTTCTTCGCGATTCAAGGACTTCGCGGGGAAAAGCGATGCCAGCCGTAAAGCTTTTCCGACGCAGGGCACCGGTGTGCCCTGTGCCAGGCCCCCTTCAGCCCTCAGCGCGGTCTGCCCCGGGACCGACGCCTTGCACAAAAGGGTGCGGATGACGTGGCCGCAGCAGGGTCTGACGGAGCGCAAAGCGGGAAACTGGTCTGCCTGGGCACGCCTTGCGCCTTCTGGCAGGGGGCATCGCCCCTGTTCCGGCGCTGCGCCGAGATCAGGACCGGCCGGGGGCGCAAAGCCCCCGGCCAGCGCCCGCCCCGCCCCCGGCCAGCGCCCGCCCCGCCACCGGCGGGCGCTTCGCCCCCGCCGGGTGGGGCGCTGGCCTCTGGTGATCCAGTACCGGCCGGTCTACAGGGTACGCCCCACGCGGGCGAGGAAACGCGGTGCGTTTCCTGGTCTCGCCCGGAGGGGGTGACAGCACCATCGCCGCTCCAATGGCAGGGGCCATCGCCCCTGCCACAGCACAACGCCGTTATCAGG
>JADCEF010000114.1 GCA_020250445.1 Rhodobacter sp.
CTGCCGGGCCAGCGCCTCATGGCGCGGGACATCGACCGTCAGGTGTCAGAGCTCCAGGTCCGTGTCGCCGTCCTCAACGGCTTCACCGCGCCCGGCATCCCTGTCACTGAAGCCGAAGGATAAGTCCGGCCGCGAAAGGGGAAGTCCGCTCAGAAGTGGATTTCTGCAACAGAGCCCCTCATCCCCGCCAACACACTCCTGCGCGAAGGACGGGAATGGCAGGACAAAAGGCAACCAGGAAAGCCTTGATGAACAAGGATACTGGCCTCCGTTCTTCCCGGACCTGCCGGTCTAATGGGCACCGTCCCGCGCGGGCGGGGAAATGCGCTGCGTTTCCTGATCCTGCCCGGAGTGGTGGCGAACAGCCGGACCCTGCTGCAACGGCAAAGTCTATCTCCTTGGCCGCAGCGATACGTTGTCAACTGGTGTCAACTGGTCCGCCGGGGGCCAATCCCCTCGGCCTGCGTCCACCCCACACCCCAAGGGCACGCGCCACGCCCCCGGCGGACGCTGGTCTGCTTACGCTTGTGGAACCGGTCCTTTTGCGGCCGTGGCCCCTGACCGGGCGGGAAACGCACCGCGTTCCGGGGTCCGCCCGGCGCGCCAATCCGTTTCTGTTGGGCAGGGACGATTTTCCTGTCCGGCGGCCTGTCCGGCTTGCATTTTCAGAAGCCTGTCATAGGGTGCACCGCGATCCTCCCCGCCCATCAGGCACACTCATCCCCGCCTCTTTCCCAATGCAACCTTCCTTCGCATTTTGCCCCGCCATCCTCGCGCCCGGCCCTTGCGCCGCATCGCAGCACCCCTAGAGTGGCAGGCTAAACTGCCCGCGCCGGAGAACCCGCCCATGCCCGACTTCAAGAAGATCCTCGTCGCCAACCGGGGCGAGATCGCCATCCGCGTCATGCGGGCCGCCAATGAGATGGGCAAGAAAACCGTCGCCGTCTTCGCCGAGGAAGACAAGCTGGGCCTGCACCGCTTCAAGGCCGATGAGGCCTACCGGATCGGCGAGGGGATGTCGCCCGTGGGGGCCTACCTGAGCATCCCCGAAATCATCCGCGTCGCCAAACTGTCGGGTGCCGATGCCATCCACCCGGGCTATGGCCTGTTGTCCGAGAACCCTGATTTCGTCGATGCCTGCGAAGCGGCGGGCATCACCTTTATCGGCCCCACCTCGGCCACCATGCGGGCGCTGGGCGACAAGGCCAGCGCGCGGCGCGTGGCGATTGCAGCCGGCGTTCCGGTCATCCCGGCCACCGAAGTGCTGGGCGACGACATGGACGAGGTGCGCCGTCAGGCCGCCGCAGTGGGCTATCCGCTGATGCTGAAGGCCAGCTGGGGCGGCGGCGGGCGCGGCATGCGCCCGATCAACGGCCCCGAGGAGCTGGCCGACAAGGTCCGCGAAGGGCGGCGCGAGGCGGAAGCAGCCTTTGGCAATGGCGAGGGCTATCTGGAAAAGATGATCCCGCGCGCGCGGCACGTCGAGGTCCAGATCCTGGGCGACAAGCACGGCAACATCTATCACCTGTTTGAACGTGACTGTACCGTGCAGCGCCGTAACCAGAAGGTGGTGGAACGCGCCCCCGCCCCCTATCTGACCCCCGAACAGCGCGCCGAGGTTTGCGATCTGGGCCGCCGCATCTGCGCCCATGTCGGCTATGAATGCGCAGGCACCGTCGAATTCCTGATGGATATGGATACGGCCAAGTTCTACTTCATCGAGGTGAACCCCCGCATCCAGGTCGAGCATACCGTCACCGAACAGGTGACCGGCATCGACATCGTGCAGGCGCAGATCCTGATCGAGGAAGGCAAGACGCTGGCCGAAGCCACCGGCATGGCCAGCCAGGAGGATATCCGCCTGCACGGCCATGCCTTGCAGTGCCGCGTCACCACCGAAGACCCGCAGAACAATTTCATCCCCGATTACGGGCGGCTTACCGCCTATCGCAGCGCCACCGGCATGGGCATCCGCCTGGATGGCGGCACCGCCTATGCGGGCGGGGTGATCACCCGCTATTACGACTCGCTGCTGGTCAAGGTCACCGCCTGGGCGCAGACACCCGAACTGGCCATTGCCCGCATGGACCGGGCCTTGCGCGAATTCCGCATCCGGGGGGTGTCAACGAATATCGACTTCGTCATCAACCTCTTGAAACACCCCACCTTCCTGAACAACACCTATACCACCAAGTTCATCGACACGACGCCGGATCTGTTCCAGTTCCGCAAGCGCCAGGACCGCGCGACCAAAATCCTGACCTATATTGCCGACATTACCGTGAACGGGCACCCGGAAACCGCCGGCCGCCCCAAACCCGCGCCCGACCTGCGCACGCCCAAGCCCCCCGCGCCAAAGGGTGATCCGCAGCCGGGCACCCGCACCCTGCTGGATGCCAAGGGCCCACAGGCCGTGGCCGACTGGATGGCGGCGCAGACCCGCGTGCTGATGACCGACACCACCATGCGCGACGGCCACCAGTCGCTGCTGGCCACCCGCATGCGGTCGATCGACATGATCCGCGTCGCCCCCAGCTATGCCGCCAACCTGCCCGGCCTGTTCAGTGTTGAATGCTGGGGCGGTGCCACCTTTGACGTGGCCTACCGTTTCCTGCAGGAATGCCCCTGGCAGCGCCTTCGCGATCTGCGCGCAGCCCTGCCCAATGTGATGACACAGATGCTGCTGCGGGCCTCGAACGGGGTCGGCTATACCAACTATCCCGACAACGTTGTTCGGTCTTTCGTATCTCAGGCCGCAAAATCGGGTGTGGACGTGTTCCGAGTGTTCGATTCCCTCAACTGGGTTGAAAACATGCGCGTCGCCATGGATGCGGTGATCGAGGCAAACAAGGTCTGCGAAGGTGCGATCTGCTATACCGGCGACCTGCTTGATCCCGCCCGGTCGAAATATGACCTTGGCTATTACGTCAGCATGGGCAAAGAGCTGAAGGCCGCCGGCGCGCATGTGCTGGGCCTGAAGGACATGGCGGGGCTTCTTAAACCCGCTTCCGCCCGCATCCTGATCCGCGCGCTGAAGGACGAGGTCGGCCTGCCCCTTCATTTCCACACCCATGACACCAGCGGCATTGCCGGGGCCACGGTGCTGGCCGCCTGCGAGGCCGGGGTGGATGCGGTGGATGCCGCGATGGATGCCTTTTCGGGTGGCACATCGCAGCCCTGCCTTGGCTCTCTGGTCGAGGCGCTGAGGCATACCGACCGCGACACAGGTCTTGATATCGCTGAAATCCGCCGGATCTCGAACTACTGGGAAGCAGTGCGCGCCCATTACGCCGCCTTCGAATCCGGCTTGCCCGCGCCTGCGTCCGAGGTCTATCTGCACGAGATGCCCGGCGGCCAGTTCACCAACCTCAAGGCCCAGGCCCGCAGCCTGGGTCTGGAAGACCGCTGGCACGAAGTGGCGCAGGCCTATGCCGATGCCAACCAGATGTTCGGCGACATCGTCAAGGTCACGCCATCATCCAAGGTGGTGGGCGACATGGCGCTGATGATGGTGGCCCAGGGCCTGAGCCGCGCCCAGGTGGAAGACCCCGCAACCGACGTGGCCTTCCCCGATTCGGTGGTGGACATGCTCAAGGGCAACCTCGGCCAGCCCCATGGTGGCTGGCCCGCCGGCATTCAGGCCAAGGTGCTGAAGGGTGAACGCCCGCTGACCACCCGCCCCGGTGCCTCGCTGCCCCCGGTCGATCTGCAGGCAACCCGCGCGCGCCTGGCCAAGGACCTTGGCCTGGACGAAGACGATGCCCAGGGCGAAACGGTGGATGACGACGACCTGAACGGATACCTCATGTATCCCAAGGTGTTCATGGATTACCGCAGCCGCCACCGCGCCTATGGCCCGGTGCGGGTGCTGCCGACGCGCACCTTCTTCTACGGCATGCAATCGGGCGAGGAAATCACGGCCGAAATTGACCCCGGCAAGACGCTGGAGATCCGCCTGCAGGCCGTGGGCGAAATGACCGACGATGGCGAGGTGAAGGTCTTTTTCGAACTCAACGGCCAGCCCCGCGTCATCCGGGTGCCCAACCGCGCGGTCAAGGCCAGGACCGCCGCCAGGCCGAAGGCGGCAGAGGGCAACCCCGCTCATATAGGTGCCCCCATGCCCGGCTCCATCGCCAGCGTGGCGGTGGCGGTGGGACAGAAGGTGAACGCGGGTGATCTGTTGCTGACGATCGAGGCGATGAAGATGGAAACCGGCCTGCACGCCGACCGCGCCGCCACTGTCAAGGCGCTGCATGTCAGCCCGGGCACGCAGATCGACGCGAAGGACCTGCTGATCGAACTGGAGTAAACCGGAGTAACCCGTGCCCCCTGTCATCACCCCGCTTTACGCCGCAGCGCTGACGGCGCTGTTCATCACCCTGTCTCTGCGCGTCATCGCCCTGCGCCGGTCCGGCCGCGTGTTGCTGGGCGATGCCGGCAACCCTGCCCTGTTGGCGCGGATCCGCGCTCAGGGCAATTGCGCGGAATATGTGCCTCTTGGGATTGTGTTGCTGCTGCTGGCCGAGCTGGCCGGGACAGCCCCGGCCCTGCTGCTGCACCTGAGCGGCCTGTTGCTGCTGGCGGGCCGCCTTTGCCATGCCTGGGCGCTGTCGGGGCCGGGGCGCTTGGGGGCGCGCACCATCGGCATGCTGATGACCTTTACCGCGCTGGCCCTCTCGGCCGCTTTGGCCCTGCCCTGGGCCGCAATTTTCTGACGCCGCACAACTTTCCCCCTTGCGAAGGCGCGCGGGACTTTATAGATCACGCCCACCCAAGGATGCGGGCGTAGCTCAGGGGTAGAGCATAACCTTGCCAAGGTTAGGGTCGTGAGTTCGAATCTCATCGCCCGCTCCAGTTGGACGCAAGTTATATTCGAATTGAACGCGTGAGAGAAACAGAGCAGGCGAACTTACACACCTGCTTACACACATGAAGCGGCGGCGGGTGGCTCGCCGTCAGGGCATTTATTGATCTTTCCACGTCTCTGACCGCGCTTTCACGGAATCGCCTTCGGCTGGTCTGGCAGACATGGTGTCGATTTTTGCGGTCGGCAGGGCGGGCAGGCCAGACGCGGCTTCGATTGCCGTGGGTTGTGCATCGGCATTCGCCGCTGCCGGGATAGCTGCGATTTGGGCGCAGGCGATGCAGGCGGCTCGTCATAGGCCAGTCGCAGGGCGGTCAGGTCATCGTCGAGGTTCTGCACACGGGTCAACCACAGACGCGATCAGGGGTGGCACCTATGCAATCAGCGCCGTCGGCAGGTGAAGCCGAAATCCCTTCTTCCACC
Source organism: Rhodobacter sp. (assembly GCA_020250445.1). Lineage (GTDB taxonomy): Bacteria > Pseudomonadota > Alphaproteobacteria > Rhodobacterales > Rhodobacteraceae > Aliitabrizicola. The sequence continues at coordinate 5,288 of JADCEF010000114.1, forward strand.
CGGTTACGATGACAGACAGGCCGGAACCTTCAGCTTCCAGCGCTTGACGGGGCTGGCCGGGTGCGGTTTGGTGCAGTGGGCGGCGGGAAAGCCCATACAGGCCGGCACATCGGGCTTGGCCGTACCGATGAGCGTCGCGCGTTCGGCCCGTTCGGCGCGGCTCCGGGAAAGCAGCTGCCCCTGCGCAGCTTCGGGGGGCGCAACCCCACCGTCCCCGCCCGCCTGTGCCCGTCGCGCTCGCGGCAGCCGTTGCGCCCTGCGGGGCCGCCCGGTGGTCTTCCCGCCACGGCCCGCCCCGGCCAGCGCACCAACCTCCGGCACCGTCA
>JADCEF010000115.1 GCA_020250445.1 Rhodobacter sp.
CTTTGCCACAGCGTACCGCTGATCACGCGCCCGCCGGGGGGCCCAAAGCCCCCGGCCAGCGCCCGCCCCGCCCTCGGCGGGCGCTTCTCGCCCGCCGGGTCGGGCGCTGGCCTCTGTCCTTCCCGGACTTGCCGGTCTACGAGGCACCGTCCCGCGCGGGCGGTGGAAACGCGGGTCGCGTTTCCTGATCCCGCCCGGACGGGCGAATGCACCATCGCCGCTTGGTTGGCAAAGGCCATCGCCTTTGCCACCGCGTAAAGCCGGTCCTTGTCCCGCCGGGGGCCCAAAGCCCCCGGCCAGAGCCCGCCCCGCCCATGGCGGGCGCTTCTCGCCCGCCGGGTCGGGCGCTGGCCTCTGCTTCTCCCGGACCTGCCGGTCTGCAGGGCAATGTCCCGCGCGGGCGAGGGAAACGCGGGTCGCGTTTCCTCATCCCGCCCGAAGCGGCGGTGGAAGGCCAGCCCCCGCTGCCTTGGCAGCGGCCATGTCCCCGGACCGGGAAGCTCTTTTCGGCGGGCAATCGGCCGGGGTGCCGCTTCAGCACCCCGCCTGCTCCGACCGCCGCCTTTCCTGTCAAAAAAACCAGACAGCGGCAGGATCAGACCCGCCCTGTCAGGCGGCGGAGCCGCCCACGGTCAGGCCGCCGATGGCAAGCGTCGGCTGGCCCACACCGACCGGCACCCATTGGCCCGCCTTGCCGCAGTTGCCGATGCCGGGGTCCAGCGCCAGATCATTGCCGATCGCCCGCACATGGCGCAATGCCGTCGGCCCGTCGCCGATCAGCGTGGCCCCCTTGACCGGTGCGCCGACCTTGCCGTTCTGGACCCGGTAGGCTTCGGTGCAGCTGAACACGAACTTGCCGTTCGTGATATCCACCTGGCCACCGCCAAAGCCCACGGCATAGATGCCGTCCTTGAGGTCCGCCAGGATCTGTGCGGGGTCGGTCGTGCCGGCCAGCATATAGGTGTTGGTCATGCGCGGCATCGGGATATGGGCAAAGCTTTGGCGGCGCCCGTTGCCGGTGGGTGCCACGCCCATCAGGCGCGCGTTCTGCCGGTCCTGCATGTAGCCTGCAAGAATGCCGTCTTCGATCAGCACCGTGCGGCCCGACGGCGTGCCTTCGTCATCGACGCTGATCGACCCGCGCCGGTCGGGCAGGGTGCCGTCATCCAGAACCGTCACGCCGGGGGCCGCGACGCGGCTGCCCAGCAGCCCGGCAAAGGCAGAGGTCTTCTTGCGGTTGAAATCGCCTTCCAGCCCGTGGCCGATGGCCTCGTGCAGCAGGATGCCGGGCCAGCCCGGCCCGAGGACGACATCCATGGTGCCCGCCGGGGCCGCGACCGCATCCAGATTGACCAGCGCGATTCGCAACGCCTCGCGCGCCAGGCCCTGCCAGTGGTCCCGCTCCATCAGGCGGGCCAGGCCGAACCGGCCGCCCCCGCCCGTGCCGCCGCTTTCCCGGCGCCCGTTCGAGTCCACGATGACCGAGATATTGAGCCGGCACATCGGGCGCACGTCCGACAGGCGCAGACCTTCGGGGCGCAGAATCTCCACCTCCTGCAGACCGGCGGCAAGGCTGGCTGACACCTGCACCACGCGCGGATCCAGCGCGCGGGCATAGGCATCGATCTCGCGCAGCATGTCGATCTTGACCGCAAAGGCCGCATCCGCCATCGGGTCGGCATCGCCATAAAGCCGCGTGTTGGTGCCGGCAGGGGGCGGGGCCAGGGTGCCGCCGCCATCGCCCACGGCCAGACGCGCGGTTTCCGCCGCCCGGCGCAGCGCGCTCTCAGAGATTTCGGTGGCATGGGCATAGCCCGCAACCTCGCCCGTCACCGCGCGCAGACCGAACCCTTCAGAGGCATCGTAGCTTGCCGTCTTGATCCGGCCATCGTCCAGGACCAGCGATTCTGAACGGCTGCGCTCCAGGAACAGCTCGCCATCCTCGGCGCCAAGGGTCGCCGCCCGCAGGATCGACAGCGCCGCCGCTTCGTCCAGGCGGGTTTCAAACGGGCGGAACGGGGCGTCTGTCATGCTGTGTCCTTGATCCGGTTCGGCGGCGTCTCTTTGCCGCAATCGTTTTGCTTGTCGATCTGTTCCTAATATGGTTTCAGAGGGGCGCGAAACAACGGGGGTCCGGCAAGGATGAAGCCGGGACCGCACAGCGGCCCGCAAGGGCCGTGCCAGAACAGGAATTGAAGATGCCACTTACCTTTCGTTCGGGCCTTCTGGCCGGCATTGCGGCAAGCCTTGGGGCGGGCCTTGGGGCTCGGGCCGCGCAGGCGCAGGAAACGCTTGAAGTCGTCGGGCGCCCGGTGAACGGCGAGACGGGTTTTCAGTTCGGTGCGACAGAACTGGCGCGCGACCTGCAGAACCTGGATTTCATGCTGCTGGTGATCATTTCGGCAATCACCCTGTTCGTGACCGTTCTTCTGGCCATCGTGGTCGTGCGGTTCAACCGCCGGTCCAACCCCAACCCGGCAAGCTTTACCCACAACACCCCGCTGGAAGTCAGCTGGACCGTGATCCCGATCCTGATCCTGGTTTTCATCGGGGCCTATTCCCTGCCGGTCCTGTTCAAGCAGCAGGAAATTCCGCCGGGTGACGTCACCATCAAGGTCACGGGCTACCAATGGTACTGGGGCTATGAATATGTCGACGAAGGCATTGAATTTGCAAGCTTCCTTGTCGACGGGTCGACCAAGGTCGACTCGCTTGGCGATGATCAGCCGATGGGCCAGCCGCAGATCCTGGACGACATCGCGGTGATGAAGCTGGAGGCGCTGGGATATACGCGCGATGATTTCCTGCTGGCGACCGATACGGCGGTTGTCGTGCCCGTAAACAAGACGGTCGTCATGCAGGTGACCGGGGCGGACGTGATCCATTCCTGGACGATCCCGGCCTTCGGCGTGAAGCAGGATGCGGTGCCCGGCCGGATTGCGCAGCTTTGGTTCAAGCCCGAGCGTGAGGGCATCTATTTCGGTCAATGTTCAGAGTTGTGCGGCAAGAGTCATGCCTACATGCCGATCACCGTCAAGGTGGTGTCCGAGGCCGCCTATGCCCGGTGGCTGGAGTCGGCAAAGGCCGGAGATGCGCAGCTTTCGTCGCTGGCGGTGCCTTGCTGGCGGTGCCTTCGGGCGATGTGAAAGTGGCTGCGGCCAACTGACGGCTGCAAGCCCTGCGGGCGGGAGCGAAAGATGAGCGATATCCAGGCCCTTGACCAGACCATGCCCCGGCCCGGCGAGGCCGGCTTTGGGGATTATGTGGCGCTGCTCAAGCCGCGCGTCATGTCGCTTGTCGTCTTTACGGCGCTGGTCGGCCTTCTGGCGGCACCGGTCCCGGTGCATCCGGTGGTGGCTCTGGCTTCGATTCTGTTCATCGCGCTGGGGGCCGGGGCCTCGGGCGCGCTGAACATGTGGTGGGATGCCGATATCGACGCGCTCATGCGCCGCACTGCCCGGCGGCCCGTGCCTGCGGGCACCGTCGCGGGGGGCGAGGCGCTGGGCCTCGGTCTGGCGCTGTCGGGCATTGCCGTGGTGATGCTGGGACTGGCGTCAAACCTCCTCGCCGCGGGTCTGCTGGCTTTCACCATCTTCTTTTACGCCGTGGTCTATTCGATGTGGCTCAAGCGCCTGACACCGCAGAACATCGTGATCGGCGGGGCTGCCGGGGCATTTCCGCCGGTGATCGGCTGGGCGGTGGCGACCGGCGGCGTTTCCATCGAAAGCGCGCTGATGTTCGCGCTGATCTTCATGTGGACGCCGCCGCATTTCTGGGCGCTGGCCCTGTTCATGAAGGATGACTATTCAAGGGCCGGCGTGCCGATGCTGACGGTCACGCACGGGCGCAAAGCGACCCGGGCGCATGTGCTGGTCTATACCATCCTGCTGGTGCCGGTTGCGGTCGGGGCGGCCTTCACCCCGATCGGCGGGCCGGCGTATCTGGCGATCTCGGCGCTGCTGAACGCGGGGTTTCTTTATGGCGCATGGCGCATCTGGCAGCGGAACGAGGCCGTGGCCGAGGCGGACGGCTACCGCGTGGAAAAGCGGGTGTTCCGCTTTTCGCTGTACTATCTGTTCCTGCATTTCGGGGCCTTTCTTGTGGAAGCGGCCCTGCGCGGGTTCGGCATGGGGGGCTGGTGATGTCGTTCCGTCCCGACCATGAGATTCACCGGCGCCGTCTGGGGCGCAATATCGGCCTTGGACTGACGCTGGTGGCCTTTGCTGCCGTCATCTTCGGGCTGACGGTTGTGAAGGTTACCGAAAGCGGACCGATCCAGGGCTATGACCATGTGGTCCAGCCCGGCCTTGTGCCGCAGGAGGGAACGCAATGAAGCTGTTGCCGCGTCTGACCGGGGTGAACCGCACGGCGGCAAAGCTGGCCTGCGTGGCGCTGCTGATGGTGTCGCTGTCCTTTGCGGCGGTGCCCTTTTACGACTGGTTCTGCCGCACCACGGGCTTTGGCGGCACCACCGGCCTGGCCGAGACCGGATCGGACGTGATCCTGGACCGCACGATCAAGGTGCGCTTTGATGCCTCGGTCGAGCGTGGCATGCCATGGGAGTTCACCCCGGTTGAACGCGAGATGACGCTGCGCATCGGCGAGACCGGCCTTGCCTTTTACGAGGCTTATAATCCCACCGACCGCGTTGTTGCCGGTACCGCCAGTTACAATGTGGCCCCCGATGCCGCCGGTGCCTATTTTGACAAGATCGCCTGCTTCTGCTTCGAGATGCAGGTGCTGCAACCGGGCGAGCGGGTGCAGATGCCGGTCACCTTCTATGTCGATCCGGAAATCGTCACCGGCAGGGACAGCCGCTATGTCAAGGAAATCACGCTGTCCTATACGTTTCACGAAACCGAACTGCCCGACGAACAGGCGGCCCTTGCACCAGGCGCAGAGGCCCCGGTAAACTGACACCACACCCGGCAGCCGTCAGGACCGGGACACGAGAGAAGACAAGGGAACGACGAATGGCCCACGCCAAGAACCACGATTACCACGTCCTGCCGCCGTCGATCTGGCCCTTTATCGCGGCGGTCGGTGCCTTCGTGATGCTGTTCGGTGCCGTCCTGTGGATGCACGGCTCAGGGCCCTGGCTGGGTCTGATCGGTCTGGCCATGGTCCTTTATGTGATGTTCGCCTGGTGGAGCGATGTCATCGCCGAAAGCCATGCGGGCGATCACACGCCGGTTGTGGTGATAGGTCTGCGCTATGGCTTCCTGCTGTTCATCCTGTCCGAGGTGATGTTCTTTTCCGCCTGGTTCTGGTCTTTCTTCAAGCACGCGCTGTATCCCATGGGGCCGCTCAGCCCGATGGTTGACGGGGTCTGGCCGCCCGAAGGGATCGAGACGTTCGATCCCTGGCATCTGCCGCTTTACAACACTTTGATCCTGTTGCTCTCCGGGTGTGCGGCTACCTGGGCGCACCACGCGCTGGTACATGAAAACAACCGCAAGGACCTGAAGAACGGGCTGATTCTGGCGATCGGGCTGGGCGTGCTTTTCACGATCTTCCAGATCTATGAATACACCCATGCCGCCTTTGGCTTCGCGGGCAATATATATGGTGCCAACTTCTTCATGGCGACGGGCTTTCACGGCTTTCACGTCATCGTCGGCACCATATTTCTGGCGGTCTGCCTGTTCCGGGTGATGAAGGGTCATTTCACGCCCGAACGTCATGTCGGGTTCGAGGCTGCCGCCTGGTACTGGCACTTCGTGGACGTGATCTGGTTGTTCCTGTTCGCATCGATCTATATCTGGGGCCGTTGACCGCAGCCCGGTTCGCGGGGCACTGCCCTGCCGGGCGTTCCCTGTCCGGGCAGGCGCGGGCCACAGCGGCGCGCGCCTTTCCGGTTCTGAACAAGGCCGTGCCATGACCCGCCGGATGATCCTGCCCCTGCTGTTCGGCCTTGCGGGCTGTGCGATTCTGATCGCACTCGGCAGCTGGCAGATGCAGCGGCTGGCCTGGAAGCAGGCCATCCTCGCACAGATCTCGGCGCGGCTGGCCGATACCCCCGTGGCCCTGCCGACGATGCCGGACCCGACTGTGGACAAGTACCTGCCGGTGCGCGTCGCGGGCCGCTTTACCGGGACCGGGATCGACGTTCTGGCCAGCCTGAGGGGGGTCGGCGCGGGATACCGCGTGATCGCAGCCTTTCAGACGGACGACGGCCGCAGGATCATGATCGACCGGGGATTCCTGCCCGAAGATCAGCGGGACCGCCCGCGAAAGGCCACGGTGGCGTCAATCCTGGGCACCCTGCACTGGCCGGACGAGACCGACAGCTTCACCCCGCCCCCCGATACCGCCCGCGCGATCTGGTTCGCGCGCGACGTGCCGGCCATGGCGGCGGTGTTGCAGACCGAACCCGTCCTGATCGTAGCGCGCGAGGCGACGGGCGACGGCATAACACCGCTGCCGGTCGATACGCAGGGCATTCCGAACAACCACCTGAATTATGCGGTGACCTGGTTTTCCCTTGCGGCGGTCTGGGCGGGGATGACAGGGCTTCTGCTGTGGCGTATCAGGCGTCGGACGGACTGAGACGGGGATGGACATGCACTACATCTCGACCAGGGGTGCGGCACCCGTTCTGCGCTTTGACGAGGCGATGATGACGGGGCTTGCGCGCGACGGGGGCCTTTACGTGCCCGAGGCCGTCCCGGTGATGCCGCAGGCGGATATCGCAGCGCTTGCCGGTCTGCCTTACGAGGAGACGGCCTTTCGCGTGATGCGGCCCTTTCTGGGCGGCACCTTTGACGATGACGCGTTCCGCCGCCTGATCGCCGCCGCCTATGCCGGCTTTGGCCATGCCGCCCGCGCACCGCTGGTGCAGCTGGGCAGCAATCATTTCCTGCTGGAACTGTTTCACGGGCCGACGTTGGCCTTCAAGGACTTTGCCATGCAGCTGATCGGCCAGCTCTTCCAGGCCGCCCTCGCGCGGACGGGCGAGCGTGTGACGATCGTGGGTGCCACCAGCGGCGATACCGGATCGGCGGCGATCGAGGCCTTTCGCGGCCTGGGCAATGTGGATGTCTTTATCCTGTACCCGCATGGCCGCGTGTCAGAGGTGCAGCGCCGCCAGATGACGACGCCGGTCGAGGCCAATGTCCATGCCATCGCCATGTCGGGCGATTTTGATGATTGCCAGGCCCGCGTGAAGGACATGTTCAACGATTTCACCTTCCGCGACGAGGTGCGGCTGGCGGGTGTCAACAGCATCAACTGGGCGCGGGTTCTGGCGCAGGTGGTCTATTACTTCTACGCCGCCGTGGCTTTGGGCGCGCCGGGGCGTCCTGTCAGCTTTACCGTGCCCACGGGCAATTTCGGCGATATCTTTGCCGGTTCCATCGCCCGCCAGATGGGCCTGCCGATTGAAAAGCTGGTGATTGCCACCAACCAGAACGATATCCTCGACCGCGCGCTGCGCACGGGCGATTATCTGATCCGGGGTGTGCGCCCGTCGATCAGCCCGTCGATGGACATTCAGGTATCGTCCAACTTCGAGCGTGCCCTGTTTGATGCCTATGGCCGCGACGGGTCTGCCGTGGCGGCGCTGATGGCGGATCTGAAGCGGGGCGGCTTTCACATCAGCGCGAAGGCGATGGCAGCGCTGGGCGCGCAGTTCGCCTCGGGCCGCTGCAGCGAAGAGGAAACGGTGGAGACGATCCGGCGGACCTTCGCCCAGACGGGCGAAATCCTGTGCCCGCACAGCGCCGTGGGGGTGAAGGTGGCCGAAGAACATCTGGGCGCGGTGCCGATGATCACGCTGGCCACGGCGCATCCGGCGAAGTTCCCCGATGCGGTCGAGACCGCGACAGGCCTGCGCCCGGCGCTGCCGCCGCGCCTGGCCGATCTGTTCGACCGCCCCGAACGGGTGACGCGCGCGCCCGATGATCTTGCCGTCCTTGAGGCCCTGATCCGCGAAAGGACCGGCCGTTGACCCTGCGCCTGACAACCCTGCCGAACGGCTTTCGTATCGTGACCGAAGACATGGCGGGGCTGAAAAGCGCCTCGGTCGGGGTCTGGGTGACGGCGGGCGGGCGGCACGAGCGCCCCGAGCAGAACGGGATCGCGCATTTCCTGGAACACATGGCGTTCAAGGGCACCAAAACCCGCAGCGCGCTGCAGATTGCCGAGCAGATCGAAGACGTGGGCGGCTATATCAATGCCTATACCAGCCGCGACATGACCGCCTATTTCGCCCGCGTGCTGCAGGACGATGTGCCGCTGGCGCTGGATGTGATTTCCGACATCGTGCTGAACCCGGTGTTCGACCGCAAGGAAATCGAGGTGGAGCGCCACGTTATCTTGCAGGAAATCGGCCAGGCTCTGGATACGCCCGACGATGTGATCTTCGACTGGCTGCAGGAAGCAAGCTATCCCGACCAGGCCTTTGGCCGTACCATTCTGGGACCATCCGAACGGGTATCGTCCTTTGGGCGCGAGGATCTGACACGCTTTGTGGCCCAGCACTATGGGCCGGACCAGATGATCCTGTCCGCCGCAGGCGGGGTGGACCATGACCGGATCGTGGCCGAAGCCGGGGCCATCTTCGGCGGGTTGAAGCCGGTCGGTCCAGTGCCGGTCCAGCCCGCCGACTTCCGGGGCGGCGAGCGGCGCGAAGTGAAGAACCTCGAACAGGTGCATTTCGCCCTGGCTTTCGAAGCGCCGGGATACCGCGCGCCCGAAGTCTATACGGCACAGGTCTATGCCATGGCCCTGGGGGGTGGCATGTCATCGCGCCTGTTCCAGAAAATCCGCGAAGAGCGCGGGCTGTGCTATGCGATCTTCGCACAATCGGCGGCCTATGAGGATACCGGCCAGATCACGCTTTATGCCGGCACGTCCGAAGAGGAAATCGGCGAACTCACCCGCCTGACGCTGGATGAACTGAAGCGGTCTTGCGATGACATGACCGAAGTCGAGGTCGCCCGCGCCCGCGCGCAGCTGAAGGCGGGGCTGCTGATGGGGCTGGAAAGCCCGTCAAGCCGCGCCGAGCGCGCGGCCCGGCTGCTGGCCATCTGGGGCCGCGTGCCCGATCTGGACGAGACTGTGGCCAAGATCGATGCCGTATCGCTGAAGGATGTGCGCAGCTATGCGGGCGCGCTGACGCAGGCAAGATCGGCGCTGGCGCTTTATGGCCCTGTTGCGGGCGCGCCCGGCCTGGATGACATCCGCAAGGGGCTTGCCGCCTGATGCTTGGCGCAGCGCGGCGCGTCAGGATCGAAACGGAACGCATGACGCTGCGCCTGCCGCAGCATGGCGATTTCCGGGCCTGGAGCACGCTGCGCGACCAAAGCGCGCCGTTCCTGACCCCCTGGGAACCCGTCTGGGCGGCGGATCATTTGTCGCGCAAGGCCTTTACCAGCCGCATCTACTGGGCCAACCGGTCAACCAGCCAGGGCACGGCGCTGCCGCTGCTGCTGATCCGGCGTGCGGATGCCGCCCTTCTTGGGGCGATCACCCTGGACAATATCCGGCGCGGCCCCAGCCAGGCCGGAACGCTGGGCTACTGGATGGGACAGGCCCATGCCCGCCAGGGCTATATGCGCGAGGCGATTCTTGCCCTTGTGCATCATGCTTTCACCGTGATGGACCTGAGCCGCGTTGAGGCCGCCTGCCTGCCGGAAAACGCCGCCTCGCGCGGTGTGCTGGAAAAATGCGGCTTCAAGTACGAAGGTGTGGCGCAAAGCTATCTGCAGATCGCCGGGCGCTGGCGCAACCATGTGCTTTACGCCAACCTGCGCAGCGACCGGCGCGGGCGGACGGACGTGGGCTGAGGGTGCCGACACCCCGGTGCGCGGGATGTGGCAAGCTGGAGGGGGCGCGCCCCCCGGTCTGGACACGGACCGGGCGTTCTGTGCCGGAACGCCAAGAGGGTGTGTATCCTTACGATCATCCTCACGCGGTATATCCCTGCGACCGACAGGGGCAAGGCGGCACCTGCCCAAGGGGCGGGCGCGGGGTGAACCGGCTGCGGCGCGGGTCTTGGCACGGCGTCCGCCCGCCCTAGTATCCTTGCGCAGGAAGGACCCTGTCATGCACAAAGCCGTTCTCTTTGCCGCCGCCCTGCTGGGCCTGCCCGCCGCCGCGCAGGAACGCATCCCGTCCCATTGCATCGCCTTGGCGCAGGGGGTGCCGGGGGTGGAGGTGATCCGCCCGGCATCCTTCGGCGCACCCCTGGCCGAGGGCAGGGTGCGGATCAGCTATGCCGGTCATGCGACCTTCCTGATCGAAACGCCGGGCGGGCTGGTGGCGGCAACCGACTATACCGGCTTTCTGGGCGGTGCCGATGTGATTCCCGATGTGGTGACGATGAACAACGCCCATGCCACGCATTGGACCGACAGGCCCGACCCGCGCATTGCCCATGTGCTGCGCGGCTGGGGCGACGGGACCGGCCCGGCGGAGGTTTCCCTTGATCTGGGCGAGATGCTGGTGCGCAACGTGACGACAGACCTTCGCAGCCGCATGGGCGAGGGCATCCGGCGCGACGGGAATTCGATTTTCATCTTCGAGGTGGCGGGCCTGTGCATCGGGCATCTGGGGCATCTGCATCAGGTGCCCAGCCCCGAACACTATGCGATGATCGGGCGGCTGGACGTGGTGATGGTTCCCGTGGACGGCGGCTATACCATGGACACCGCCAGCATGGCCGGGGTGGTCAAGCGTCTGCGGTCATCCGTGGTGCTGCCGATGCACTGGTTTTCCGGTGCCTCGCTGGAGCGGTTTCTGGCCGATATGGACGGTGCCTTTCCGGTCGTGCGGGCGGGGACCAGCAGCCTGGAGGTGGCGCTGACCGACCTGCCGTCGCAGCCGACGATCCTGGTGCTGGAGCCGTCGTGGCTGAACTGACGGCTTGCACCGCGGGTCTGCTTCGGCAGGCGGGGTCATGAGCGTGATCCCCGCCGGGCCTGCCTTTCTGTCCGATCTTGCCGCGCGCCTGCCGGAGGGCACGCTGGGCGCGGTCGAGCCGCGCTTTCTGAGCGAACCGCGCGGGCGCTGGCAGGGCGTTGGCGCGGCTGTCGCCCGGCCGCGCCGGGTGGAGGAGGTGGCGGTGATCGTCAGGGCCTGCGCCGGGGCCGGGGTGGGCATCATCCCCTGGGGCGGCGGGACCGGCCTTGTCGGCGGGCAGGTGATGCAGGACGGTCCCGCGCCGCTGATCCTGTCGCTGGACCGCATGGCGGCGCTGCGGGCGATCTACCCGGACGAGCATGCGATGGTTGTCGAGGCCGGAATGACGCTGGCGCAGGCCCAGGCCCATGCGCAGGCCGTGGCCCGGCGGTTTCCGCTGACGCTGGCCTCGCAGGGGTCGGCGTGCCTTGGTGGGGTGCTGTCGACCAATGCGGGCGGGGTCAACGTGCTGCGCTATGGCAATGCGCGCGACCTGTGCCTGGGGATCGAGGCGGTCCTGCCGGACGGGTCGGTGCTGCACGGGCTGAAGCGGCTGCGCAAGGACAACACCGGCTATGACCTGCGGCACCTGCTGATCGGGGCCGAAGGCACGCTGGGCGTGATCACGGCGGCCAGCCTGCGGCTGCATCCGGTGCCGGCGGCCGAAGGCACCGCCCTGTTGGCGGTGCCCGGCCCCGCCGCGGCACTGGCGCTGCTGTCGCGGGCCGAAGCGCGGCTGGGCGGGCTGATCACCGCCTTCGAGCTGATTGGCGGGACCGGCCTGCAATTCCTGGCCGAGGTGCTGCCGCAGCTGCGCCAGCCCTTTGCCGACCCGCCCGACTGGATGGTGCTGGTGGAGGTGGGGCTGCCCGAAGGCCTGTCGCCCGGGGCGGCGCTGGAGGATCTGTTCGCAGAGGGGGCCGGGGCGGGCCTTGTCACCGACGGGCTGATCGCCACCTCGCAGACGCAGCGCGATGCGTTCTGGCACCTGCGCGAGATGATCCCCGAGGCGAACCGGCGGATCGGGGCCATTTCCAGCCACGATATCTCGCTGCCGCTGGGGGCGATACCGGACTTCATCGCGCGCGCCGGGCCTGCGCTGCGGGCGCTGGGCGATGTGCGGATCAACTGCTTTGGGCATCTGGGCGACGGCAACCTGCATTACAACGTCTTCCCGCAGCGCGGACGGACCCGCGCCGATGATGCGGCGCTGCGCGAGCCGGTGAAGCGGCTGGTGCATGATATGGTCCATGCCATGGGCGGATCGGTCAGCGCCGAGCATGGCATCGGGCGGCTGAAGGTGAAGGATCTGGAACGCTACGGCGATCCGGCAAAGCTGGCGGCAATGCGCGCGATCAAGGCGGCGCTGGACCCTGGTGGCATCATGAACCCCGGGGCCGTTCTGCGCGGCCAGGCGGCGGGGTAGGGGGCGGGGACCGCACCCCGCTGGGTTTGCCCCGCCGGGCTGAATCGGCGGGGACTTTTGGAGTGTGGGGTTACAACATGGTGCGAGTGTCGTCCGGTGATCTGCCGGACCCCGTCAGAGCTAGGCCGATTCGATTGCCAAAGCGTTAGCGCGGGACCGGAATTGAGCGGTCAGTGCCCGTCAAAGGCGCAAAGCGCGTGCACCTCCATCCCCATTGCTTCCAGTCTGGCACGCCCGCCAAGATCGGGCAGGTCCACGACAAAGGCGCAGCCGATGACCTGCGCCCCCAGCCGCTCGATCAGGCGGATGCCCGCTTCGGCGGTGCCGCCGGTGGCCAGAAGGTCATCGACAAGCAGCACGGTTTCGCCGGGTTGCATGGCATCGTCATGCACCTCGACCACCGCTTCGCCATATTCCAGGGTATAGCTTTGCGCGATGGTCCGTCCGGGCAGCTTGCCCTTCTTGCGGATCGGCACGAAGCCGGTCGAAAGCTGATGCGCCACCGCCCCGCCCAGGATGAAGCCGCGCGCCTCGAGCCCGGCCACCTTGTCAATCCGCAGCCCGGCATAGGGTGTGAGCAGCTGATCGATTGCCATGCGAAAGCCGCGCGCATCGGAAAAGAGTGTGGTCACGTCGCGGAACAGGATTCCGTCGTGCGGGAAATCGACGATGGTGCGGATATAGTCCTTGACGGTCTTCTTCATGAGTCGGTCTTTGCCTTGTTCAACAGCGGAAAGGGGGGCGTAAGGGGGATAGGCGCGGGCGCGCTATCCCAGCACGCGGCCTGCGACGGCATCCAGCTTTGCCAGCAGCGCCGGATCGCGCCGGTCGGGCGCGGTCATCACGGCAAAGTCGAGCGCGCGGTCGCAGCCATGCGGGCAGGGGGCGCGGCTGGGCCCAAGCAGGGCGGGCAGGCGTGCCAGCATGCCGCCTGCGCGGGCGGCATTGCCGGTCAGCACGGCGATGACCTGCGCCACATCCACCGCGCCATGGCCGGGGTGCCAGCAGTCGTAATCCGTGACCATGGCGACAGAGGCGTAGCACAGCTCGGCCTCGCGCGCCAGTTTGGCCTCGGGCATGTTGGTCATCCCGATCACGTCGCAGCCCCAGCCGCGATACATCCGCGATTCGGCCAGCGTGGAAAACTGGGGGCCTTCCATGCACAGATAGGTGCCGCCCTGATGCACCGTGATGCCTTCGGCCCGCGCCGCCCCGGCGCAGGCCGCGCCCAGGCGGGGGCAGGTAGGATGCGCCAGGCTGACATGGGCGACGCAGCCGGTGCCGAAAAAGGATTTCTCACGGGCGAAGGTGCGGTCGATGAACTGGTCGACAATCACGAAGTCGCCCGGTGCAAAGCCTTCGCGGAAAGACCCGCAGGCCGAGACCGAGATAAGGTCGGTCACACCCAGGCGTTTCATGGCATCGATATTGGCGCGGTAGGGCACCTTGGTGGGGGAATGGACATGGCCCCGGCCATGGCGCGGCAGGAAGGCCATCGGAATGCCGTCAAGACGCCCGACCAGCACCTCGTCGGACGGATCCCCCCAGGGGGTTTTCACCGTGATCCAGCTTGCCCCTTCCAGCCCGTCGATCCGGTACAGGCCCGATCCGCCGATCACGCCGATCATGGTTCCTGTCTGCATGGCCGCCCCCCGTAACGTTGCCGGACAAGACTAGGGGCAGTTGTGCAGATAGGAAAGGCACAGGACGAAAGGCTGGCCCGGTTCCTGCGCGGGGCCTCCGGCGGGAACATTTTTGAACAGATAATCGGGGCGTCAGCGCAGGTCGGGACGGGGAAGCGAGATCACGTCGCGGACAATGGCATAGTCCAGATAGCCCAGACGGCCGACGGGGTGAAAGCGCGTCACGTCGAAACGCCCGTCCACGATGCAATCGTCGCGCAGATGGATGCCCGTCACCTCGCCCAGGATCAGGATGTTATCGGTGCCGCGCAATGCAATTTCCTGAACGAGGGTGCATTCCAGCGATGCAGGCGCGCCGTCAAGCCGCGGGCAGGGGATGGTGGTGCAGGGCTGCTTGCGCAGACCGTTCAGGGCAAATTCATCCGCATCGCGCGGTACCGGGGCCGAGGTTTCGTTCATGGCGTGCAGCATCGCCTCTTCGACGATGTTCACGCAGAAGACACCTGTTTCGCGGATGTTGCGGACCGAATCCTTGATGCCGGTCGAGGCGAACATCACCTGTGGCGGCACATAGGCCACGGCGTTGAAGAATGAATAGGGTGCCAGATTGTCGCCCAGCGGCCCGGTTGTGGACAGCCAGCCAATCGGGCGCGGGGTGATGATGGCATTGAACGGATTGTGCGGCAGGCCGTGCCCTTCGGCGGGGCGGTAGAACATGGAAGACCTCATCGGGGTTTGCCCGCTGCTTAGCCCCATGTTACCCGCGCATCCAGAAGATTCGGGATAGGCTGCCGTGTACCGCCTGGAAGAGGAAACCGCCGACGACTGGTGGGAGGTTGAGGCCCTTCTGGACCTGTGCTTCGCGCCGGGGCGCACCGCGCTGTCGTCCTACCGGCTGCGCGACGGGGTGCCCATGGTGGCGGGCCTGTGCCATGTCCTGCGCGATGCCGACGGCGTCCTTGCGGCGGCGATCCGGTTCTGGCCGGTGCAGGTGGCCGGGCAGCCTGTGCTGCTGCTGGGGCCGGTGGCCGTGCACCCGACGCGGCAGGGCGAAGGTCTGGGCGGGTTTCTGATTCACGAATGCCTGACCGAGGCGCGCCGTCTGGGCTGGACCCGGGTGATGCTGGTGGGGGATGCGCCCTATTACGGGCGCTTTGGCTTTCGCCCCCTGCCGGATGTGATCATGCCGCCGCCCACGAATCCGGCGCGGGTGCTGGGGATTGAACTGGTTCCGGGGGCCTGGGCCGGGGTTACCGGGCCGGTCGGGAAGGCCGCCGTTGAATAGGGCATTGCGCAGGGGGCCGGGGCTTCCTACGTTTATGTGATGAACAAAACTGCTGCCGCCCCGCTTCCTGCCCTGCGTGAGGATCCGTCTGCGGAGATCGCGCTGCTGGCCGCGCGCTACCGCCGGGCCAACGGGCCGGTCATTTCGCTGATGAACCGCCTGGGTGGCCGGGTTGAAGACCGGCTTGGCGCGCTGCCGCCCGAGGTTCGGGCGCGGATCGAAACGGTGACGCGCGTGGCCTTGGAGAAGGCCTATCATCTGGCCGCCAGCGGTCGGCACGCGCCCGACCTTGGTCCGCGCGGGCCGATGGCGCTGGCGGCGCTGACGGGGGCTGCGGGCGGGGCAGGCGGGCTTGCCACCTCGATCGCCGAACTGCCGGTGACGATCGCGGTGATCCTGCATGCCATCCGGCGCGCGGCTGCCGAGGAAGGGTTTGATCCCGATGATCCGGCAATCCGGCTGGAGGCGCTGCGTGTCTTTGCCGCCGGAAGCCCGCTGGCGACGGATGACGGGGTGAACACCGGGTTTCTGGGTGCCCGGATGGTGGTCACGGGGCCGGCGCTGCAGCGCGTGCTGGCGGGCGTTGCGCCGCGCCTGGCCACGGCGCTGGGGCAAAAGCTGATGGCGCAGGCGGTGCCGGTGCTGGGGGCGGTGGCAGGGGCCG
Organism: Rhodobacter sp.; assembly: GCA_020250445.1. Classification (GTDB taxonomy): domain Bacteria; phylum Pseudomonadota; class Alphaproteobacteria; order Rhodobacterales; family Rhodobacteraceae; genus Aliitabrizicola. The sequence goes on from JADCEF010000115.1 coordinate 15,921, forward strand.
GGCTGAACGCGGCCTTTCTGGGCTATTACCGCGAAGTGGCGCATGTGCGCTTTGGCCTTTTGCGCCTGTCGGAACGCCACGGCGCGGAACGGGTGATTGCAGCCTTTGGCAAGGCGGTGCAGCCGGTGCGGGTGACGCGCGGCTGATTGGCCCGGCGGGCTTGCCGCAGGACCCTGGCGGGACCCGTTGCGATGAACGCCTTCTTCCCGTCCAGGGCGCAGAAACGGCCTGCAGAGCGGTTCTTGGGGGGTGTTATCCCCGCTACGGCGGGGACGGCGGCCTTCATTCTTCGGGCCAAGGGGGCGCAGGCCCGCCCAAGCGGGGCGCAGGGCGAAGCATCACTCGGGCTGCGCCGCCAGCCACTCTGTGATCTGCGGGCGCACCGATTGCGCGCCCGAGGCGATGGCGGCGTCGATCACGCCGCGCACTTCGGCCAGATCCATCCGGCGCAGCAGGCTTTTGACCGGCCCGACCGAGGCCGGGCGCATCGACAGCATGCGCAGGCCCATGGCGGCCAGGCACAGCGCCTCTAGCGGGCGGCCGGCATCCTCGCCGCAGAAGGACAGGGGTGTTCCGGCTTTGGCACAGCGGCGCACGATGTGGTCAAGAAACTGCAGGAACCCGCTGTTGAGCGTGTCGTAGCGCCGCCGGACCAGCTCGTTCTCGCGGTCGGCCGCAAAGAAGAACTGCTTGAGGTCATTGCCCCCGATCGAGATGAAATCCACCATCCCGAAAAAGCCGTCGGGGGCAAAGGCCAGCGAGGGTGTTTCCAGCATCGCGCCCACCTCGACGCTTTCGGGGACCACATGGCCAAGGGCTGCCTCGCGGTCCAGCTCGCGCATCAGATGGGCACGGGCGGCGGTGAATTCGTCCGGCTGGGCGATGAAGGGAAACATCACCGTCAGCTTGCGCCCGTTGGCGGCGCGGATCAGCGCCTGCAACTGCATGCGCAGCACGCCGGGCCGGTCCAGCCCCACCCGGATTGCCCGCCAGCCCATCGCCGGGTTCGGCTCGTCCTGCGGTTTCATGTAAGGCAGGACCTTGTCCGATCCGATGTCCAGCGTGCGGAAGGCCACGCGGCGGCCCCGGGCGGCGTCCAGCACGCGCGAATAGATCGCCGCCAGCTCGCTGCGCTTCGGCATCTGGCTGCGCACCAGGAACTGCAATTCGGTGCGGAACAGCCCCACCCCTTCGGCACCCGAGCCTTCCAGGCTGGGCAGGTCGGCCATGAGCCCTGCGTTCATATGCAGCGCCGTTACCGTGCCGCATTTCGACTGTGCCGCCAGACCCCGCAAAGAGGCATAGCGGACCTGCGCCTCTGCCTGCATGGCGATTTTCTCGCGGAAGGCGTGGGTCACCTTTTCATCGGGGCGCAGATGCACGATGCCCTGATCCCCGTCCACCAGAACGGGGTCGCCGTTCAGCGACTCGGAGGTGATCCGTTCGGCGTGGATGACCAGCGGAATTGCCAGCGCGCGGGCGACAATGGCGGCATGGCTGCCGACCGAGCCTTCTTCCAGCACCACGCCGCGCAGCTTGCGCCCGTATTCCAGCAACTCGCCCGGGCCGATGTTGCGGGCGACCAGCACCGGGTTTTCCGGCATCGCCGCCCCGGTATCCCTGCCCTGGCCGGTCAGGATGCGCAGCAGGCGGTTGGACAGATCATCCAGGTCATGCAGGCGCTCGCGCAGATAGGCATCGCCCACCTGTTCCAAGCGGCTGCGCGCGGTGGATTGTTCTTTTTCCACCGCCGCCTCGGCGGAAAGGCCCGCCGCGATATCCTCTTCCATCCGGCGCAGCCAGCCGCGCGAATGGGCGAACATGCGATAGGCTTCCAGCACCGCGACCTGTTCCTTGTCCAGCGTTTCCACCGACAAAAGGTCATCGACCGACACGCGCAACTGCCCCACGGCGGCGCGCAGCCGTTCGGTTTCCGCCACCGGATCATCGGCCACCGGGTTTGTCACCACCACGCGCGGCTCGTGCAGCCAGACGCGCCCTTCGGCTGCCCCTTCCTGCCCGGCGGCGCCGCGGAACAGCACCGGCTGCTTGTGCTTGGCCGACATCGCCTCGCCCTCGCCGGTGAAGGCGCCAAGTTCGGCCATCTCGGCCAGCACCATGGCCACCACTTCCAGGGCATAGACCTCGTCTTCGGAAAACTGGCGGGCGGTCCTGGACTGTACCACCAGCACGCCCAGCCGTTCGCCGACCCGCTGGATCGGCACGCCCAGGAACGAGGAATAAATCTCCTCCCCCGTTTCAGGCATGAAGCGGAAGCCGCGCTCGGCGGGCGCATTGCCGGTGTTGACCGGGGTGGTGGTGCGCGCCACGCGCCCCACCAGCCCTTCGCCCAGCTTCATGCGGGTCTTGTGGACCGCCTCGCGCTTCAACCCCTCGGTGGCGCAAAGTTCCAGCGTCTCAGAGTCGCGGAAGAGATAGATGGAACAAACTTCGGTGCCGATGGAATCCGCGATCAGATGGGTGATCCTGTCCAGCCGCTCTTGCCCCTGACCGGGTTCGGCCAGGGTATCACGCAGACGGCGCAACAACTTGCGGCTTTCGGTATCCGTGCGTTCGGGCATGTGACCTTCTGTCGGGCGTGGCGGCATTCACCGGCATCGGGGCAACTTTAGATCACATCCTGCCGAAAGGAAACGCAGGTTCGCCCGCACACGCCGGTTGCCGCAACGCAAGGCATGTGCTGGCAGGCACCGTCTGCGGGGACAGGCTGGCAGGGCAGTGCGGTGCCTGATCCCGCCGGGCAAGGCGCGGTTCCTTTGCAGTCCGGAAGGCCCGGTCCCTCTGGCAAAGACCATCGCCTTTGCCCTGCGCCACGCTGATGCCCCTTGCGGCCGACCCGCCATCGGCGGGCACTTCGCCCCCGCCGGGCCGGGCGCTGGCCTGCGCTGCGCTAGCGGGAACGCCCCTGAGGTGCCGTGGCCCCTGACGGGGTGGCGAAACGCGCTGCGTTTCCTGGCCCGCCCGGAACGGGGGCCGCCTTTGCGGCGGATCAGGATAACATTCCTGTCCGGCACGCGGCGGGGATGCTTCCTAGCACCCTGTGCGCGCGCAACCGGCGGAAAGGGAAAGTGGCTTCGGGCAAAGCAGGCCCCGGCCGAAATCTTGCGGGGCACCACAGGGTGCGCGCCTGCGCTCTGCGGCCCCCGTCAGGCGCGGCACCCTTGCCGTCCGCCGACTGTGGACAGCGTGCTGCCCGTCACCGAAGGGGCGGGGCGGCGTGGGCATGATCGTGATCCAGCCCTTGTCCGGCGACGACCGGCCAGCAGCGGGAGGGGCCGCATGCCGTCACCGTCAGGTCGGTATACCGGATGGCCGGGGCCGCACTGCCCGCCAGGATCGCCGCCGGGGGCGGCCCGGCGATGCCCACCCGGCTAGCCCGCCCGTGACCGGCCCCCCCCCGGGGATGGGGGGCTGCATGTCCCCACCATGGACGCCGCCCACAGCTTTGCCCGCGCCGCCGCCGTGGCACTCCGCGACCGGGGCATCCGCTGCAACGCTGTCTGCCCCCGCGTCACCGGACCCTGCACGGGTTGAGGGAGGTGGCCGCCCTGCAGGCCCCTGGCGTCGACGTTTCCGACGCCGCCACCGCCACCGCCCAGGGCCGCATCGGCACACCGGTGGAGGTGGCGCAGGCAGCGCTGCCCCTGGCCAGCGACACGGCGCGCTTTGTGAAGGGGGCGCATCTGTTTGTGGAGAATGGGTTTGCGGCGGGGTGAGGGGTAACCCGCTTTGACGTTCATTGCTCCTGCAGACCGCATCGCGGCTAAGCGGCAGCACCCAGTTCGACCAGTCCGACGACCGGGTTCTTGCCATAGACCTTGGCGCATTTCGGGCAGGTCGTATAGTAAAACCACACCGACTTTGCAGTGCGGCCTTTTTCCTTCGCAAGGTCTTGCATCTCGTCATGCCACTTTCTGACCTGGGAAAAAGGCCCCTCGAACACCTTGGTCACATACTCGCCGGAAAGCGTGACCCTTTCTTCACCGGGAACGTCGGCGTTGACCGCAAAGAGGTGCTCGGCGGAAAAGGCCGAAAGGTCGCGCGACATCACGATCGAATGCGCAGGGTCCACCGCATGGGCGGCGTTGATGTTGGCCAGCACGCGGGAAAAGACCTTGCCCATGTCAATCGGCAGATGTGCCACGGAATGGGTGGTCGCACGGACAAAGGGCTTGTCCTTGAAGTGCAGGGTCTGGCCATCCCAGCCTTTTGCATTGAAACGCGGGCAACAGCCGGTCGTGTTGTCGGATGGATCATTGAACGGGGTTTGATTGGTTTTCACCGTGACCTCCTTGGGCTGGATATCGGATCAGCCTTGCAGAAGCGCGTTGGTGACGCCTTGATCTTGCGCAATTCACCAAGAGAGAATTTCGGTGCGGATGGTCTGGGCCGATTGTCGTCTCTGTCGCAGCCAATGCCCCTGACCCCCACCACCTCTCCGTAACAACTTGATATGCCTTATAATCTTTCCCCGCCGAATGGCACCCCCTCACACCGCCGCCCGTAGCGCCGCCACAATCCCGTCCATCACCTCGGCCAGCACGCCCTCATCCTCGCATTCGACCATGACCCGGATCAGGGGCTCGGTGCCCGATTTGCGGATCAGCAGCCGCCCCCGCCCGGTCAGCCGCGCCTCGGCGCCCCGGATTGCCGCCTGCACGGCAGGCGATGCCAGCGGCTCTGCCCCCGCGCCGTAGCGCACGTTCTGCAGCAGTTGCGGCACCACCTCAAAGCTTTGCACCAGGGCGCTGGCGGGCTGTCCCGTGCGGGCCATTTCGGCCAGAAACTGCAAGCCAGCGATCAGCCCGTCGCCGGTGGTGGCATAATCAGTCATCACGATATGGCCCGATTGCTCGCCGCCCAGGTTCCACCCCCCCCGCCGCATCGCCTCGACCACATAGCGGTCGCCCACGGGGGCCCGTTCCAGCCGCAGGCCCCGCCCGGTCAGGAACCGCTCCAGCCCAAGGTTCGACATGACGCTTGCCACCAGGGTGCCGCCGTTCAGGCGCCCCTCGTCGGCCCAGCGGCCCGCCAGCAGCGCCATGATCTGATCGCCGTCGGCCACCCGGCCGGTCTGGTCCAGGATCATCACCCGGTCGGCATCGCCATCGAGGCAAATGCCCACATCCGCGCCATGGGCCACCACCGCCTGCGCCGCCGTTTCGGTATGGGTGGAGCCGCAGTTCAGGTTGATGTTGGTGCCGTTGGGGGCCACCCCCACCGGGATCACCTCTGCCCCCAGTTCCCACAGCACTTCGGGGGCGGCGCGGTAAGCCGCGCCATTGGCGCAGTCGATCACCACCTTCAGCCCGTCCAGCCGCAGCCCCGCAGGGAAGGTGGTCTTGGCATATTCCTGATAGCGCCCGCGCCCATCCTCGATCCGCCGGGCGCGCCCGATCTCTTCGGGCGGGGCCAGGGTGACCTGCCCCCCGGCCAGCGCCTCGATCTGCTGCTCGGCCTCGTCGGACAGTTTGAACCCGTCGGGGCCGAAGAACTTGATGCCGTTGTCCTGATGGGGGTTGTGGCTGGCCGAGATCATCACGCCAAGGTCGGCGCGCATCGACCGCGTCAGGAACCCCACCGCCGGCGTCGGCACCGGCCCCAGCAAAAGCACGTTCATGCCCGTGCCGGTCAGCCCCGCCGTCAGCGCGTTTTCCAGCATATATCCCGACAGCCGCGTGTCCTTGCCGATCACCACCCGGTGCGCGCCCTTGCCGTCGCGCCGGAAAAACCGCCCCGCCGCCTCGCCCAGCCGCAGCGCCATTTCGGCGGTCATCGGATGGGTATTGGCGGTGCCGCGCACGCCGTCGGTGCCGAAGAGGTTCCGCGTCATGTCAGATCTCCTGCCAGGATTGCCCGCCACAGGGCCAGCGCCGCCCGGGTTTCGGCCACATCGTGGACCCGCAGCAGCTGCACCCCCTGTGCCGCCGCCGCCAGCGCCACCGCCAGCGACCCGGCCACGCGCCGGTCGGGCCGCTCCTGGCCGCTGATCGTCCCGATGAACCGCTTGCGCGAGGCACCCAGCAGCACCGGGCAGCCCAGCCCGTGGAACAGCGACAGCCCCCGGATCAGCGCCAGATTATGCGCCGCCGTCTTGCCAAAGCCGATGCCGGGGTCCACCACGATCCGCCCGCGCGCGATGCCCGCACCCGCGGCCACCGCGATGCGATGCTCAAGCCAGTCGTAGACGTCCAGCAGCACATCGTCATAGGCCGGGGCGTCCTGCATCGTGGCGGGCGTGCCTTGCGCATGCATCAGCACCAGCGGCACGCCTGCCGCCGCCACCACCCCGGCCAGACCGGCATCAAAGGTCAGCGCCGAGACATCGTTCACCATGCCCGCCCCCGCCGCCAGCGCCGCGCGTGCCACCCCGGCCTTGCGCGTGTCGATGGACAGGGGCAGGCCCGCGTCCCGCAGCGCCGCGATCACCGGCGCGGTGCGGGCGATCTCTTCCGCCACCGGCACCTCGGCAGAACCTGGCCGCGTGCTTTCGCCGCCGATGTCCAGCAGGGCCGCCCCTTCGGCTGCCAGGACCCGCGCCTGCGCCAGGGCTGCCGCCGGGTCCAGGAACCGCCCGCCGTCGGAAAAGCTGTCAGGCGTCACGTTCAGGATGCCCATGATCTGCGGGCGGTCCATGGCCAGCCCCGCCAGGGGCGCGCGCGGCGCGGTCAGGCGGGCCAGCACCGCGTCTGGCACCTCGGACACAGGGGCCAGCCGTGCCGGGCGGCCCCGGTCCAGGACCTCGACCTGGGCAAACCAGCAGCGTCCCCCGGCAAGCGCCAGGGCCCGCGGCGGACGGGCGATGTCGGTCATCGCGATGGGGCGGTAATATGCCATGATCCAGCCATGCCCCGGTCCGGGCCGCTTGGCAAGACATGCGCTCAGCCGCGTTCGATGGGCACGCGGCTTCCTGCCGGACCTGTTACAGCGCCGTGAAGCACCAGGCATTGCGCCGCCAGATGTTCGGCCAGCCACAGCGCCAAAGCCACCGGATCGCTGCCTTTGGGTCCGTCCACCGCATCAAGCACCAGCTTGGACGGTGCCCAGACAATCATGCGCCCGTTCTTCATCGCCCAGTCAATCTCGGTCCGTGTCGCCACCACAAGGCAGCGCGGATCGCGCGCGGCCAGCACCCAGGCGTTCTGTTCGATCGCCAGCAGGTCAATGCGCCGCTGCGTGGGCCGGTGCCCGGTGCGGGCGCGGGCCAGGTCCGGCAGGCCAACGGTCAGGATCACCGGCGCGCCCCGCTGCTGCAGGGCGTCCAGCCGCGCCGAAAGATCGGGCGCGGCCAGGCTGGCGTTGTCGAAGAACACCACGACCGGATGCAGCGCCGCGCCGTCATCCGCCGCGCGCACCGGCACTTCGGCGCGCGAGCGGACAATCTCCACCCCCAGCGCACCCGGCCCCCGATCCAGTTTTTCGATCCGCACGAAGGCGCGCATGGCATGGGGTTCCGCCAGGATGCGCTCGGCGATCCGTTCGGCCAGCGTTTCCAGCAGGTTCAGGCGTTCGGATGCCAGTTCTGCCGCGATGGCTTCGGTGATGCGGTCGTATGACAGAATGCGGTCGACATCATCCTGCAGCGGGGCGGGATGGGGGCGCACCTCGACCACCACGTCAAAGCGCACACGCTGGCGCTGCCCGCGTTCCTGCTGGAAGGCACCGATATCCACCTCGACCACATGGCCGCGCAGACTGATCCTGTCGCGCGGGTCAGCGCCTGCGCTGGCCTCGGCCCGCTCTTCGGGGTGGGCAAAGGCAAGGCGGATATCGGTGGTCATCGGTTCTCCCGCGCGGATGCGGCAAGGGTAGCATCCCCGGCGCCTGCGCCCTATCCCAAGGGCGGCAGCCAAGGCAAGGGCCGCGACATGGCGCAGAAGCGGCCGCCCTGCGCCACCGGCCCCGGCCCCGTGCGCGAAACAGCGGGTTTCCCGGCCCGGCGCAAGCGCGTTGTCCGCCCCCAATCGGGCGGGTCATGCCATGTCCGGCCGGCGCGCGGCGCGGCCCCGGGCCGGCCTTTCAGCCGGCATCGTCGCAGCCCCGGTCCAGCAGCGCCAGATGCGCGGCGGCAAGGCGGGCCTGGGGAACCCGGTAGGGCGAGCAAGAGACATAGTCGAATCCGGCCCTGCGGCAAAAGCCGATGGATTCCGGATTGCCGCCATGTTCGCCGCAGATCGACAGGGTCAGGTCCGGCCGCGTGGCCCGGCCCCGGCCGGCCCCGATCAGCAGCAATTCACCCACACCATCGACATCAAGGATGTGGAACGGGTCTTCGGGAAAGACCCCTTGCTGGACATAGGTGTTCATGAACCGCCCGGCATCGTCGCGCGACAATCCGTAGGTCATCTGCGTCAGGTCATTGGTGCCGAAGGACAGGAAGCTGGCATGCTGGGCAATCTCGCCCGCGCGCAGGGCGGCGCGGGGCGTTTCCACCATGACGCCCAGCCTGTAGTCAAAGCTGCGCCCGGTGCGGATGCGCACGGTGGCGGCCACGGCATCGACATGGCTTTTGACCAGTTCCACCTCGCGCCGGGCAGAGACCAGCGGGATCATGATTTCCGGCACCACGGCGGCCCCGCGCCGGCCGACCTCGACCGTCGCCTCGAAAATCGCCTGCGCCTGCATGGCATAGATTTCGGGCAGCACCACGCCCAGGCGGACGCCGCGCATGCCCAGCATCGGGTTCACCTCGGACAGGGCCTCGGCGCGGCGGGTGACGGCAGACAGGGGAATGTCCAGCGCCTCGGCCAGGTCGCGCAGGCCTTCGCGGCTGCGCGGCAGGAATTCGTGCAGCGGCGGGTCGAACAGGCGGATGCAGACCGGCAGCCCCTGCATGATGTCGAAAAGCTGGATGAAATCCTCGCGCTGCATCGGCAGCAGCCGCGCCAGGGCCGCAGCCCGGTCTTTTGCCGTATCGGCAAAGATCATCTCGCGCATCACGACCAGACGGTCTTCTTCGAAGAACATGTGTTCGGTGCGGCACAGGCCGATGCCCTGGGCGGCAAAGGTGCGCGCGGTCTGGGCATCGGCGGGGGTATCGGCATTGGCGCGCACGCCGATGTCGCGCACCGCATCGGCCCAGGACAGCAGCTGGCGAAAGGCGTCGTCCAGCGCCGGGGCCAGCATTTCGGCGGCCCCGGCCAGCGCCTCTCCGGCGGTTCCGTCGATGGTGATGATATCGCCCTCGGCGAAAATCCGGCCATCGGGGGCCACAAGACGCCTGTCGCGGGCGTCAAGCCGCAGATCGGACGCCCCCACGACGCAGGGCAGGCCGATGCCGCGCGCAATGACCGCCGCATGGCTGGTCATGCCGCCGCGTTCGGTCAGCACGGCGGCGGCGGAATGCATGCCGCGGATGTCTTCGGGCGCGGTTTCGCGGCGCACCAGGATGCAGGGCTCGCCCCGCGCCGCGCTGGCCTGCGCCGCGTCGGAAGAAAACACGATCCGCCCCGTGGCCGCCCCCGGCGAGGCGGCAATGCCGCGCACGAAGCGGTCGCGGGGCCCGCGCGGATCGACCTGATGGTGCAGAAGCTCGGGCAGCGACCCCGGCTCTACCCGCAGCACCGCCTCGTTGCGGGTGATGATGCCGTCATCGGCCAGCGACACCGCGATGCGCAGCCCGGCGCGGGGCGAGCGCGCCACCTTGATCGCATCGAGCACCGCCAGACGGCCATCCTCGATGGTGAATTCGATCTGCATTTCCTCGCGCAGCCGGGTGCGGGTGACCGTGCCGTAGCCCAGCAACTGCGCGAAGACCCCAGGAGCCACCTCTTGCAGCGACAGGCCGCGCGGATCGCGGGTCAGATAGATCGCGCCGTCGCGGCGCAGGGCATCGCGGCCCTGGCTTTGCTCCAGGTAGCGCCCGGTGACCTGCGGCAGGCCGGTGACCGGATCGACGAACTGGATCACGCCAGAGCCGGAGATGCCCAGCCCGATGCCCTGGACCATGGCCTGCACCACAAGGCCCAGCCCGCCGTTTTCCGGTGCCCCCTTGGCCTGGCGCAAAAGCCGGGCCGAGGTGCCTTCCCAGGCGCGGGCCATGGACCGCAGCACTTCGGACAACTGTCTGGCGGGGTCTTCCGGGAAGGGGTCTTCCATTTCCGCCTCATAGGCGCGCAGCGCATCGCGGATCGCGTCTGCCGAGGGGACCGGCGCATCGAACATGTCCGGGTCCAGCCGCGCCACATGGGTGGCATAGCTTTGGATAAAGCGCAGATACAGCGTATCGGCCGCCTCGACCCCGTGGGTGGCAACCAGTGCCCGGTGGCGCGCCGCGTTCAGCCCGATGTTCAGCACCGTGGCCGGCCCGCCCCAATCGGGATTTTCTGGGCTGGGGCGCACCGACACCAGAGGGGCCGGGCCGAACAGCGCCAGGATGCCGTCACTGTCAACGCTTGCCCCCTGGGCGATGGCTCGCACCGTGCCTGCGGGCAGCGCCACGGTTTGCGGCACCGGCATGTCCAGCCGCACCAGCCGCTGCAGGCATTTCGCCCGCCAGCCATGCGTGACGGTGGCGATCCGCGCAGAAGGGGTGATCAGCGCATGATCGAGGATGGGATCGTGTTTCTGCACTGCGGCATTCCTTGCTCGGGCGCAGCATACGCAGATCGGTCTTTGGCGCAAGCCTTTCGCTCGGATGCGGGGGGTTGACGCTTCGTCGCCGACTGGCCCCCGACAAGGTGCCGAAACAGCATCCCCCCGCGTGCCGGGTGGGAACATCGTCCTGATGCCGCCAAAGTGGCCTGCCGTTCCGGGTGGGCAAGGAAATGCACCGCGCTTGCCCGCTGGATTGGCAACCAACACTGCACAGGACCCGTCATGCAAGCATGACGCAGACCAGCCCCCGGCCCGCCCCCGTCGGGTGTCGGCCGGGGGCTTTGGGCCCCCGGCTGGCCTGGGTTCAGCGTGGCGCTGTGGCAGGGGCGATGGCCCCTGCCAGCGAAGCGGTGAAAGTGCGTTCACGTCTCCGGGCGGGAACGGTAAAGGCGACCCGCGTTTCCCCCGCCAGCGCGGGACGGTGCCCTGGTGACCGGCAGGTCCGGGAACAATGCAGGCCAGCGCCCGCCGGGGGCGGGGCGGGCGCTGGCCGGTGACTTTGGCCCTCGGCGGGCGTTCTGCACGCGCACCGCATTACTGCGGCGATTGC
>JADCEF010000116.1 GCA_020250445.1 Rhodobacter sp.
CTGCCCAGTGCCGGTTGCCCATGGTCCGGAAAAACCCGGCATCCCTGCCAATCTTTTCGATTGCTGCAAGCCATTGGGCCCGGTCCGGCTGCGCACCGCCCCGCAGAGGCCGGTCGTTGCCCTCATCGGCGTCATCGATCATCTGGGTCATCCGGCACAGCCATCACCAACAGCGGCGGGCATATGCGTCTTACCCGGGGCATCGCCAGACGCAATAGCGGTTTTACGCAGGAATTGCGGCATTCCTGCGAAAGGATGACCCGATCACGGACAGAAGGCGAGTCCTCTTTCCCTGCCTGTCGCCCGACACGGGAATGATCTGTGCCGACCCCCTCCATCCGGCAGGGCCAGGGTCACCAGACCTGCCCGTCGGCCCGGACGGCGGACAGCATCGGCGCGTCGGTGACCTGCCGGGCGGGGCAGGGTGGCGGCTCCGCGCGAATCACGGGCCCCGCTCTTCGGGATGCGCCGCGCCGCCGATGCCCCCCTTCCTTGGTCGCATTCCCGCGCACCATGGCTTGACCCTGCGCTGCGGCACCGCCACCATCGGCCCGGGGGGAGATAAGCCTTGAAAACCATCGCATCCATCGACGCTGTGCAGCAGCTTCTGGCCGCGGAACGCTATGTCTGCGGCAGGCCGCTGGCCACGGTGGTGTTCCTGGCGCTGCGGCTGGGACGCCCGCTGTTTCTGGAAGGCGAGGCCGGCACCGGCAAGACCGAAATCGCCAAGGCGCTGGCCGCCGCCCTGGGCCGCCGCCTGATCCGGCTTCAGTGCTATGAGGGGCTTGATGCCTCTTCCGCCGTCTACGAGTGGAACTTCGCCGAGCAGATGATCGCGATCCGCACCGCCGAGGCGGCAGGCGGGGCGGACCGCCATGCGCTGAAGACAGAGCTGTTCACCGAAGCGTATCTTATCGAACGCCCCCTGCTGCAGGCGATGCGCCCGCAGGCGGGCGGCGCGCCGGTGCTGCTGATTGACGAGCTGGACCGCACGGATGAACCTTTCGAGGCCTTCCTGCTGGAAGCGCTGTCGGATTTCCAGGTGACGATCCCCGAGCTTGGCACCATCGTCGCCCCCGAGCCGCCCATCGTCATCCTGACCTCGAACCGCACGCGCGAGGTGCATGATGCGCTGAAGCGCCGCTGCCTGTACCACTGGGTCGATTACCCGAGCTTCCCGCGGGAGATGGAGATCCTGCAGGCCCGTGCGCCGGAAACCTCGGCCAGTCTCAGCGCCGAGGTTGTGGCCTTCGTGCAGCGCCTGCGCGGTGAGGACCTGTTCAAGAAACCCGGTGTGGCCGAAACCATCGACTGGGCGAAATGCCTGCTGGCGCTCGATGTGATCGCCCTGTCGCCCGAGGTGATCGCCGACACGCTAGGCGCGATCCTGAAGTATCAGGATGACATCCAGAAGATCCAGGGGTCCGAGGCAAAGCGCCTGCTGGATGAGGTGCGCCAGACCATGACCGTCGCATGACAGACCTGACGGCGCATGTCCGGGTGCTGCAGCCTCATCCGGGCCTCTTCGCCTTCTACGATGGCCGGATCAAGGGGCAGAGGTTTGCCAAGGGCCCGAACTGGGTCGATGACGGGGCGCTGTCGCTGGGCATCGCGTCTTACGCGCTGGTCGATGATGAGGCGGCGCTGGTCTATGATACCCATGTCTCGCTGCCCCATGCCCGGCTGATCCGCCGCACTCTGGAAGAGTTGGGGGTGCGCCGGTTCACGGTCGTGCTCAGCCATTGCCACCTGGACCACGTGGCCGGAACCGGCGTCTTTGCCGATTGCGAGATCATCGCCAACCGCCGCACCTTCCAGCATCTGACGCGGGACCGTGCAGCGATCGAGGCCGGAATGCTAAGCGGGGCGCCCGTGATTGCGCCCCTGATCCTGCCGACACGGGTGTTCGAAGACGTGCTGGACCTGCAGATCGGCCGACGGTCGGTGCGGCTGATCGAGGCCAATATCCACAGCGATGACGCCACTGTCGTCTGGCTGGCCGACAGCGGCATCCTTCTGGCTGGCGATACCGTTGAAGATACCGTCACCTATGTTGACGATCCGCTGAGCTTTGGCGTGCATCTAGCTGATATAGAGAGACTTTCCGAACTTGTGCCGCAGTCTGTTCTGCCAAATCACGGCGCGCCCGAGGTTATCGCGGCGGGCGGTTATGCCGCCTCACTTCTGCCTGCGACCGCCGCCTACATCCGCTGGCTGATGCGGCTGCGCACCGAGCCGGGCCTGGCGGACACGCCGCTGGATCAGGTGATTGCCGCGCAGTTGGCCGACGGATCGCTGCGCTGGTTCGCGCCCTATGCAGCGATCCACCGCCAGAACGTGGCCCGGACCCTTGCGGCATATGGCCATGGCTGACGCCCCCGCCCTTGATCTGCCCGCCGACGGCAAGCTGGGCCACAACATCGCCCATTTTGCCCGCGCGCTGCGCAAGGCGGGCCTGCCCATCGGCCCCGGCCGGGTGCTGGACGCGATCCGGGCGGTCGAAGCCGCCGGCTTTTCCGAACGGGTCGATTTCTACTGGACGCTGCACGCCTGCTTTGTCAGCCGCCCCGAACACCGTCCTGTCTTTGCCCAGGTCTTCCGCCTGTTCTGGCGCGACCCGCGCTATCTGGAACAGATGATGAGCCTGATGCTGCCGGCGGTGCGCGGTGTGCAGGATGACCGCGCGGCGGCCCCCGCCGAAAAGCGCGCGGCAGAGGCCCTGCTGGACGGGGCGCTGCGCGATCTGCCCGAGGCCGGCGACCGGGACCTTCCCCCGGAAGAGATCGAGATCGACGCGCGTTTTACCCTGTCGCCGGAAGAACGCCTGCGCACGCTGGATTTCGAACAGATGAGCACGGCGGAAATGGCCGGGGCGCGGCGGATGCTGGCCCGCCTTTCGCTTCCTGTGCGTCCCTTGCCCTCGCGCCGGACGGTGGCCGATGCGCTGGGCGCGCGGCCCGACTGGCGCGGCACCTTCCGCGCCTCGCTGCGCCAGGGCGGAGAGGTTGCGCGCATCCTGCGCAAATCCCCCCGCCAGCGCTGGCCGAACCTGATCGTGATCTGCGACATCTCCGGCTCCATGGCGCAGTATTCGCGGATGGTGCTGCACTTTGTCCATGCCGTTGCCAACCGCAAGGGGCAGGGCTGGGCACGGGTCCATGCCTTTACCTTTGGCACGCGGCTGACCAATGTCACCCGCCACCTGCGCCAGCGCGATGTCGATGCGGCACTGGCCGCCGCCGGGTCCGAGGCGCAGGACTGGTCGGGCGGCACCCGGATTGCCGCATGCCTGCATGCCTTCAACCGCGACTGGGCGCGGCGCGTGCTGGGGCAGGGGGCGGTGGTGCTGCTGATCACCGACGGGCTGGACCGCGACGAGGGCGGCGATCTGGGGCGGGAAATGGAGCGGCTGCACCTGTCTGCCCGCCGCCTGATCTGGATCAACCCCCTGCTGCGCTGGGATGGCTTTGCGCCGAAAGCGGGCGGCATCCGCGCCATGCTGCCCCATGTCGACAGCTTCCGCGCAGGTCACTCCATCGCCTCGCTAGAGGCGCTGGCCGATGCGGTATCGGCAGCGCGCGACAGCGGCGAAAAGGACCGGCTGATGCGGATGATTGTGGCATGACGCGCAAAAGGGGAGATCGCAGTGCCACCGGACCGTCGCGCAGCCCTGCTTGCTTGCAGCGGAGATGACCGGCGTTGCAGCGGGGCGGTCAGGTCCGGTTCTTTGATCCGACAGCGCCATGCCGCCGGCTTGTTTCAATCGACGCACCCCGGCCTGCCTGGCCTGGTCTTGCCCTGCCGGGTCCTGTCGGTCAGATCGGATGACAGGTGAGGCTTCTCTCTTCCGGGAGGACTTATCCCACAGCTTGCGCGACGGACCTGCCGCGGGCGGCGAAAACGTTCTGGACGGCCACGCGGACCCGCACGCAGGCAACATGCAGGCGCAGCCTTGGCAGTGTCGCGACGGGGGAAGTTGTTTCGACGCGGCTTCGGCCATGACCGCCGCTTCATTGTCGCCGGATTGTCCTGCCGGCGCGCCTTGACGCGCGCAGGGCTGCGGCGCGCGCAACCGCCCCCCCCCGGATGGGGATGTGAGGATGCCGGGGCATTGCAGCCCTGTGCCTGCTGGCGAAGCATCGTGCGCCGCGCGATTCGGTCCCGCGGTTGATCATCAGACCGAGCCGTTCATGTGCGTCATGGCTGCGCCGGGCTCCTCTTCGGCCGGGGCGCCCATGCGGCGGCCATGCCGTTCCGGCGCGGGGCGCGGCAATCTGACCGGCGATGGGATGTGTCAGACTGTCCTTCTTTCGTCGGGTTGTTGGCAGCGGGCAGGGCGAGGGATGGTGTTGTGGCGCGGTATTGCAAGGATTGGGTCCGGTCTGGCAGCGGTCGTGTCACGGCAGGTTACCGGGATTGATTGCCCCAAGGCGCAACTGGCAGTGTTGGGATGAGCGCGTGATCACGGGCGGCTCCCGGCGGGTCCTGGCCGGACTTTCGTTCCCGGCGCGGCAACCGGAAGGACAGTGCCATGACCGCATTGCCGGGGATGCGGCCAGTTGCGCGTCATGCGTCCGACAGGGACTGCGCCAATACCCCGACACGGCCTGACGGGGTGATCAGACATTCAGGGGCCGTCCCGCCACGCCAGGGCTTCGGACGGGGACCTTCTGACGTCGTTCGAAAAGCCGCCCTGCCCTGAAAGGCATGGCGCCAACAGAGGGGCCGTCCTCACGCAAGGGTGGGGTGATCTGGCGCATCAGGATGAAACGGGATCGCGGGCACCACTGCGCTGAGCTGGCCAGTGTAGTGGACTATCAGCCTTGCAGTGATCGGTGCCGTCAGCCTGATGTCGAACCGGACGGTGCCGTCCTTGTCGAACTCCCGGGCATCTGATCCCGGCAGAAGCCAGCGGGGCAAGGGCAGGGGCCCCAACCTTGCTGCGGCAACCGGAAAATGCAGGGCACCCTCACGGACAAACGGCGCAAGACGGAATGCAAAGGGACCAAAGCTTTCTGTCAGCCCGTTCTGCGTCCGGATGATCCGTGACTGAAACCTGTGGTCCCCGAATTTGCGAAACCAGATTTCGCCCGCGTCCGTGACGGTTTTGCGGACTTCAACCGGCACCGCTTCGGCTTCCGGCGGAAAACCGAAGGCCGCTGCAAGGAATTGGCCCCATCGGCTGCTTCCCCGCCTGACGGTCGCGGACCCCTGCCATGTGCTGACCTCTGCGTTCAGATGAAGGGCGCGCACATTCGCGGGCAGCATTTCGAAGTCTGGGCCAAGCACCTGCGGGACGATCGGCGCGCGCGGTTCTGTTGCGCGTTCACACCGCACTTTCAGGTCTGTCATGGCCGCCTCAGCTTCGTCCAGCGTGATCACCTCCAGCGCGGGCCTTGCCCCGGCGGGCAGGGACGGACGGCGAAGCAGCGCGCGTATTGCCACTCCTGGAATGAAGGGTCCGTCGCCCTGCTCTGCCAGGAGCCTCCAGAAGTGTCGTTCGGTTGCGGTCACGACCATCACGGACATACCGCCCCGCGCACTGCCGAATGGCAAGAACATCCCGGCCGCGAGCTGGAATGCCCGGACAAGAAAAGGTGTTACCCGGATGGGCAGCCGCCGGCGCAACAGCCCGAAAAGCGCAAGGCCATATCGCATGATGGAGAGTTCAAGGCCGGCGCGGAAGATCACGGTACTTGCCCCGAAATGCCGGGGGAACAGCCGCGTGTCCGGCACCTCGATCTGCCAGCCCTGACGCATGGTGCCATCGGGAAGTCGGTAGGTTTTCGGATCAGACCAGCCCCAGGCCTTTGCCCACCTGCCCGCGGTCCAGACTGAAAACGGCTTTCCCGCCTGTGTCAGGATCGAGGTCATGACCGAAAGGCCGCGCGGGCTGCGATTGCCAGGCAGTATTGCAATGTCGATGATCTGCGGAATCTCGCTTCCGGTCAGCGCGCGAACGGCTGCGCTGGACAGTCCCGGCACCGAAGACAAACCGGACAAGGCACAAAGCCCTGCGTCTTTCGCCTGGCGATCCAAGGCGATGATGCCGGAGCAGAATTCAGCATTGTCCGACAAGTCAAGGTAATGCGCCCCCGCCGCCAGCACTGCGCGCGCAAAGCGATAGGGATCAGGGCCTTGCGCATGGAACGGTCCTGCTGCGTCGATGACAACGTCATGACCGAACAGTGCCGAGATGTCGCCGTTCCGGTCCAACTGCAGCGCATTGCATCCAAGCTGCGCTGCAACGGCCTTTGCCGATGCAAGGTTTCGCCCCGCTATGGTCAGGTCATGCCCGTCGCGCCGCAGCAACTGCGCCAGTCGTTGGCCAAAAACGCCGTAACCGCCCAGCACCAGGACCCTCATCGCAAGAGCCTTCGCTGAAAGGCAGGGTCTGGAAGCGCACAGAGGTCGCCGCGCCCGAACAGGGCGTATCTGTTTCTGGCCACCCGCTAATACAGCCATGCGCGCGCAGGTCCGGGAAACAGCATCAGACCCCGGGCGAGACTTGCAATCCCCCCGAAACGGCGGCCCGCCTGTGCAACTGCGTCAAAGTCGGCATAGGCCATCCCGTCTTCGATGAACAGCCAGCTGGCCGGGTCTTCGGCGACAAGCCCGTAATGCCGCAAGAGCGCACTGCCAAGGGCGCTTTGGATCGGACAGATGCGCACCGTACCGGATCGGTCAAGGCGATGAATCATTCGTGCGCCCCAACTGCAAAGGGCACATTCTGCATCCATGACAGCGATCGGGGTGCTGTCGTCAAACGCGGGCACCAATGGATCGTCCCGGTAGGAATACTGTGCCGTCAGGCCTTGCATTGCAGGCATGCGATCCGGAAATCCGCAGTCAGATTGCCACGAAAAGCCGCTGATCAGGGGTTGGCATAACGCCGCAGGTACCTTGGCGGCCGCTTTGGGGGATGCCCGCCAGGCCCGCAGCAAAGGTATCCTGCATCCCTGCCGGATGTTCCCGACGAAGAAAGCCCCCAAACCGGGGGCCTTTCCGTTACTCGGCCGAAGATCCGGCCCTTGCGAAGCTTCTGGTCAGGAAGTCCGGCATGTGGTCGCCCATGCCGACCACCGCGCCGTCGTCGCGCCGGACCGGCTCGCGGCGCTGATCGCGGTTCGGGCGGGCGTCGCGGGGGGCGCGCGGCTCGCGGTCGGGGCGGGGGTCCCGTTCGGGGCGCGGCTCGCGGCGGTCGGCCTGACGGGGCGCGCGGTCGTCGCGGGGCCGGTCGTTGCGCGGTTGCGGCACGGCTTCCGCAGGCGCTGCAACGGCGGGAACCGGGGCTTCGGCCGCCACCGGCGGCACGTTTCGGATCGGTTCGCGCGGGGCTTCGCGGCCATGGTCGCGGACGGGCCGGTTGCGGTCGCCGCGTTTCGGGCCACGCTCGCGCGGCGAGGGCCGGCGGGCATCGGGTTCTGCCCTGTCAGAGATGTCGATGTCCGGCGCCCCGGCGCGCGGGATCGGCATTTTCACCAGGGTCTCGATGGCGGCCAGATATTTGTCATCCGACGGCGTGGCGATGGTAAAGGCCTTGCCCAGACGGCCCGCGCGCCCCGTGCGGCCGATGCGGTGCACATAGTCTTCGGGGTGCGAGGGCACGTCAAAGTTGAACACATGGCTGACCGCCGGAATGTCAAGGCCGCGCGCCGCCACATCGGACGCTACCAGCAGATGCACCGTTCCGTCGCGGAACCCGTCCAGCGTCTTTGTCCGCACCGACTGGTCCAGATCGCCGTGGATCGGGGATGCGTTGAAGCCGTGCTGTTTCAGAGACTTTGCCACCACATCCACATCCATCTTGCGGTTGCAGAAGATGATGGCGTTGGTGCAGGCCTCGGCCTCGGACCGGATCAGGGCGCGTAAGGTGGCGCGCTTTTCGGCAAAGCTGCGGTCCTTGCGCGATGGGGTGAACTGGAACAGCCTTTGTTCGATGGTCTGCGACGCCGTGGCCTGACGGGCAACCTCGATCTTGGCGGGATTGGTCAGGAAGGTGTTGGTGATCCGCTCGATCTCGGGTGCCATGGTGGCGCTGAAGAACAGCGTCTGGCGGGTGAAGGGTGTCAGCTGGAAGATGCGTTCGATATCGGGGATGAATCCCATGTCCAGCATCCGGTCGGCTTCGTCCACCACCATGATCTGCACCCCGGTCAGCAGCAGCTTGCCGCGTTCGAAATGGTCCAGAAGCCGGCCGGGTGTCGCGATCAGCACATCGACACCCCGGTCGATCAGCTTGTCCTGCTCGCCAAAGGATACGCCGCCGATCAGCAGCGCCTTGGTCAGCTTGGTGTGTCTGGCATAGGTGTCGAAATTCTCGGCCACCTGGGCGGCCAGTTCGCGCGTGGGGGCCAGCACCAGGCTGCGCGGCATCCGGGCGCGGGCGCGGCCCTGACCCAAAAGGGTGATCATCGGCAGGGTGAAGCTGGCGGTCTTGCCGGTGCCGGTCTGGGCAATGCCCAGAACATCGCGGCCCTTCAGCGCCTCGGGAATGGCCTGGGCCTGAATCGGGGTCGGTGTTTCGTATCCGGCTTCTTCAACAGCCTTCAATACGCGCGGGTCCAGCGCGAGGTCGGAAAATCTGGTCATATGTGTCCCAAAAGATGCGGTATCGGACCGCATTCGGAGTGATGGGACGCAATTGATCCGGGCGCCCCGGCGTCGGTGGCCGATTGGCCCAGGGTCGCGTTAGCGGAAAAGCAGCGTCGGGTCAAGACCGGCGGCGCCTTTGGGCAGGGTGATCGGGCGAAGACACTGGGCAACAAGCCTGGGACATGCTGAATTTGTCGTGATCCGCCGGGTGCAAATGCGGAATCCGGCTATGCCGGATGTGGCGAATGACTTTCCGGCGGTTGCCACGACGACCTGTTTTGCCGCAGTCTTTCATCGGTATGCCGGACAGGTGGCAGGCCGGTGGGGTGGATTGCCCGCCGCCAGGGACGCCGCCTTTGTGTCTGCTGGTGGTTCAGGCCGGGGCGAAGAGGTCGTGTGATACCGCCCGTTCCGGCAGGAAGACGAACGCCCTGCGGTGGCGCCCGCCTCTCTTGACCAGGGGGCCGCTGTGGTCCGGGCCGCTTCATGTCACCCCAAACCCGGAAGGCTGGCCGGGCGCACCATCGCGCCGCAGCCATACCCCAACGCGCGGTCGCGGCCCGTCGGTCATCCGCCGCCACCTGACGGCAAGCGCACCGGCCAGGATTGCCGGCCTGCGGTCCAGACCAGTGCGCAACGGACCGCTCTGATCGATCCGAGGCCCTTTGCGCGCGCCTTCAATGGCGTCCGGGCGCTTTACAGGTGGTGGGGTCTTTGGGTGGTGCCAGCATTGCCACCGGAAGCGACATTACGGATCCCAGCGCAAAGGTCATGGCCGGGTCAAGGGCGACCCGGATCGGACGGGTGGTGACAGTCCCGGATACGCCCGGCCCGTTGCGGGTGTTCCCAGGCGCGGCGGTCATCGGCAGGGCCGCCAATGCGCCGAGTCCCACCTTGCCGCGCGCAGGGCTGCCCAGGATTTCCGCCACCAGCGCCGCCGGTACCGGCACGACGCCCGCGAAGCGGACCCTTCTGCGCAAGATCGGTGCGGTTGCCAGCGTGCGGCCCCGGCCCGGCCAGGATACCCGCAAGGGCGATGGCAGAGCGAAGGGCCTTGATCCGGTCTGTCTGCGCGCAATTCACGGCGCTGTCTCAGGCGGTCGTCGCCGTCGCCGCAGGCTTTCCGGAAAAGAGGGGCCCGATGGCGATGGCTTGTACGCCGCCTGCATCATCGCGCGCAAGGAACAGGGCGTCGAGGCCGGTCTTCCCGGCCAGGACTGCGCCCGCATCGACGCCCGCCACCATCAGCGCCGTTGCCCAGGCATCGGCCATCGCGCAGGTGGGTGCGATCACGCTGACCGATGCGGGACAGGCCAGAAGCGGCGCGCCACGCGCCGGGTCCATCGTGTGCGACAGGGGGCGGCCCTGCACCAGGACTCGGTGGCGATAGTCGCCCGAGGTCGCCACCGCCGCATCCTGAAGCGTCAGGATGGACTGGGGCGCGCGGCGGTCTGGGTCCGGCATCTCGACAGCGATGGTCCATGGGCGGCCGTCGGGGCGCAGACCCAGGGCGCGCATCTCGCCGTCGATGCCGACCAGCGCATCGCACAGTCCGTGGTCCGAAAGGACTTCGGCCAGCCGGTCCACGCCATGGCCCTTGGCGATGCCGTTCAGGTCCAGCATTAGGGGCGCGGTCTTGCGCACCCTGCTGCCGTCAAGGTCCAGCACCTCATGGGCCGGGCGGCGTGACGCCGCCATCGCGGCGCGGATGGCCTGCGGATCGGCCGGGGCGGGGCCAAAGCCCCAGGCGCGCACCGCGTCGCCCATCGCGATGTCGAAGGCCCCGTCAGATGCACGCCCGATGTCCAGCCCCAGTTTCAGCACCCGCGCCAGATCAGGGGGTATGTCCCGCCATGGTCCAACCGGTGCTGCGTTCAGGCGCATCAGGTCGCTGTCCGGCTTCCAGGTGGACATCTGCGCATCCACCGCCTCCACCGCCGCCTGAAGGGCGCTTTGCACAGGGGCGGGGTCGAAGCCCGGGGCAGCAAAGAACAGCGCGGTCCAGCGGGTGCCCATGGTCGGGCCGTTCAGTGCATGGCGGATCAGGTCAGTAGACATCTTCGACATACCGCCCCCGGGCCTTGAGCATCGCGGGCGTCAGACCCATTGGCGCAAGGATATCCTCAAGCGCGCGGCCCACGCCGCGGCCCATGTCGCGCCCGCCGCAGACCATGATCTTCGCGCCCTGTCGGATCGCCCCGGCCACCTGCGCCGCTTCGGCCCGCAGCGCATCCTGCACATGGTGCGGCCGCGCCCCGCGCGAGACGGCGGTCGACAGGCGGGCAAGCCGCCCCTCGGACTGCCACGCTGCCAGATCATCGCCATAAAGGAAATCGCTGTCCGGATGGCGCATCCCGAAGAACAGATGCACCGGGCGGCGGCGGCGATTGGCGCGGATGATCCCGGCCAGCGGCCCGATCCCCGTGCCTGCCCCGATCAGGATCAGGGGCGCCCGGCCCCGCCCGGCATGAAAGCCCGGATTGCGCCGCAGGAAGGCCTGCACAGGGTCGCCCGGTTCCAGCGCCAGAAGCTGACCCGAGCAAAGGCCGCCGGGATGTTTCTTGACCACGATCTCGACAAAACCATCCCTGCTGCCGGAAGCGAGCGAATAGAAGCGCGGCACGGCCGACCCTTCGGGCAGGATGCCAAGAAGATCACCCGCCTGAAACCGCGCAAATCCCCGGCCCGCCAGCCGCGCCCGGAGGGAAGCCTTCGGCAGGGCAAAGCGCAGGATCGCGGAGGGGGCCTGCACCTCTGCGCCGAAGTCGCGGCGTGAGGTGAGTGTCAGGCTGTCGGCGGCGGGGCGGGCGGGCTGATGGTCAAGCTCCAGGTCCAGCCCAAGGGTGCCCCCCAGCGCCCGGCCCCATCGCGCGAAATCCTGCGGCGACTGGCGATCCACCGTATCCATGGGCAACAAGGTGGCCCAGCCCCTGGCGCTGGCGGCATGCGCCACCTCTTCTGCAAAAGCGCAGAAGGCGGGAAAGCTGCGGTCGCCAAAGCCCAGCACCGCCAGCGGGGCGGCGGGTGCCGTGGCCAGCCGCGCAAGCCGGTCGAGGAACCCTTTGGCCGAGGCAGGCGCGTCACCCTTGCCATAGGTCGCGGCCAGGATCAGGAAGCGCTCGGCTTTCGGGTGGCGCGCGGGGTCAAGGGCCGACATCGGCGCGATATGCACCGCCTGCCCGGCATCACGCAGGGCGCGCGCCAGCGTCGCGGCAAAGCCCCAGGTGCTGCCCCCTTCAGACCCAACCAGGATCACCGTCTGCGCCCGCGCGGCCGGGGCATTGTCGCGCAGCCGGGGCCGGCCCCGCCGCCCGGCGGCCCAGATCAGCCCGCCCGACACACCCATCATTGGCACGGACAGCGCGATCAGGCCAAGGATCAGCCCAAGGGTTGCCGCGCCCTGCCCGGTGTGCAGCCTGTAGATGGTTTCCGACACCCTCTGCCAGGGTGCCGGATCGGTCCAGGACAGCAATTCGCCCGTGCCCTGGTCGATCAGGCCGGTGCCCGTATCGGTGGTCAGGGTAAAGACATCCTGTGCATCACCCTCGTAGGGGAAGCTGAGCTTGCGCAGATCACTGACCGGCACATCCCGCAATGCGGCCATCCGCCCGGGCGCGAAACCCGTCTGCCCGCTGACGGCCGCAGGATCGGCAGGGCGCCTCGCGCCGTCGGGCAGCAGGCCGAAGGTCGAGGCCGTCATCCACAGCGCGGTGGCCGCCGAAAGGGCAAGGCCCGCGACCGCGATGCGCGCCATCCCGACATGCAGCCGTCCGGCCAGCGGTCCGCGCAACCGGCTGAACCAGCGCCGCCAGCCGCCCGTGCGCCGTGCGACCAGGGCAGCCCCCGACAGGGTCAGCACCAGCATCGCCGCCGCCCCTGCGGCCATCACCAGCCGCCCGGCATCGCCCAGAAACAGCGACCGGTGCAGCCTGGTCAGCCAGCGTTCCACAGGGTTCGGGTCGGCCGGGCCGACATCCGCCCCGGTCGCGGGATCAATCACCGCCGATCCCGGCGTGCCGCCGTCGAACCACCAGGCGGTGATCCTGCCCGAAGGTGCGCGGCGGATCTCTTCCAGCCCCGGATGCGTGTCGGCCACGCGGGTGGCCAGATCGGCCACGCTCTGCCCCGCCACGGCCTGCGGTGCGGCCAGATGTTCGGCCATGGGAAAGACCGACAGCGCCGCACCGCTGAGCGCAAGGACGGTCACAAGGACCAGGGCCACCAGCCCCGGCCAGCGGTGAAGCGCGCGGATCATCGGCCCGTCCCCTTACCGGTAGGTGAAGCTGGCGATGTAGCGGCGGCCCTGCACGGGCGTGCCCGCGCCGGCGGCGGTCAGAGGCACCGCGATCTCGTTCGGGCTGTCGCGCATGTCTTCGGCCGCAGCGTCGATGTGCAGGGTATAGCCTGCATCGAACAGCGCGTCGGCCAGGTCCAGCGTGATCTCCAGCGTCCGCCCCGCACCGACGCTGGCCCCGGTGATGCCGTTGATCTGGGCGGGGTCGCCCCCGGTCGCGGCGTACCAGTCGCTGAGATGTTCGTAGTATTTCGACTTGCCGCCGGCCATCCACAGGCTGCCGGCATAGGCACCCGACGCATCTGTGACATAAAGCGCAAGATAGGCGCCATCACCGCCATAGCTGTTGAGCGTGGTGGTCAGTGTTACAGGACGGGCCATTGCCAGCCCCGGCAGGGTCAGCGCAGTGGTCAGCGCAAGTGTGGCGAGAAGGGATTTCATCAGAGGTCCTTTCGGTCAGGCGCGGCACCCCGCAGAATGGGGGCCGAAAGACGGCAGGTGGGGATCAGTTGGTCACGGCGACAGGCGGCGCGCCGGTGCCGAACAGCCCGTTCGCGGGCGGGGCCACGGTGCCTGCGGGCGCAGGGTTGCCTTTGGCACCGGTGCAGTCATCACCATCACCATCCTCGTCGTCATCGTCGTCGTCCTCATCATCGTCGTCGTCATCGCCGCAGTCCCCGCCGTCATCACTGTCATCATCGTCATCCGCGCTCACGCGGAGCAGCGGCTCGGACAGGTCCTTCGCGCCGGACACGGCGGCGCAGACGCCGCTGCACTGGTCCGACGGGTTGTCTTGGGTCTGCATGGCGGCAAGGGCCGGCAGGCCGAGCGCCACGGTCAGGGCCGTCGAGGCGAAGAGAAGCGAAAGTCGGGATGTCATGGCTTGGTCTCCTTTGATCTGATGCCACCAGGGTTTGCCACGGACCTGAGCGGTTCCTGACGCACGCCTTCTTTCTGCTTCAGCCTGGCGTCAGAAAGAAGAAAGCCCCGCCAGGAAACGGCGGGGCCGACCGGACACCAGCGACTGGTGGTCGGGGAACAGGGTCAGGCGATATTGCCGGGTCGAGGTGCGCGCTTCTGGCCGGTGATCACGGCGCGGACGCGGTCTTCCCGCCGCCGGACCGAGGCCGGAACGACACCGCCAACAGGGACCGCGACCGGCAGAAGCATCAGGGCGGCAAGGGTTGCGTTCACCTGCTGCAACCTGCCTTCGGTTTCGCGCCCCTTCTCACAGGGATGTCCGGTGTTTCCCGCTCCTGCCGGGGCCACCAAGACCTGCGGAAGGGCGGGCAGCCTTGCCGCAGGGGCCGGCTCCGCCATCAGCCAGCCGCGACAGGCCGTGCCCGGGTGCGTCAGCACAAGGGCCAGGATCATCACGGCACCTGCCGGGTTGTGGCCCGGACAGCGGCCTTCGCCCCCGCGCAGCATGGTGCCAAGGCAGGCAAGCATCGCCCCCGGCCCCGCCACGACCCGCGCAAATCGTGCCAAGCCGCTGCCCGCAGACCCCAAGATCAGCCGGAACGCCACAGGGCCCGCGCCCGTGCAGTCTGGTGGTCCGTGGACGGGCTGCATTTCGGCTGCCGTCAGCCATGCGGTCGAGAAAGCGGTCGTGAGACTTCAACAGGCTGCCGAAGAAGTGCCAACCGCATGAACCGCTTGCCGGAAAGCAGGAACCTCTTCGGCCTGCGTCTCATGCTGTCTGGACGGGGCCATCGCCCCGGCCCTGCGCTGTGCGCGCCACAGGACCGCCGGGGGCCAAAGCCCCCCGGCCCGCGCCCGCCCCGACCGTGGCGGGCGCTTCTCGCCCGCCGGGTCGGGCGCTGGCCTCTGCTGGTCCCGGACCTGCCGGTCTACAGGGGACCGTCCCGCGCGGGCGGGGGAAACGCGGGTCGCGTTTCCTGTCCCCGCCCGGAGTGGCAAAAGCACTGTCA
>JADCEF010000117.1 GCA_020250445.1 Rhodobacter sp.
GGACGGCCCCCTGTAGACCGGTCGGTCCAGGAGACACAGAGGCCAGCGCCCGACCCGGCGGGCGAGAAGCGCCCGCCGGTGGCGGGGCTGGCGCTGGCCGCGGGCTTTGGCCCCCGGCTGGTCCTGATCCCGGCCGGACGCTGTGGCAGGGGCGATGGCCCCTGCCATTGAAGCGGTGAAGGTGCTTTCGTCAGTTCGGGCGGGAACGGGCAACGCGACCCGCCTTTCCCCCGCCCGCGCGCAACAGCGTCACCAAGGCCCGCAGGACTTCCACCACGAACGGCCAGCGCCCGCCGGGGATCGGCCTGCCGCCGGGGCAGGGGCGATGGCCCCCGCCAGGGGGCGCAGGGCGCGCGCAGATGCAAGTGTTTCGCGCCGTGCGCTCGGGCCCGCCTGCAGTTGGCACGTCTTCGGGACCCTGCCGGGTGCAGCGCCGCGCCATGGCGGTTGCCCATTGGCGCGCCGCCGTCTATCTAGGGGCGTGATCGCGGACCCTGAAAGGCTGCCCATGGCGCATAACCCCATTCGCCCCTGGCGCAATATCGACAGGCGCAAATCGCGCCGGATCATGGTCGGGCGGGTGGCCGTGGGGGGGGATGCGCCGATCTCGGTCCAGACGATGACCAACACCCTGACCACGGATGTCGCCGCCACCATCGCACAGGTGCAGCGCTGTGCGGTGGCCGGTGCCGACATTGTCCGGATTTCCACACCCGACCGCGAGTCGACACAGGCGCTGAAGGCGATCATCGCCGAAAGCCCGGTGCCGATCGTGGCCGACATTCATTTTCACTACAAGCGCGCGATCGAGGCCGCCGAAGCCGGTGCGGCCTGCCTGCGGATCAATCCGGGGAACATTGGCGATGCCTCCCGCGTGCGCGAGGTGATCAGGGCCGCAAGGGATCATGGCTGTTCGATCCGCATCGGGGTCAATGCCGGATCCCTGGAAAAGCACCTGCTGGAAAAGTACGGCGAACCCTGCCCCGAGGCCATGGTCGAAAGCGGCCTGGGCCACATCCGCATCCTGCAGGACAATGATTTCCACGAATTCAAGATCAGCGTGAAAGCCTCTGATGTGTTTCTGGCAGCGGCAGCCTATCAGCAGCTGGCCGATGCCACTGATGCCCCGATCCATCTGGGAATCACCGAGGCGGGCGGGATGCTGTCGGGCACGGTGAAATCGGCCATCGGTCTGGGCAACCTGCTGTGGATGGGCATCGGCGACACGATCCGCGTTTCCCTGTCTGCCGATCCGGTGGAAGAGGTCAGGGTCGGCTTCGAGATCCTGAAGTCGCTGGGCCTGCGGCACCGGGGCGTCACGATCATTTCCTGCCCGTCCTGCGCGCGGCAGGGCTTCGACGTGATCAAGACGGTCGCGGTGCTGGAGGAACGGCTGGCGCATATCACCACCCCGATGAGCCTGAGCATCATCGGCTGCGTGGTGAACGGGCCGGGCGAGGCGCTGATGACCGACATCGGCTTTACCGGCGGCGGGGCCGGGTCCGGCATGGTCTATCTGGCGGGCAAGCAAAGCCACAAGCTGGGCAATGACCGGATGATCGATCATATCGTCGAACTGGTCGAGGCAAAGGCGGCGGAGCTGGAGGCAAAGACCGCGTCCGAAGCGGCAGAATAGCCGTCAGCCTTCGCGCTGCGCCTGCACGATCTGGCGCATGCCATCCAGAGGAACGTAGCCGCGCACGATCATCCCGTCGATCACGAAGGTCGGGGTGCCGGTGATCCCCAGCTCTTCACCCAGGGCTTGATTGGCGGCGATGACGGCGCCAACCTCGTCGCTGTCCATCTTTGCCAGGATGGCGGCAGGATCCAGCCCAAGATCGCCCGCAAGCCGACCCAGCGTTTCCGGCGTCGGATCGCCGCGCAGCCTGATCAGCGCGTCATGTGCCTTCTCGTACAGCGCGTCCCCGCCGATCTGGCGCACCGCGATGGCGAAGCGGGCAGAAGCAAGCGACGCTTCACCCAGAATCGGATATTCCTTGACGACAAAGCGGATGTTCCCGTCCGATTTCACCAGTTCTGCCACCTCGTCATAGGCCTTGCGGCAGTAGCCGCAGCGATAGTCGGTGAACTCGACCACCGTGATGTCGCCCTCGGGATTACCGCCCACCCAGCTTGCCGGATCGTTGAAAATCTCTGCGGCACGGGCTTGCAGAAGGGCGGCATCGTTCTGCGCCTCCAGTTCGGCCTGCCGGGCATTCAGCACATCCATCGCCTCGATCAGCAGTTCCGGATGGTCCAGCAGATAGGCCTTCACCTCGGCCCGGAAGCTTTCCCTCTCGGCGGGGGTCATGTCTGTCAGGTCGGCCCTGACCGGGGCTGCACAGGACAGGGCCAGCAAAAGGCTGGCAGCGATCAGTCGGGCCATGGCACGCTCCTTGATATTTGGCCCAGCATCGCAGATCGCTGCGCGGGGGCAAGGCAGACCGCGCAAGCGATGCGGGCCTGCGCGGAATTGTGATCCGGTCAGGCGGGCATCTGGCTGGTGGACTTCGGGCCCTTGCACGGGAATACTGTGCGCCGGGCAGGGAACGGCGCATGATGCGGATGGTCGTGGCAGCGGTGGTGGCGGTCTGGGCGGTGCTGTGCAGTGCCCTGGCCCAGGACATGACCGCGCTGGCCCGACTTGACCCGAAATCTTCGTCCATCGGCGACACAAACAATGGGTTTGCTGTGTCTCTGGCCCTGTCGCAGCCGGTGCCCTGGCGGCTGCGGGTGCTGGATGCGCCGCCCCGGCTGGTGCTGGATGTGCGCGAGGTGGATTGGCGCGGCATCGCAGAGGTTCCGCGCGCCTCGGCGCGCGTGACCGGCCTGCGCGCCGGTGTCTTTCGCCCCGGCTGGTCGCGGCTGGTGATGGAGATGAACGGACCCTTCCTGGTGGATCAGGCTGAAATGCGCACCGACCCCGGGTCGGCCCGGCTGATGCTTTGGCTGGAACCGGCATCGCCCGAAGCCTTTGCCGCAAAGGCTGCCCTGCCGGAACCCGAAGAGTGGGCCGCCCCGAAAGCGGCCGATCTTGCCCGGCCGGAACGGCGCGGCGATGGGCCGGTGGTGGTGGTGCTGGACCCGGGGCACGGCGGGATCGATCCGGGGGCCGAGCGTGCCGGACTGTCCGAGGCCGACCTGATGCTGACCTTCGCCCGCGAGCTGAAGGAAACCCTGCTGCGCAGCGGTGGCTTCACCGTGGTGCTGACACGGAACGAGGATGTCTTCGTGCCGCTGGAAACCCGCATTTCCATCGCCCGCACGGCAGGGGCCACGGTGTTCCTGTCGTTGCACGCCGATGCGCTTGCCGAAGGCGAAGCGGTGGGGGCCACCATCTATACCCTGGCCGCTGACGCCAGCGATGCGGCAGCGGCCATCCTGGCCGAACGGCACGACCGGGATGATCTTTTGTCCGGGGTTGACCTGACAGGACAGGATGATCTGGTGGCCGAAGTGCTGATGGACATGGCCCGGACCGAAACCCTGCCGCGTACCCGGCTTCTGGCCCAGACATTGCGCGGGGCGATGGATGCGGCTGGGATCAGGATGCATCGCCTTCCGTTGCAGCAGGCGGCATTTTCCGTGCTGAAGTCGCCGGAGATTCCTTCGGTGCTGATCGAGATTGGCTTCATGTCCAGCCCGGGCGATCTTGAACGGCTGCGCGACAGCACCTGGCGGGCCCGCATGGCCCGGGCGATAGCGGCAGGTCTCAAGGACTGGTCGGTTGCGGATGCGGCGCGGCAGCAGTTGCGCCACAAGTAGCCTTCGGCGGGATCACGCGCTCGGGTTTTGACCCTTGGCAGCTTCCCCTGTATAGGATGCGGACGCGGACGGGAGTGTGCTGTGGTCAGGTTCGTCGGGTCTTTTCTGGGGGCGATTTTCTCTGCCCTGACCTTGGGGCTGTTTTTTGCCGCGCTGTCGGTGGGGGCGGTATTCTGGATGTATGGCCGGGACCTGCCCAGCCATGAAAGCCTTGCACAATATACCCCGCCCACGATCAGCCGGGTCTATTCCGGCGAGGGCCGGATCATCGATGAATTCGCCGAAGAACGGCGGCTGTTCACGCCCATCGAGGATATTCCTGATCTGGTGAAAGAGGCTTTCATCAGCGCCGAGGACAAGAATTTCTACCACCACAAGGGCTATGACGTGACCAGCATCGCCGCTGCGGCGCGCGATGCCATCGTCTCGCGCGGGCAGAACCTGCGCGGGGCGTCCACCATCACGCAGCAGGTGATGAAAAACTTTCTTCTGGGCGGCGAGCGTACGGGCGAGCGCAAGATCAAGGAAATCATTCTTGCCTCGCGGATTGAAGAGACGCTGAACAAGGAAAAAATCCTTGAGCTCTACCTGAACGAGATATTCCTCGGCCAGAATTCCTACGGGGTCGCCGCCGCTGCCCAGACCTATTTCAACAAGCCCCTGGCGGACCTGGCCCCGCACGAGGCGGCGATGCTGGCGGCGATGCCGCAGGCCCCAAGCAAGTTCCATCCCGTTACCGCCAAGGCCCGCTTGACCGAACGGCGCAACTACGTGCTGCGCGAGATGTGGCAGAACGGCTATCTTGACGAGGCGACCTACCTTCGGGAAAGGGATATGCCGCTTCTGTCGGTTCAGAACGGCGATTTCCCCGCCTTCCGCCAGTCGCTTCCCCCCCGCAACTATTTCACCGACGAAATCGGGCGGCAGCTTTCGACGACCTTCGGCAAGGAAGAGCTGTTCACGGGCGGCCTGACGATTCGGGCCACCGCCGACCCGGACCTGCAACAGGAAGCCGCCCGGGCGCTGCGGGCCGGGCTGGAGAGATACGACCGCGCGCAGGGCATCTGGCGCGGAACCCGCAAGGTCATCGCCCCCGACAGGCTGGGCAGCGAGGCCGACTGGCGCAGCGCCCTGTCCGAGGCCGAAGTGCCGCGCGATGTCGAAGGCTGGTATCCCGCCGTGGTGCTGTCGGTCACGGGGGACGCAGCACGCATTGGCATCGAAGGGATCGAGGAAGACGACGACGGCCATTTCATTCCGGCCGAGGATGTGATCTGGGCGCGCAAGCGCCAGGCTGACGGGCGGCTTGGACCCAAGGCGAACGAGGTTTCGGATCTTGTTTCGGTCGGCGATGTCGTTCTGGTGCGGGCCGTGACCAGCGACGAGGACGGCAGCTTCGCGCGCTGGTCGCTGCGCCAGGTGCCCGAGGTCGGGGGCGCGTTCATGGCGATGGACGTGAACACGGGCCGGGTTCTGGCGATGCAGGGCGGGTTCAGCTTTCAGGAATCCGAATTCAACCGCGCCACCCAGGCGCAGCGCCAGCCCGGATCCAGCTTCAAGCCCTTTGTCTATGCCGCAGCGCTGGATTCCGGTTTCAGCCCGGCGACAATCGTCATCGACGCGCCGATCGAGGTGAACACGCCCGAAGGGTTGTGGAAGCCCAAGAACGCGTCGAACAAGTTCTATGGCCCCGCGCCGCTGCGCACCGGCATCGAGCAAAGCCGGAACCTGATGACCGTGCGGATTGCGCAGGAAATCGGGATGGACACCGTCGCGGGCTACGCCGAACGCTTTGGCGTTTACGAACCGATGAAGCCTTTTCTGGCGAACGCGCTGGGCGCGCAGGAAACCACGCTGTTCAAGATGGTGGCGGCCTATGCCATGTTCGCCAATGGCGGCGAAAGGGTGGAGCCGACGCTGGTCGATCGGGTGCAGGACCGGTCCGGCAAGACGATTTATCGCCATGACCAGCGCAAATGCACCGACTGCCAGCTTGCAAGTCTGTCTCCGGGCGAGGCGCCGCGCATCCTGTCGAACCGCGACCGGGTGATGGATCCGATCACCGCCTATCAGCTGACCTCAATGATGGAGGGGGTGATCCAGCGCGGAACGGGGCGCGGCATCACCCTGCCGGTACCGGTTGCGGGCAAGACCGGCACAACCAACGACGCCAAGGATGTGTGGTTCGTCGGCTATACCTCGAACGTCGTGGCGGGTTGCTACATCGGCTATGACCAGCCGCGCAGTCTGGGGTCGGTGTCGGGCGGCGGGCTGTGCGGCCCCGTGTTCCAGGAATTCATGACCAAGGCCGTGGCAAAATATGGCGGCACCGCATTTGCCATACCGCCGGGCGGCTATTTCCAGAAGATCGACCGGTTCACCGGTGCCATGCTTTACGATGATGCCACAGGCGACAATGTTGTTGCGGAATACTTCCGCGACGGTCAGGATTCGCACTACGGGCTGGCCGTGGTGGATGGCGGCTTTGCCATGGGGTCCAACCTGCCGCTGTTCGCCTATGGGGAAACGGACGGATCAGAAGGCGAGCAGACCGTCACCACCTCTACCGGTGAGACCAGGGTGATCCCCAACAAGGCCGATTTCGGTACGATGAGTTCGGGCGGGCTGTACTGACGCGGACCGTGGCCCCGCGCCACCCTTGCCGCGACGGCCCCGACCCGTTATCACCCCGCGCTGAACCAAAGGAAACGAAAGCAGACCGATGCGCGCCGAGACACAGAACAATGTGGAGGCGATTGAAAAGTCGCTGAAATTGCTGGGCCAGCGCATGGGCCGGGAAACGGCATCGCACCGGCTGGAAGAGTTCAACGCCCTGCTGGAACATGGCGACCTGTGGTCTGACCCTGCCCGTGCGCAAAAGCTGATGCGTGAACGGCAGGCGCTGCTGGATGCGCTGTCAACCTATGGCCAGATCGAAACCGGCCTGCGCGACAATGTCGGGCTGATCGAACTGGGCGAGGCCGAGGGCGATGCCGAGATTGTGGCAGAGGCCGAACAGGCGCTGCGGGGTCTGGTGACGCTGGCCTCTGCAAAAGAGGTGGAGGCGCTGCTGAACGGCGAAGCGGACCGCAACGATACCTTCCTGGAAGTGAACGCAGGCGCGGGCGGCACCGAAAGCTGTGACTGGGCCAGCATGCTGGCGCGCATGTATGTGCGTTGGGCCGAAAAGAAGGGCTACAGCGTTGAACTGATGTCGGAAAGTCCGGGCGAAGAGGCCGGGATCAAATCGGCCTCCTACAAGATCAGCGGGCCGAATGCCTATGGCTGGCTGAAGTCAGAATCCGGCGTGCACCGCCTTGTGCGGATTTCGCCCTATGACTCGGCCGCGCGGCGCCATACCTCGTTCAGCTCTGTCTGGGTCTATCCGGTGGTGGACGACAACATCGAAATCGTCATCCCCGACAGCGACATCCGCGTTGATACTTATCGGTCATCCGGGGCGGGCGGGCAGCATGTGAACACCACGGATTCGGCGGTGCGGATCACCCACCTGCCGACCAACATTGTTGTCACCTCATCCATGAAATCCCAGCACCAGAACCGCGAAATTGCCATGAATGCCCTGCGCTCGCGGTTGTATCAGCTGGAACTGGACAAGCGGACAGCGGCGATCAATGCGGCGCACGAAACCAAGGGCGATGCCGGCTGGGGCAACCAGATCCGGTCCTATGTGCTGCAGCCGTATCAGATGGTGAAGGACCTGCGGACGGGTGTGGAAACCTCTGACACGCAGGGGGTTCTTGACGGCGATCTCGACCGTTTCATGGCCGCGACGCTGGCGATGGATCTGGCGGGCAAGAGCCGGGCCGAGGCGAATGCCGACTGACCCGCCGCTGTGTATACCGGGATTGACCGGCAAGTCCCGGCTGCGCCAGCCCTTGCCCGGATGGAGGGGCCTGGCATGACGCAAAAGGTCGTTCCCGCATCGGCGGTCCCAGCAATCAATCCTGTCACCATGTCCGATCTGGCCGCCGCCCTGCGCCTTGGCTGGCGCGATTTCACCCGGGCCCCGCTGTTCGGGCTGTTCTTTGCTTCGGTCTATGTTCTGGGCGGCTGGATGATGTATGTCGCGTTGACCGTGTCTGGCAAGCTGTGGTGGACCTTGCCTGCAGCCGCGGGCTTTCCCATTCTGGGACCCTTCATCGCCTGTGGTCTTTATGAGGTCAGCCGGCGGATTGAACAGGGCAGGCCGCCGGGCTGGCGGTCGGTCCTGGGGGTGGTCTGGGCCGAAAAGAACCGGCAGATCCCCTCGATGGCGGTTGTGATCGTGGTCTTTTTCCTGTTCTGGAACTTTCTTGCCCATATGATCTTCGCCCTGTTCATGGGCCTGTCGACCATGACCGATGTCTCGTCTTCGCTGTCGGTCTATCTGACACCGAACGGACTGGCGATGCTGGCGGTGGGAACGGCCGTGGGGGCGGTGTTTGCCACGCTTCTGTTTTCGGTCACCGTGGTCAGCCTGCCCCTGCTGCTGGACCGCGAGATTGATTTCGTTACCGCGATGATCGTCAGTTTCAAGACGGTGCAGGCCAGCCCGCCGGTGATGCTTGGATGGGGGGCCTTCATCGCCCTGATGGTTTTTGCGGGAATGCTGCCCGGTTTCCTCGGGCTGCTGATCGTCCTGCCGGTGCTGGGCCATGCGACATGGCATCTGTACCGGCTGGCACTGGTCTGACCCCGCAAATGAGAAAAAGCCCTGACGGTTTGCGTCAGGGCTTCCGGCCAGGGCGCCGCTGCGCGCCCGTCAGATCGTGTCGGGTTTGGTCGCGGGGGCCGCAAGGGCCACTGCCGGTGCCGCAAGCGCCGCGCGGCCTGTCCCCAGCGGATCGTCCTGACGCTGGACAGACCCTTCGAAATGCGCGCCGCTTTCGATCGCGATGGTCTTGTGGATGATATCACCTTCGACCCGCGCGCTCGAGGTCAGCCGCACCTTCAGCCCGCGCACCCGACCGATGACGCGCCCGTTCACCACAATGTCGTCGGCCACGATCTCGCCCCGAATCGTGGCTGTTTCGCCCACTGTCAGCAGATGGGCGCGGATGTCGCCTTCGACAGTGCCTTCGATCTGGATGTCGCCACTGGTCTTGAGGTTGCCGACAACCGTCAGATCAGATGACAGCACGGAGGCAGCAGGTTTTGTCTTTGGTGAGGAGGGGGAGTAGTCCATGGTGTTTGTCGCTTTGTCCTCTGCCGTTTTCGGGCGTTCGGACTCGCCGCCTGCCTTTGGACCGGGTTCATTTATTCTGCCTTTAGAAAACATCTCGCGCTGCCTTGATGTAGGTCATCGGGTTTACGGCAGTGCCGCTTAACCGGACCTCGTAGTGAAGATGGGTGCCGGTCGACCGGCCGGTATTTCCCATATCACCGATACGATCACCAAGCGATACCCTGTCTCCGACGTTTACGCGGATTTTGGAAAGGTGGCCGTAACGGGTTTCAATGCCGAAGTCATGCCGGATCTTGACCAGCCGCCCATAGCCGCTTTCCCAGCCGGCATAGGTGACAACACCGTCCGCCGTTGCATAGATCGCAGAGCCATGCTTGCCCGCCATATCCTGCCCTTCGTGCATGCGGTGGCCGCGCCCCATCGGGTCATTGCGCCCGCCAAAGCCCGAGGTGTAACGCACGGCGGTCTTTACCGGATGGCCGAACGGCACCTTGCTGATGGCAATCCGGTAGATGTTCATCTGGTCCAGGCCCTTCAGCACCGCATTCGCCCGAATCTCTTCAGGGCTTGGCGCTCCTGCAGGGCTTCCCTTCGTGGAAAGGCTCAGCGGCACCAGCGGGCCCAGCGGACCGCCCTGGCCGGAGTATCCGCGGCGCACATGGTCAAGGACCGCCTCCGGCTGCATCCCCACGGCCTTGAACATCTTGTCCAGCGGTTCCATCGAAACGGACACCGCATTTTCAAGCTGTTCGAAGATCACATCATTGCGCTCTTCCATCAGGCGCATTTCAAGGGCCGTCTCTGCAGC
The DNA here is from genome assembly GCA_020250445.1 of Rhodobacter sp. GTDB lineage: Bacteria > Pseudomonadota > Alphaproteobacteria > Rhodobacterales > Rhodobacteraceae > Aliitabrizicola. The sequence continues at coordinate 9,762 of JADCEF010000117.1, forward strand.
CTCGTCGCGGGCAAGGGCGGCGTCGGCAAAAAGCGAATCGCGCTCTTCAGCAATGTCGCCCAGCGTCCGGGTCAGAACCTTCAGCGTGGCCAGAGTATCTTCGCCGCGTGCCGCGTCTCCTGGGCCGGACCCGGTCTGCTCTGCCATGGCCAGGCTGATGCGCTGTACTTGGCTGCGGGCATCGTCGCGCTCGGCAATGGTGCGGCGCAGGGTTTTCTGGATAACCTCGATGCCGGTCTCAAGTTCCTTCCGCCGGTCTTCCGAAGCGAGAAGTGCCGACTGCATCCGCGACACCTGATCCAGCGCCAGATTGAACCGCTCTTGCGCCTGCATCGCCTCGGCAGAACGCAGATCGCGGTCCTGCGACAGGTCGTTCAGGCGCTGCTCATAAATCCGTCCGGCCAACTGGGCCTGCTCGCGGGCTGATCCGGCGGAAATCGAGGTCATCAGCAGGATCGCAGAGGCGACGATCAGCCATGCCATCAGCAGGGCACCCCCGACGGCGGCAATGGCCTGGGTGATCGGACGCAGCCGGATGAACCGGGTATCCTGATCGGATTTCAGGAACAGCCGCTGTTCCGGAAAGACGCGCTCAAGCGCTGCATTCAGTCGGTAGGAAAGATGCCCCGTCACGTGAACGCCCCGTGTTGTTTGCCCAAGGGTGCAGGGCGGTCAGCCCCGAAGCCGGCGCAGACATCCCCATGCCCGCGCCCTTTGGCAGCTAACAGAGGGCGATGTCCTGTCGCAACGCCTTTGACGGGCCGCATGCCGAATGCCGCCGAAGGTGCTGAAAATCGGCGAAATGTCGCCGATGCAACGCAGGTTCAACCGCGCGTCCGCTGCGCGGTCTGGTCTGCCAGCGGCCAGTAGAAATCAGGGGGAATGCCGGCTTCTGCCCGCTTTTCCTCGTTGAAGGGCGGCTTCAGCGCGCCGTGGAAGTATCTGCGCAGCAGATTATGGAAAACGTCCTTGGGGTCGATGTCCTGACGCCCGCACAGGAAATGAAACCACTTGGAGCCATAGGCGACATGCGCCACCTCTTCTGCATAGATCACCGACAGCGCCTCCTGCGCCTGCGTGTCGCCGGCCTTGCGGAAAATCTCGATCATGCCCGGCGTCACGTCCAGCCCGCGCGCTTCCAGCACCATGGGCACCACGGCCAGCCGTCCCAGCAGGTCACCGGCGGTATCTTCCGCCGCGCGCCACATTCCGGCATGGGCGGGCAGGGCCCCGTAATGGCTGCCCAGGGCATCCAGACAATCGCAGATCAGGTTGAAATGCCTGGCCTCTTCATCGGCGGCCTTCACCCAGTCGTCATAAAAGCCCATGGGCATTTTCGTATCGGTGAAGCGGGCGATGATGTCCCAGTGCAGGTCCACCGCGTTCAGCTCGATATGGGCGACGGCATGCAGCAGGGCGATGCGCCCGGTCGCCGTGCCGGGGCGGCGGCGCGGCATGTCGCGCGGGGCCAGAAGCGCGGGCGCGGCAGGGCGCGCCGGGCGTGCGGGGGGCTGCGCCTGCCCCAGGGGCAGCGGGGTGCCCGCGGCACGTGCCGCGCGCCAGGCCGCCGCATGGCGGCGTCCCAGCGCGGTCTTGGCGCGGCCGTCGGCCGTGGTCAGCACCTCGACCGCCATCTGCGCCAGGGTCGCGGTCACAGCGCCTGAGCCGCCTTAAGCACGGCGTCGACATGCCCCTTGACCGTGACCTTCGGCCAGGCGACCGCCACCGTGCCGGTGCCGTCGATCAGGAAGGTTGACCGTTCGATCCCCATGTAGGTTTTGCCGTACATGCTTTTCTCGACCCAGACGCCCCAGTCCTCGCAGACGGTTCCGCCCTCGTCCGAGGCGAGGATGATCGCAAGGCCGTGCTTGGCGCGGAACTTGTCGTGGCTTTTGACGCTGTCCTTCGAAATGCCGATCACCGTTGTGCCGGCTGCGGCAAATTCGGCCAGCCTTGCGGTAAAGTCGGTGGCCTCGATGGTGCAGCCCGGGGTGTCATCCTTGGGGTAGAAATACAGGACGACCTTTCCGGGACGGAAGGACGACAGCGAAACCTGGCCGCCGCCGTCGCGGGGCAGGGTGAAATCGGGGGCGGGCTGACCGGCGGCAGGCATAGGCGGCTCCTTTGTGCAAAACTGGTAAAACTGGTGACGTGCTTTTGAGTTTTAGTTGCCTTGCGGGAAAGATAAAGGCAACGGCAGGTTCGCAAAGATGATGATCCATCATCGGGGAGAGGCGCGATTTCACAGCCCCGTCAGCCAAGGCCGCAGAACCCGGGTCCCGCTGCGGGGCGCAGGCCCGGGCGGCGGCGATCCGGCCTGCGGCTGTCGCTTGTGCTTGTGGCCGTGGTGACGCTGGCCGCAGTTGCGCTGCCGGGTCTTCTGGGGCGGCCCTTTCACCTGCCGGTCTGGGCCGTGGCCGAGGTCGAATCGCGGATGAACCGCCTGATCGGCAACGCGCTTGAACCCGGCGCGTCCCTGGCCCTGGGCGGGGCTGCGGTGGCGTTCGGACCGGGCGGGGTCCCGCAGCTGGAGTTACAGGACCTGCGCCTGATCAGCGGCGCGGGCCGCACCATCGTGATGCTGCCGCAGCTGGATGCCCGTGTTGATCCGGGGCACCTTCTGCAGGGCGAAATCCGCCTGCGCGCCCTGCGCGTCGCCGGGGCGCAGGCAACGCTGCGGCGGCTGTCGGATGGCCGCTTCGATCTGGAATTCGGGGCGGATGCCGCAGGGCCGCCGCCCGCCAGTCTGGCAGAACTGTTGCAGCGGATCGAACATGTGTTCCACCTGCCGGCCCTGTCGGCGCTGGACCGGATCGAGGCGGAAGCGCTGACGCTGACACTGGATGACCGCCGCGCGGACCGCCTCTGGCAGGTGGGGGACGGGCGCGTGACCATCGTCAACCGCCCCGATGAGCTTGCCCTGGCGCTGGCCTTCGGACTTGTGGGCGGCGGAACCGCCCCGGCGCAGGCAGAATTGACCTTCATCAGCACCAAGGCAGATTCGTCGGCCCGCATCCGTGCCACGGTGACCGGGGTGGCTGCCGCAGACATCGCATCCCAGGCACCGGCCCTGGCCTGGCTGGGCGTGCTGGACGCGCCGATTTCGGGGCGGCTTTCGGCCAGCCTGGACAGGGCGGGCCGTCTGACCGGCACCGAAGGGACGCTGGACATCGGGGCCGGGGCGCTGCACCCGAACGACAGCACGCTGCCCGTTGCCTTTGACCGGGCCGGGCTGAGCTTTGCCCTGGATACGCAGGGCGAAGTGCTGACCCTGACCAGCCTGTCGGTGGAAAGCACCTCGCTGCGCCTGACGGCAAGCGGCGCAATAAGGGTGCCGGGGCTTGCCGAAGGCCAGCCGAGGGCCTTCATAAGCCAGATGAAGATCCGCGATCTGCGCATTGATCCTGCTGGTCTTTTCGAAGAACCAGTGGTCTTTACCGAAGGCGCGGTGGATGCGCGGCTGCGCCTTGATCCCTTCCGGATCGACATTGGTCAGATCGCGCTGAACGAGGGCAACCGGCGGCTGCAGGCCAGGGGGGTTGCGCTGGCCGAATCTGCAGGATGGAACCTGTCGCTGGACGTGGCGCTGAACGAGATCCGGCACGACCGGCTGCTGGCGCTATGGCCGGTGGGTCTGGTTCCGAAGACCCGGGCCTGGCTGGTGAGCAACGTGCAGGAAGGTGTTCTGTCCAACGTGAAGGGCGGTGTGCGCCTGAGGCCGGGGCAGGAACCGCGCCTGTCGCTGGGCTATGACTTTGCTGGGGCTGAGGTGCGCTTTGTGCGCACGCTGCCGCCGGTCAGGGATGCCCACGGTTATTCCACGATCCTGGATTCCACCCATACCACGGTTCTGGACCGGGGCGGGGTGACACCGCCCCAAGGCGGGCGGATCGACGTGGCGGGATCGGTCATCCGGGTGCCCGACATCACACAAAGGCCTGCGCGGGCGCAGATCGCCCTGAAGACGAAAAGTTCGATCACCGCCGCGATGTCGCTGCTGGACGAGCCGCCCTTCGGTTTTCTGACCAAGGCGGACTTTCCCGTGTCGCTGGCAGAGGGGCAGGCCGAAATGGCCGCCAACCTGCACTTTCCGTTGCAGCCCAAGGTGCAGGCGCAGGATGTGGTCTTTGACGTGACCGGAACGCTGGGCGACGTCACCTCGGCCGGGATGGTCAGGGGCAAGACGCTGCGCGCTGACAGGCTGCTGCTTAAGGCCGACAATACCGGACTGCGGATCAGCGGGAAGGCGCGGCTGGGCAATGCCCCGTTCGATGGAACCTGGATACAGGAATTCGGTCCCGCCTTCAGGGGCATCAGCCGGATCGAAGGCGAGGCCGAGATCTCGGATGCCGCGCTGCAGGAATTCGGCATCCGCCTGCAGGCCGACAGCGTGACGGGCAAGGGCACGGCCCGGCTGGAGATGGATATTGTCAACGATGGCGGCACCTTCCGGCTGGAGTCGGCGCTGGCGGGGGTGTCGCTGTTTGTGCCTTCGATCGGTCTTGCCAAGGGTCCGAACGACAGCGCGGCGATCACGGTTGAGGGCCGCCTGGGCCGCCCGGCGACCATAGACCGGCTGCGCCTGACCAGCGGCGACGTGACCGTCGAGGGCAGCGCCACGCTGCGCCCGGACGGGGGGCTGGCGCTGGCGCGCTTTGGGACGGTGAAAAGCGGCGACTGGCTGGATGCGCAGGTTGAGCTGACCGGCAACGGCCCGGGCCGCGATGTGGGCATAGCCGTAACCGGGGGAACGGCCGACCTGCGCTTCTTGCCGGAAGGCACGTCGGGCAGTTCCGGCGGCCTGCCGCTGACCGTGGCGCTGGACCGCCTGACAGTGACGCAAGGCATTTCCCTGACGGGATTTCAGGGCGTGTTCAGCGGCGGCTACGGCGACGGCCTGAGGGGGGATTTCACCGGATCGGTCAATGGCAAGGCGCAGGTTTCGGGGTCCGTCCTGCCCACACAAGACGGCACGGCGGCCCGTATCCTGTCAGACGATGCGGGGGCGGTCATTGCTGCGGCCGGCATTTCCGGCCGGGCACGCGGGGGCGCGCTGGACCTGACGCTTTGGCCGCGCGGGGCGAAGGGCGTCTATGACGGCAGTGCCGTGGTGACGGACATCCGGATTCGCGGCGCGCCGATCCTTGCGGAAATGCTGAATGCAATCAGCGTCGTCGGCCTGCTGGAGCAACTGAACAACTCCGGGTTGGTGTTCAGCACGGTCGAGGCCCGGTTCCGGACGTCGCCTGCGGGTGTGGCGGTCACCCGCGGGTCGGCGGTGGGGGCATCGCTGGGCGTCAGCCTGTCGGGCAGCTTCAATTCGATCACCGGCGGCGTGAACATGCAGGGGGTGATTTCGCCGATCTATCTGCTGAACGGCATCGGCAGGGTCCTGACCCGCCCCGGCGAGGGGCTGTTTGGCTTCAGCTATCAACTGACCGGTACGGCGGACGATCCGGCGGTGTCGGTCAATCCGCTGTCCATCCTGACGCCGGGGATGTTCCGTGATCTGTTCCGCGCCGCACCGCCCGGGGGATGACGACATGAAGCTGTCTGAATACGATTTCGATCTGCCCGAGGCGCTGATCGCCACGCGCCCCGCCCGCCCGCGTACCGCCGCCCGGCTTCTGCTGGCGACAGGGGACACGATCCGCGACCTGCATGTGCGCGATCTGACGGCGGTGTTGCGCCCCGGAGACCTTTTGGTGCTGAACAACACCAAGGTGATTCCGGCCCGCCTGACGGGCACGCGCCACCGGATGACCGGACAAGGCATGGTTGCGGCGCAAATTGAAGTGACCCTGATGGAGCCGTCCGCACAGGGCGGCTGGCGCGCACTGGCCAAGCCGTTGCGCAAGGTGTTGCCCGGCGAAGAGATCGTCTTTTCCCCCGATCTGTCCGCCGTGGTGGCCGAAAAGGGCAAGACGGACCTGCGGCTTGTCTTCAACCTGACCGGAGAGGATTTTGACGCAGCCCTGGCGGCAGCGGGCATGATGCCGCTGCCGCCCTACATCGCCGCCAGGCGGGCGCCCGACGCTGCCGACACCGATGATTATCAGACGGTTTTTGCGCGTCATGCCGGGGCCGTGGCGGCCCCGACCGCCTCGCTTCACTTCGATGCGGCCTTGCTGCGCGCGCTGGTGGACCGGGGCGTGCGGCTGGCAGAGGTGACGCTGCATGTCGGTGCAGGCACCTTTCTGCCGGTGACGGTGGAAGATGTTACCACCCACCGGATGCATGCCGAATGGGGCGAGGTCACGCAAGACGCGGCAGATCTGATCAACCGCACGCGGGCAGAGGGCGGGCGGATCATTCCCGTGGGCACCACGGCGCTGCGCCTGATCGAAAGTGCGGCCGATCCGGACGGGCGGATGCAACCCTGGCAGGGCACGACCGACATTTTCATCTATCCCGGCTACACTTTTCGGGTCACCGATGCGCTGATGACCAATTTTCACTTGCCGAAATCGACGCTGCTGATGCTGGTTTCCGCGCTGATGGGCAAAGACAGGATGCGCCGGGTCTACGCCCATGCCATAGATCAGGGGTACCGGTTCTTTTCCTATGGCGATGCGTCCCTGCTGATTCCCGACGGGGGCAGGGCGTGACGCTGCAGGGCCGGGCAGGCCCTGCGGGGCGTGGGACGCGGAGATCGGGATGCTGAAGGTTCTAGTCACCACCTGGCCCCTGCTGCTGGGCGTCATGCTGCTGATGGTCGGCAACGGCATGCAGGGGTCTTTGCTGGGCATCCGGGGGACGGCGGGCGGATTTTCCACCTATGAGATTTCCTTTGTCATGTCGGCCTATTTCCTGGGCTTCCTGCTGGGATCGCGCATGGCACCCGAGATGATCCGGCGGGTCGGCCATGTGCGGGTCTTTGCCGCCCTGGGTTCGCTGATTTCCGCCGTGCTGGTGCTGTACCCCGTGGTGCCCGACTGGCTGTCCTGGTCGATCATGCGGGCCGTGATCGGATTCTGCTTTGCCGGGGTTTATGTCACTGCGGAAAGCTGGCTGAACAACACGGCAACGAACGAGACGCGCGGGCAGGCGATGTCGCTGTACATGATCGTGCAGATGATCGGCATCATCACCAGCCAGGCCCTGCTGAACATCCCCGACCCTTCGGGATTTGTGCTGTTCATCCTGCCCTCGGTGCTGGTGTCGCTGGCCTTCATGCCGATCCTGCTGGCGGCCACCCCGGCCCCCGTGTTCGATACCATCCGCCCGCTGCCGTTCCGGCGGCTGTTCCGGATCTCTCCGCTGGGCTGCGCGGGCATGCTGCTGACGGGCGGCATCTTTGCCGCGATGTTCGGCATGGCGGCGGTCTGGGGCGCGATGGTGGGGCTGAGCGTCAAACAGATCACCATCTTCGTGGCGGCGTTGTATCTGGGCGGTCTGGTGTTTCAATATCCCATCGGCTGGGTGTCAGACCGGATCGACCGGCGCAAGCTGATCCTGGGGCTGTCTGTCGCGGGGGCGGTGGCAATGCTGCTGACCTTTGCGCTGCCCTTGCCCTTTGCGGTGCAGGTCGGCTCTGCCGTGGTGCTGGGCGGTGTGATCAATCCGCTCTATTCGCTGTTGATCGCCTATACCAACGACTACCTGACCAAGGAAGACATGGCGGCGGCCAGTGCCGGGATGATCTTTCTCAACGGTCTGGGGGCCATTGGCGGCCCGGTTGTCACCGGCTGGATGATGGCCCAGGTCGGCCCGGGCGGGTTCTTCCTGCTGATGGGCCTGCTGTTCGGGGCGCTGGCGGCCTATGCCGGCTGGCGCATGACGCGCCGCCCGGCGGCACCGGCAGGGGGCAGTTTCGCCCCCATCGTTCCGTCTGCCTCGGTCATGGCGGTGGACGCCGTGCGGGACCGCGCGGCCTGAGTCCGGTCAAAGGGGCTGCATCCGTCTTGCGGTGGGTCAGGCGACCTGTCAGGGTTTGGATGGTCAAAGCGGGAAGGGCGGCATGGCGGACCCGGTCGAGGTGCTGGATTACTGGATCGGTGCGCTTGGCCCCGAAGGCTGGTATGCCGGGGGTGCGGCGATTGACGCCGAATGCAGGCTGCGCTTTCTGGACCTGTGGCAGGCCGCGGCCGGCGGCGGGCTGGAGCATTGGGTGGACGGCACGGTCGGCACGCTGGCCTATCTGATTGTGACCGACCAGTTGCCGCGCAACATGCACCGGGGTACGGCGCTGGCCTTTGCCACCGATGCGCGGGCTTTGGCTGCAGCAAAGCGGGCGGTGGAGGCGGGCTGGGATCTGGGCGCACCGGAACCGGAACGGCAGTTCTTCTACCTGCCCTTTGAACACAGCGAAGTGCCGGCGGATCAGGACCGGGCGGTGGCGCTGATTGCGGAACGCCTGCCCGAAAGCGGGGCGGAAACGCTGCTGCATGCCCGCGCGCACCGCGAGATCATCCGCCGCTTCGGACGCTTTCCTTTCCGCAATGCCGCGCTGGGCCGGGCATCCACCGCCGGGGAGGAAGCATTTCTGGCACAGGGCGGATACGGTGCCCTGGTGCGGCAGTTGCAGGCAGAGGCCATGCAATAGGCTCAAAGCGCTGCGGCACGCCGGTTTGTTGCCGGGGCAGGAAGAATGGTTTAATGGCAAACGACTTTTTCAGGGGAGGCGAACCGTGGCTGCCAAGTCCTTCGATGTGATCGTGATCGGGTCCGGTCCCGGCGGCTATGTTGCCGCCATCCGGGCGGCCCAACTGGGCAAGCAGGTTGCCATTGTCGAACGGGAAACCCTGGGCGGCATCTGCCTGAACTGGGGCTGTATTCCGACCAAGGCGATGCTGCGGTCTGCCGAGGTGTTCCACCTGATGCACCGGGCCAAGGAATTCGGGCTGAAGGCGGATGGAATTGGCTATGATCTGCCCGCCGTCGTCGCAAGGTCGCGCGGCGTGGCAAAGCAACTGTCGGGCGGCATCGGCCACCTGATGAAGAAGAACAAGATCACCGTCTTCATGGGCGTGGCGACGATCCCGGCCAAAGGCCGCGTTACCGTCACCACCGACAAGGGCGTGGAAGAGCTGACAGCCCCCGCCATCATCCTGGCCACCGGCGCGCGGGCGCGCGAACTGCCGGGGCTGGAGGCGGATGGCGATCTGGTCTGGACCTATCGCCATGCCTTGCAGCCGGTTCGGATGCCGAAGCGGCTGCTGGTGATCGGGTCCGGGGCCATCGGCATCGAATTCGCCAGCTTCTTCAACACGCTGGGGGCGGATACGACGGTGGTCGAGGTGATGGACCGCATCCTGCCGGTGGAAGACGCTGAGATTGCCGCCTTTGCGAAGAAGCAATTCGTCAAGCAGGGCATGACGATTCTGGAAAAGGCCGCCGTCAAATCGCTGGACCGCAAGCCGGGCCTGGGCGTGACGGCGCAGATCGAACAGGGCGGCAAGATCACGGCCATGGAGTTTGACACGGTGATTTCCGCCGTGGGCATTGTCGGGAACACCGAAAACCTGGGGCTGGAGGCGCTGGGCGTGAAAATCGACCGCACCCATGTGGTGACAGATGAATTCTGCCGCACGGGGATCGAGGGGCTTTATGCCATCGGCGACATTGCCGGTGCGCCCTGGCTGGCGCACAAGGCCAGTCATGAAGGCGTGATGGTGGCCGAACTGATTGCGGGCGGCCATCCGCACCCGATCAAGCCCGGGTCAATCGCCGGCTGCACCTATTGCAACCCGCAGATCGCCAGCGTCGGCCTGACCGAGGAAAAGGCAAAGGCGGCAGGCCATGACATCCGCGTCGGCCGCTTCCCCTTCATCGGCAACGGCAAGGCGATTGCGCTGGGCGAGGCGGAAGGGATTGTGAAAACCGTGTTTGATGCGAAGACCGGCGAACTCCTGGGCGCGCATATGGTGGGGGCCGAAGTGACCGAGCTGATCCAGGGCTATGTCATCGGCCGAACCCTGGAGACGACCGAGGCGGAGTTGATGGAAACGGTTTTCCCGCACCCGACACTGAGCGAAATGATGCATGAAGCGGTGCTGGATGCTTACGGGCGGGTGATTCATTTCTGACCGGGCTGACCGGGCGATTTGCGACCCCGACACTGTGCAGCGTCGGTTTTGCTCAGCTGCCGGCCAAATCCTCGATACGCGGGATGCGTCTCACACCCTGGAAGGACAGATCCCAGGATACGGTTTCCCGCCAGCCGATGAACCGTCCATCCGGGCTGTAACTCAGCGTGCCTGGCGCAAGGTCGCTGGCGAAGCGCCGTTCCCACCCGGAGTTGGTTTCAAGATAGATGCCGTCGTAGCGCCAGTCATTTCGGGATGCGCGGGATGACGTGACACCCAGCCGGGCACCGACCGGAAAGAATATAAGATTGTTCATCCAGTCCTCCACCGGTATCCATTTCAGGTCGAGTTCGAAATCGGGTGAAATGCGCCCAACAGCTACGCCCGGATAGCCCAGATCAACCAAATCGTGACGGTTGCCCGACCAGGCGATCCAGCCACCACTTTGATAATCAGGAAAGATCGACGGGCTGAAAGACGCCAGGGGCCAATCGACCGTCATTCTGCGCGGTTCGGCATCACCCGAGAACAGCAGCAGTTCAGTGGTAAGTATGTCCGGCAGCCGACGGATCACCAGAAAGGGAACCGGGCCCGCCGCCCCCTGATCCGTCATGCGCGGAATGCCCGCAGCCAGGGTTTTGATATCGGTGTAGCCGCGGTTTGTAAGCTCTGTCTCAAATCTTCCTGCCGACACCAGGCACAGATTGGTCGCGCTGCTGTCCGGGTTGATCAGGCGTTGAACGAATTCGCCACCAGCATCATAGACATGTACGATCCCTTCGGGAGTAATCATCCGCACACCCAACGCCAGGCCAGTACTGCACATCTGATAATGGGCCAATGTCCGGATCACTTCCGCATCCTGCCCCGGCCGTTGCCGGATCAGGGCAGTGCGGACCGACCCTTCGCATGGCATCTCACCGGCCCAGACAAAGGATTCGCCCACCCAGTACAGTTTGTCTCTAACCGAGTAATCCGCCGCATTGGCCGAACACACGACATCCGAAGGTCTTCTGGCCATGGCCGCACCCCCCACCATCATCCCGCCCAGCGACCCCAGCAGGACCCGCCGGTTCATCATCGGGGCGGGCAACAGGGGCTTGGGCATCGGGGGAACCTTCCGCAGGGGGATCGAACACTCGCCAAACCTGCGGCAAAGCCGCGCTCAATTCAAGGCTGTGCGACACAGGGCAGGTCGCTAAGGGCGGGCGCTGCATTTGACCGGGCGACATCCGGCCTCGCTCGCCCGGCTTTCCACATGGCGCACCCCCGCCCGCTTTGCTAGCCATGCGGCATGACCCGACACCCTGCACTTCTCGTCCTCGCCCTCTGGGCCGCCGGTCTTGGGGCTGCGGCGCAGTTTGGCAAGATCAGCGTGATCTATGATCGGCTGGTGGCGGATTATGGCACGCCGGGGCGCGTTGCCTTCATGGTGTCGGTCGTAGGGCTGGTCGGGCTGGTCTTTGGCACCACGGCGGGGATTTTCGGGCAGCGGATCGGCCTGCGCCGGGTGCTGCTGGGGGCGCTGCTGCTGGGGGCGGCGCTGTCGGCGTTTCAGGCGTTGCTGCCGCCCTATCCGGTGATGATGGCCAGCCGCATTCTGGAAGGCGCATCGCATCTGGGCATTGTCGTGGCAGGCCCGGTGCTGATCGCGCAGAC
>JADCEF010000118.1 GCA_020250445.1 Rhodobacter sp.
GAAAGCACTATCTCCGCTGCAATGGCAGGAGCAATCGCCCCTGCCACAGCGCCACACTTCCCCGTAGCGAGCCGGGGGCCAAAGCCCCCGGCCAGCGCCCGCCCCGCCCACGGCGGGCGCTTCGCCCCCGCCGGGTCGGACGCTGGCCTCTGGTTCTCCCGGACCCTCCGGTCTGCGGGGAACCGTCGCGCGCGGGCGGTGGAAACGCGGGTCGCGTTTCCTGGTCCCGTCCGCACTGAAGACAGCACCCTCACGGCTCCAATGACAGGGGCCATCGCCCCTGCCACAGCGCGACGCTGCCCCTTGTCCGGCCGGGCGCTGGCCGTAACCGCGCGCAGACGCTGCCCAGAGGCGGCGTCACCCGTCACCCGGCACAGGATGTCTTCAACTGAACAAGGCCGGCTTTGGCTCCACAGCCGCGCATTCCGACGTGACGGCCCGACAAAGCAACGGCCCCCCCGACGTTCGCCGGTCACGTCAGACCATGCGACCGTGGCAGAATTTGAACTTCTCGCCAGACCCGCAGGGGCATGGTGCGTTGCGGGCCGGTGCGCCCCAGGTCGCGGGATTTGCCTCGTCGAAACCGGCGATGAGCGGCACACGGTCGGCAACGGCCACCGGAACAACGCCCCCCGCACCTGCAACGGCGACAGCCGGGGCAAGGGTTGGCGCAGCCGCCCGCGCCACCGCCGCACGCGGGGCTGCCGCCGCAGCGGACGCCTGCTGTTGCGCCATGAACTGTGCCACAAGCTGCTCTTGCTCTTCCTTGCTGATGGGCCGGACCTGCGACAGTTTCTGCGTTACGTCCAGGCGCAGCGAATTCAGCATCGTCTCGAACAGCTGGAAAGCTTCAGACTTGTATTCGTTCAGCGGGTCGCGCTGCGCATACCCGCGAAAGCCCACGACCGACCGCAGGTGTTCAAGCCGCAGCAGGTGCTCGCGCCATTTCGTGTCGATGGTCTGCAGCAAAAGCTGCTTTTCGATGGTCTTCATCGTCTCGGCACCGAAGGCGGCAAGCTTTTCGCCCATCATGCTGTCCGATGCCTCGACGATCCGGTCGCGTATGACGTCCTGATCAACGCCCTCTTCGGCAGCCCAGGCCGCAATCGGCAGATCGATGCCCATCCATTCGCGGCAGGCTGCGGTCAGCCCCTTGATGTCCCACTGATCGGCATAGGCCTTGGGCGGCAGGTTCTGATCGACCAGATCGTCGATCACCTGATGGCGCATGTCCCGCACGATTTCCGAAAGGTCCCCGGCCTGCATGATCTCGAGCCGCTGGCCGAAGATGACCTTGCGCTGATCGTTCATCACGTCGTCGAACTTCAGAAGTTGCTTGCGGATGTCGAAGTTGCGGCCTTCGACCTTGGCCTGTGCCTTTTCCAGCGATTTGTTGACCCAAGGGTGAACGATCGCCTCGCCTTCCTTCATGCCCAGTGTCGACAGAACCTTGTCCAGACGTTCGCTGCCGAAAATCCGCATCAGATCGTCTTCCAGCGACAGGAAGAATGTGGACCGGCCCGGGTCGCCCTGGCGGCCCGACCGACCGCGCAGCTGGTTGTCGATCCGGCGGCTTTCGTGGCGTTCCGTCGCCAGAACGAACAGGCCACCCGCCTCGATCACTCGCTTCTTCTCGTCGGCATGTTCGGCTTCAATACGCGCGCGCACCTCGTCGGGGTGCAGGTGCGGGTCGGCGGCCAGCGCCTCGAGCACCTTCATCTCGACATTGCCGCCCAGCTGGATGTCGGTCCCGCGACCGGCCATGTTGGTGGCGATGGTGACCGCGCCGAACTTGCCGGCATCCGCCACGATCTGCGCTTCCTGCTCGTGCTGGCGGGCGTTCAGCACATTGTGGGGAATGCCCTGTTCCCTCAGCAGGGCCGACAGCGCTTCGGACTTCTCGATGCTGGTCGTGCCCACAAGAATGGGCTGGCCCCTGACATTGGCCTCGCGGATCGCATTGATCACACCTTCGTATTTCTCGCGGGCGGTGCGGTAGACCTGATCGTGTTCGTCCACACGGGCGATGGGCCGGTTGGTGGGCACTTCCACCACACCCAGCTTGTAGATTTCCATGAATTCCTCGGCCTCGGTCGATGCCGTGCCGGTCATTCCCGCAAGCTTTTCATAAAGCCGGAAATAGTTCTGGAAGGTCACGCTGGCCAGCGTGGTGTTCTCTGGCTGGATCTTGACGCCCTCTTTCGCCTCGATCGCCTGATGCAGCCCGTCCGACAGGCGGCGGCCCTTCATCATGCGCCCGGTGAATTCGTCGATCAGCATCACCTCGCCGTCGCGCACGATGTATTGCTGGTCGCGGTTGAACAGCGCATGCGCCCGCAGCGCCTGCGTCACATGGTGCACCAGCGTCGTGCTTTCCGGATCGTAAAGCGAGGCATCGGCCGCCAGCAGCCCGGCGTCGCGCAAAAGCTGCTCGATCACCTCGTTGCCCTCGTCCGTGTAGGTCACGTTGCGGGTCTTTTCATCCACCTTGTAATGTTCCGGCGACAGCTTTGGAATCAGCTTGTCCACCGTGATGTACAGATCCGACCTGTCCTGCGACGGGCCGGAAATGATCAGCGGCGTGCGCGCCTCGTCCACCAGGATGCTGTCCACCTCGTCGACGATGGCAAAGTAGTGCCCGCGCTGCGACATCTCTTCGATGGAACCCTTCATGTTGTCGCGCAGGTAATCAAAGCCCAACTCGTTGTTGGTGGCATAGGTGATGTCAGCCCGGTAGGCCTCGCGCTTTTCCGCGTCCGGCTGATAGGGATAGACGACACCCGTCGTCAGCCCGAGTGCGCCGTAGACCTTGCTCATCCACTCGGCGTCACGCTTTGCCAGATAGTCGTTCACCGTCACCACATGCACGCCCTTGCCTGTCAGTGCATTCAGATAGGCCGGAAAGGTGGCGACAAGGGTCTTGCCCTCGCCCGTCTTCATCTCGGCGATATTGCCCTGATGCAGGAAGATGCCGCCCTTGAGCTGCACATCAAAGGCCCGCAGACCCAGCGCGCGGCGCGCGGCCTCGCGGCAATTGGCAAAGGCTTCCGGCAGCAAGGCGTCCAGGCTTTCGCCCTTGGCCACCCGTTCCCTGAATTCTGCGGTCTTCGCGATGATCTCTTCATCGCTCAGCGCGGCGAACTGCGGCTCCAGCGCGTTGATCTGCGCCACAAGCGGGCGAACCGACTTGACCTTGCGGTCATTCGGGGTGCCGAAGACCTTCCGCGCGAGCGTTCCGAGACCCAGCATGTTTTCTCCGCCTGGCCGTTCCTGACAAGATCGTGTGAGGCCCGGGCCTTGCCCGCCTCCACCGCCTTCCATAGAAGGGCCAAGAAAGCCCAAGGCGCCCTGTCTCACGCGACCTGTGCGATGTAAGGGGGCAGGGCCAGACTGTCAACGCCGCAAGAGATTGCGGCACGATCAGGAGAGTGTGAGATGGTGAATTCGACGGGGTTCCGGCCGGTCCTGGCCCTGAGCCTGGCGCTGTCAGTGGCCATGGCCATGCCCGGCCATGCCGAAGGCGAAACCGCGCAGACCGTGGTGGCCACCGTGAACGGGGCGGACATCACCCTGGGTCAGGTCGTTGCCCTGCGCGAGACACTGCCCAAGGAATATCAGGCCCTTGCCGACGATGTGCTGTTCACGGGAATCGTGGAACAGCTGATCCAGCAGACCGCTCTTGCCCAGTCGCAGGAAGACAAGCTGACGGACCGCGATGAAGTGATGATCGCCAATCAGCGCCGCACCTATGTTTCTGGCGCCGCCCTGCAGGCGGTCGTCGCCACGGCCGTGACCGATGCCACGATCCAGGCCGCCTATGATGCCAAATACAAGGGTGCCGCCCCGGTGACCGAATATCGCGCCTCGCATATTCTGGTTGAAACCGAAGAGCAGGCAAAGGATCTGAAGGCGCAGGTGGATGGCGGTGCCGATTTTGCCGGGCTTGCCAAGGCAAACTCCACCGATGGATCGGCGGCAGGCGGCGGCGACCTTGGCTGGTTCAGTCAAGGCATGATGGTGAAGCCCTTTGAAGACGCGGTGATCAGCCTTCAGCCCGGCCAGGTTTCGGCCCCGGTGCAGACCCAGTTCGGCTGGCACCTCATCCTTCTTGCGGAAACGCGCGATGCCGCAGCCCCGCCCCTGGCCGATGTCCGCGCCGATCTTTCGGCCGAACTTCAGCGCCAGGCGATCGAGGCGCATGTCGCCGAAGTAACAGGGGCGGCGACCGTCACCCGTGTCGAAGGGATTGACCCCGCCGTCGTGCGCAGCGAAACACTTTTCGACAAGTGATCCTGGGCGGAGACGGGCATGGGCAAGACCGATTGGAAGGCCGAAGCAAAAGCCTTGAAGAAAGCGGTGCGCAGGCTGCAAGGACCCAAGTCCGGGGCACCTGCCGCCCCGACACCGGCCAAGGCCCCCGCCCCCGTCTCGCCCCTGGCACCCGCAGCCTTTCCTGACCTGCCGCAGATTGCGGGGGTGGAATTTGCGGCGGCAGCAGCGGGGGTACGCTATGCCAACCGCACCGATGTGATGCTGGTGCGTCTTGCCCCCGGAACCTCGGTTGCCGGGGCCTTCACCCGGTCTTCCACCCGTGCGGCCTGCATCCGGGATTGCCAGGAAAAGCTGGCTGCCAGGGTGCCCGCAGGCTCTGGTGCCGCCATCATCGTGAACTCCGGCAACTCCAACGCCTTTACCGGGGCCGCAGGCCAATCTGCGGTGCGGTCCATTACCGATGCGGTTGCGGCGGCACTGGACCTGCCGGCGCGCCGGGTCTTTTCCTCTTCCACCGGGGTTATCGGCGAACCTCTGCCGTTCGAGAGGATTACCGGCAAGATACCTGATCTGGTTGCAAATCTGTCCGGCGGCGGCATGGCGGCGGCCGCCCGTGCCATCATGACAACCGATACCTTCCCCAAGGGGGCTGCGGCCACCGTCACGGGCGAAGGCGGCCAGATCAGGATTGCCGGAATTGCCAAGGGTTCGGGCATGATCGCGCCCGACATGGCGACAATGCTGGTCTATATCTTCACCGATGCGCAAATCGCCCCACCGCTGTTGCAGAAGATGCTGTCGCGCCAGATCGGTGACACTTTCAACGCAATCACCGTGGACAGCGACACATCCACCTCGGACGCCCTGATTCTTGCAGCCACCGGCAAAAGCAGGGCCGCGGAAATCACCGCGCGCTCGCCTGCGGCAAAACCGTTCGAAGCCGCCCTGCGCAGCGTGATGATGGATCTGGCGCATCAGGTGATCCGGGATGGCGAGGGGGCGACAAAGTTTGTTGAAATCCGGGTCACCGGTGCCGTCAGCCCACAGGATGCGCATCGCGTCGCAATGGCGGTGGCGAATTCGCCGCTGGTCAAGACCGCCATCGCCGGACAGGACCCGAACTGGGGCCGCATCGTGGCGGCGGTGGGAAAATCCGGGGCCGAAGCGGACCGGGACCGGCTGTCAATCCGGTTCGGGGATATTCTTGTGGCTGAAAAAGGCTGGCGCAACCCGGCCTACCGCGAAGAGGACGGTGCCGCCTATATGCTTTTGCAGGATCTGGTGATCGGCATTGATCTTGGTCTTGGCAAGGCCAGCCGCACGGTCTGGACCTGCGACCTGACGCACCGCTACATCGACATCAATGCCGATTACCGGTCGTGAAGATCGTTCTTGTTTCGGCTGTTGCCCTGATCGACGCCGACGGACGGGTCCTGCTGGCGCAGCGCCCCGAAGGCAAGTCGATGGCCGGCCTTTGGGAGTTTCCGGGCGGCAAGGTTGAACCGGGCGAAACGCCCGAGGCCGCCTTGATCCGGGAACTGAAAGAAGAACTGGGCATAGATACCTGGCAAAGCTGCCTTGCGCCGCTGACCTTTGCCAGCCATGCCTATCCGGAGTTTCATCTGCTGATGCCGCTATTTGCCTGCCGCAGGTGGCAAGGTGCTGCCACGCCGCGCGAGGGTCAGACATTGGCCTGGGTTCGCCCGGCGGCCCTGCGCGATTATCCCATGCCGCCTGCCGATCTGCCGTTGCTTCCGATCCTGCGCGACTGGCTTTGACCGTTTGTGTTGCACGGTATCCGCATTCCGCAATTTCCAGCATTTTTGCCAGCCCGAAACGAAAGAATGATGATGCCATCCTGAATGCCTCCGGGGTAGCCTTTCCAAGCACCGGCGCAGATTGGGAAGAACGAAGATGCTGCGGACAATATCGTTGGGAAGCTGTGTTTCCGTGCAGGGGCTTATGGTTGGCCAGCTTGCAGACGGAAAGATCGTGATCAAGGTCGATGAAAAGACCTTTGTGGGCTATCCTGTCGCCGGGTCCCGAACGTCCTGAACGGGCCGGGCCTCAGCCAAACGATAAGGCCGGGCAGTACGCCCGGCCTGTTCGTTTACGGCGGTAGCCAGATGATCAGGCCAGCTTGCGTTCAACCTCTTCGCGTTCGAAGATCTCGATCACATCGCCTGCCCGCAGGTTGTCATAGTTCTCAAAGGCCATGCCGCATTCCTGACCGGACTGCACTTCCTTGACCTCGTCCTTGAACCGCTTGAGCGTCTTCAGCGTGCCTTCATGGATCACGACATTGTCGCGCAGCAGGCGCACCCCGGCGGACCGGCGTGCAACGCCTTCGGTCACAAGACAGCCCGCCACATTGCCCACGTTCGACACCTTGAAGACTTCCTTGATGGTCGCGTAACCAATGAAGGTTTCGCGCACTTCCGCCTTCAGCAGGCCCGATGCCGCCGCCTTCACATCATCCACCAGGTCGTAGATCACGCTGTAATAGCGGATTTCGACGCCCTTCTGGTTGGCACTGGTCCGCGCGCTGGCATTGGCCCGCACATTGAACCCGATGATCGGCGCACCGCTTGCCTCGGCAAGACCGACGTCAGAATCGGTGATTGCACCCACACCCGAATGCAGCACGCGCACGCGCACCTCGTCGTTGCCGATCTTTTCCATCGCCTGCAGGATCGCCTCGGCAGACCCCTGGACGTCGGCCTTCACCACAACCGGAAGTTCCGAAACCTTCTTGTCGGCCTTGGCCTTTGCCATCAGCTGTTCCAGGGTTGTCGCCGCTCCGGCGGCTGCACGCTTGTCCCTGGCCGCCTTTTCGCGGTAATCGGCAATCTCGCGCGCCTGCGCTTCGGTTTCCACGACGTTCAGCGTATCGCCTGCCTGCGGTGTCCCGTTCAGGCCCAGAACCTCGACAGGAACCGAAGGCCCGGCTTCATCGATCCGCTCGCCCTTGTCGTTGATCAGGGACCGGACCTTGCCCCACTGTTCGCCGACGACAAAGATGTCGCCCTTCCTCAGCGTGCCGTTCTGCACCAGAACGGTCGCCACCGGCCCGCGGCCCACATCCAGCTTGGCCTCTATCACGGCACCGGACGCCGCCCGCTTCGGGTTGGCCCTCAGGTCCAGAATTTCGGCCTGAAGCGCTATGGCTTCCAAAAGCTCGTCAAGGCCCTGTCCGGTAACGGCCGAAACCTCGACATCCAGCACGTCGCCCGACATCTGTTCCACCACCACATCGTGCTGCAGCAGATCAGTGCGCACCTTGGCCGGATTGGCCGATTTCTTGTCGATCTTGTTGATTGCCACGATCATCGGCACCTTTGCCGCCTTGGCATGCGCAATCGCCTCGACGGTCTGGGGCATCACGGCATCGTCTGCCGCAACCACCAGAACCACGATATCAGTCACATTGGCACCGCGCGCGCGCATCGACGTGAAGGCGGCATGGCCCGGCGTATCCAGGAAGGTCAGCGTGGCCCCGGTGTCGGTCGTCACCTGATAGGCCCCGATATGCTGGGTAATGCCGCCCGCTTCGCCGGTAACGACGCTGGTCTTGCGGATCGCATCCAGAAGCGACGTCTTACCGTGGTCGACATGGCCCATGATGGTCACGATCGGCGGACGCGAGATTCGGTCTTCATCGCTGTCCTGAACCTGGTCAATGACCTGTTCGACATCGCTGTCCGAAACACGGACCGCACGGTGGCCGAATTCCCCGATCACCAGTTCAGCGGTATCGGCATCGATGGTCTGGTTCATCGTCACCATCATGCCCATCTTCATCAGCGACTTGACGACATCTGCGGCACGTTCCGCCATACGGTTCGCCAGTTCCTGAACCACGATGGTTTCGGGAAGCTGAACGTCGCGCACCATCTTTTCGGCACGCATGTTCAGGCCCATCGCCTTCTGGCGGGCCTTTTCCTGCTTGCGCTTCATGGCGGCCAGGCTGCGTGTGCGCCCGCCTTCGCCGGCCAGCGCATCATTCAGCGTCAGCTTGCCCGCGCGGCGCACATCATCGCCGCCCTTGGCCTTGGCCCGGGCATCGCGATCACGTTCTTCGCGTTCCCGGTCGGTCTTGCGCGGGCCGAGGCCAGGCTTGGCCGAACCCGGTGCCGGTACCGCGGCAGGTGTACGGCCAGGAGCCTCGTCGCGGGATTGCGTTCTGGAGGTGACGGGTGGCTTCCTGGCGTCTTCGGCCCGGCTGGCTTTCACCTCGGACAGGGCCTTGGCGCGTTCTTCTTCTTCAACCTTCTGGCGCTGGGCCGCCGCGCGTTCGCGCTCTTCACGCTCTTTCGCCTCGATCTCATCGCGTTTGCGCTGACGTTCCTCTTCGCGGGCAACCTCTTCCGCCGCACGCTGCAACGCTTCGCCGGCCTCGCGGGCCTTGGCATTGCGCAGCGCGGCAAGACGCCGTTCCATCTCTGCGTCAGAGATGCCGGCGGGCCGCTTCGAGGGATCGCCAAGATGCGATGGCGTCCCCGCAGCCCCGGACACCCCGGCTGAGCCAGGCTTCGGGACGACCACGCGCTTGCGCTTGGTCTCGACCACGACGTTCTTCGTCCGGCCATGGCTGAAGCTTTGCTTCACCTGTCCGGAACGAGGGCCGCCAAGGCCAAGCGGTTTCTTGCCGTCACTATCGCTCATGCGTTCTTCGTATCCTTCGATGCGGCCGTGCCGCCCAACTGCTTGCGCATACCCGCAAGCCGCGCCGCTTCCTCTACAACACGTGTCGTGAGTCCGCCAGCCGCAAGCGCGCCGTGTATTGCATGTTCGCGGCCGAAAGCCAAACCCAATTCCCGGGCGGTCAGACAACCGATGAAGGTTTCCTTTCCACCCGGCGCATGCAGCTTGGTCTTGCCGCGTTCAGACCCGTCGCTGGCCTGGATCAGAATCTTCGCCTGGTCCTTTGCAAGCCAGTCTTTCACCTTTTCGTATCCGGCCACCGCCAGGCCCGCCTTACGGCACAGCGAGATCAGTTCAACCACACGCCGCGCCAGCTGGGCCTCGACATCATCGGCAAGTGTTGCCGGCACTGTAACGGGCTGCCTGGCCGCGCGCGAGAACAGCCCTTTGGCCGACGCTTTCAGGATGGCATCGCGGTCGGCCGTCACATACATGCCCCGACCCGGCAGGCGGGCCAGAATATCCGGCACCACCTGCATATCGGGGCCCAATCCAAAGCGCACAAGGCCTGCTTTCGGCTGAACGTCACCCGTGACGATGCATTTGCGTTCCGGGTCGCCCCCGTCCCTGTCCTTGCCGCCGCGTGTCATGGGTGCGCCTCCGGAACCGTCTTTCAGGCTCTGGCCTGCTCGTCTTCGTCTTCGGCCCCGGTTTCTTCCTCGACGTAATCGTCTGCTGCGGTCGGATCGACCCAGCCCAGCATGACCCGCGCGGTCATCACCAGATGCTGTGCCTCTTCCAGCGAGAGGTCGAACTTCTCCAGCACGCCTTCGTCTTTCTTGCGCTGACCATTCTCGGTTGTCCAGCCGCCGGCCAGTTCCCAGTCGGCGCAGGTTGCGAAATCTTCCAGGGTCTTGATGTTGTCCTTGGCCAGCGCTTCCAGCATCTGCGGGGTCAGCCCTTCGAAATTGATCAGGCTGTCTTCCACACCCAGGGCCTTGGCGCTTTCCAGCGCCTTCCTGTTTGCCGCTTCCAGATTGTCGCGCGCGCGCGCCTGCAGTTCGGCTGCGGTCGCCTCATCAAAGCCGTCAATCGACAGCAGTTCGTCAAGATCGACGTAAGCCACTTCCTCGAGGTTGGTGAACCCTTCGGACACCAGCAGTTGCGCCATCATCTCGTCGATATCCAGCGTTTCGATGAACAGGTTGGTCCGCTCGGTGAACTCGGCCTGACGGCGGGCGCTTTCGTCGGATTCGGTCATGATGTCGATATCAAGGCCCGTCAGCTGGCTGGCCAGGCGCACGTTCTGCCCGCGTCGGCCGATGGCCAGCGACAATTGCTCGTCGGGAACCACCACTTCGATCTTGCCGGCCTCCTCGTCGATCACGACCTTGCTGACCTCTGCCGGCTGCAGCGCGTTCACAAGAAAGGTTGCCTGATCCTGGTTCCACGGGATGATATCGATCTTCTCGCCCTGCAACTCGTTGACAACGGCCTGAACCCGGCTGCCGCGCATCCCGACGCAGGCCCCGACCGGATCGATGGAGCTTTCATAGGAAATCACGGCGATCTTCGCCCGGCTTCCCGGATCGCGCGCCACGGCCTTGATCTCGATGATGCCGTCGTAAATCTCGGGCACTTCCATCTTGAACAGCTCGGCCATGAACTCGGGCGCGGTGCGCGACAGGAAAATCTGCGGGCCGCGCGCCTCGCGCCGTACGTCTTTGATGTAGGACCGGATACGGTCGCCGATCCGGTAGCTTTCGCGCCCGATTTTCTCGTTCCGGCGCAGAATGGCCTCGCCGCGCCCGTTCAGGTCAACGATGATGTTTCCGTATTCCTCGCGCTTGACTACGCCGTTCAGGATCTGGCCCTTTCGGTCTTTGAATTCCTCGTACTGGCGGTCACGCTCGGCTTCGCGCACCTTCTGCAGGATCACCTGCTTGGCAGACTGTGCGGCGATGCGGCCCAGATCAACGGGGGGAACCTCGTCGATCACCTCATCGCCAACCTTGGGATCGGCAAGGAAAGACCTGGCCTGCGCCACGGTCAGCTGCGCCTGATAATTCTCGACAGCATCATCTTCAACGACAGTCCGGATGCGCGAAAAGCTGGCGCGACCTGTCTTGCGGTCGATCTTCACGCGGATGTCCATCTCGGCCCCGTAGCGCGACTTTGCCGCACGGGCGAGCGATTCTTCCATCGCCTGGATCACCAGGTCGGGATCGATCATCTTCTCGCGGGCAACCGCCTCGGCGGTCTGCAGAAGTTCAAGCTGGTTGGCAGAGGTTATCGCCATGTCGGTGCTCCCCGTGGGTGATCAGTGTCTTGTTTCGGGCACGCCAAGGCCGTCTTCGGCCTCGTCTGCGCCTTCAGAGTCGTCAATCTCGTCGAATTCGGTCTCGTCCGGAATCCCGCTGGCCTTACGCTGACGCAGCATTTCGGCGATCAGCCCTTCCGTCAGGACCAGCTTGGCATCTGACAGCCAGTCGAACTTGAGCCCGATGGTCAAGGGCGCACCGGCCTCTTCGATCTCGATCAGAATCTCGTCGCCTTCGGTGCCGCGCAACATGCCCTTGAACCTGCGCCGACCGTCGATCAGTTCGCCGGTTTCCACCCGCGCCTCGTAATCGGCCCAGACATCGAAATCCTTCAGGCGCGTCAGCGGGCGGTCGATGCCGGGCGAAGACACTTCCAGCACATAGTTTTCCTCGATCGGGTCTTCCACATCCAGCACGGCCGACACGGCGGTTGAAATGCGCGCGCAGTCGTCCACGACGATGCCGCCCTCGGGCCGGTCGGCCATGATCTGCAGCGTCGGCGTTCGCCCGCCCATCAGACGGATGCGGACCAGTTCAAACCCAAGGCCTTCGATGACCGGCTGAACAATCCCCGCCAGGCGGCGGTCAATGGCGGTTTTGGCGACAAGATCGGACATGGGTGTTCCAGAAAATGAAAA
Source organism: Rhodobacter sp. (assembly GCA_020250445.1). Lineage (GTDB taxonomy): Bacteria > Pseudomonadota > Alphaproteobacteria > Rhodobacterales > Rhodobacteraceae > Aliitabrizicola. Next base: position 11,876 of record JADCEF010000118.1, read on the forward strand.
ACGGGCCGACGGGCCCGTTGCGATGCTCCGGCGGGCATCGGGTTTGGACCCCGACGCACCTGTGTTGCAAGCGATATAGGCCAGACGGGCCAAATCCGCAACCCCCACGGTCGCGCCCTTTGTTATGGCCGCAGGGCAGGCCACCCTCCGGGCCATGCGCAAACCGGAAGACAGGTGCAGCGACACCGGATCATCCACAATGTCGCGTGGTCCGGGCAATGGACGGGCGGAAATGATCTGGCCGTCGGGACATGTCGGTCTGCGGGCCAGAATGCCGAAGCGGCGGCACTGCCCCCGGCGGACGGCACCACCTTTGCCGGGGCGGGGCCCTTTCCCGCTGGCCGCCCTTGCGCAAATGTTCCGGTTATTCGGCGGACGCTCAGCGCAGCCCGTCCATCACCCGCACCAGTTCGGCTGAAATCCCCGGCTCTGACAGGGCATGACCCGCCAGCGGAATGAGCCGCAGGTCGGCCTTTGCCCATCCTTGCGCCAGTTCCCAGGCGGCGCGCGGCGGACAGATCATGTCAAGCCGCCCCTGAATGATGGTTGCGGGGATATGTTCGATCCGGTGACGTTCGGACAGGATCCAGCCGTCACGCTCCAGAAAGCCGGCGTGCCGGAAGAAATGGTTTTCCAGACGGGCAAAGGCGCGGGCATATTCCGCCGGGCTTTCGCCCGTCGCACCTTCGTTATTGATCGAAGCCAGCGCATTTTCCCAGCCCGCCCAAGCGCGCCCGAACCGGCTTTCCTCCATCAGGTTGCCCGAAAACAGGCGCCGGTGATAGGCCCCGATCAGATCGCCGCGCTCTTCCTGCGGAATGGGTGCCACGAAGCGCTCCCACAGGTCGGGAAAGAACGCCCCCACCCCGCCGCCATAGAACCAGTCCAATTCGGCGCGGGTCATCAGGAAGACCCCGCGCAGCACCAGATGCGCCACGCGGTCCGGGTGGCTGATGGCGTAGATCAGCGCCAGCGTCGCCCCCCAGCTTCCGCCGAAACAGACCCAGCGGTCGATGCCCAGCGCCGTGCGGATCACTTCGATATCCGCCACCAGGTCCCAGGTCGTGTTGGCATGAACGCTGGCATGGGGCCGCGACCGGCCACAGCCGCGCTGGTCGAACAGGATCACCCGGAACACGCCGGGGTCGAAGTACCGCCGCATCGCCGGGCTGCATCCGCCCCCCGGCCCGCCATGCAGGACCACAACCGGAATGCCATGCGGGTTGCCGCATTGTTCCGCATAAATGCGATGCCCGTCGGCCATATCGATCACACGCTGATCGAAGGGGTCGATCGGCGGATAAAGAAACTCGACTGCGCGCTTTTGGCCTGATCTTTGATCCATGACCACCCTATATAATGCGGCAACCCTGCCCTGCCACGGGCCAAACCGCAAGGAATTCACCATGACGACCACAATCGATCCGGCCGAAGTCGCCAAGTTCGAAGCGATGGCGGCCGAATGGTGGAATCCGGCGGGCAAGTTCAAGCCGCTGCACATGCTGAATCCGTGTCGGCTGGATTACATCACCAGCCAGATTTCGGCAGAGTTTGACCGCGATCCGGCCCATCCCGCCCCTTTTGCCGGTCTGCGCCTGCTGGACATCGGCTGCGGCGGCGGGCTGCTGAGCGAACCGATGGCGCGGCTGGGGGCAACGGTGGTGGGCGCGGATGCCGCGCCGCGCAACATTCCGGTCGCACGGCTGCACGCCGAACAGGCGGGGCTGGATATCGACTATCGCCTTACCACCGCCGAAGACCTGGCGGCGGCGGGCGAGCAGTTCGACGTGGTGCTGAATATGGAAGTTGTCGAACACGTCTCCGATCCGCTGGCCTATCTGACGGCATGCCAGCAGCTGCTGAAGCCGAGCGGGCTGATGATCTGTTCAACCCTGAACCGGAACCCGAAAAGCTACGTGATGGCGATCATCGGTGCCGAACATGTCATGCGCTGGTTGCCCAAGGGCACGCATGACTGGTCGAGGTTCATCACCCCGGACGAGCTTTACGACCTGATCCGGCGGGCAGGTCTTGACCCGGTGGACCGCAAGGGCATGGTCTTCAACCCGCTGGGCTGGAGATGGGGCCTGTCTGCCCGCGATCTGTCGTGCAACTACGTGACAGCCAGCGTCAAGCGGACGGCGGCCTGACGCCCCGGTCGCGGCGGTGCGCCGCGATCAGGGCTTTGGCCTGCCCTCAAACGCCTGCACCCCTTCTGCATTGCCGGTCCCGGCGGCGCGACAGCATCCTGGCGCGGGCACGGTGTGCATGCCTTTTGCTGGATTCGGTCATGACACAGACCAGAACCGATCCGGTCCCGCTGAAGGTGAACAGCCCCGGAGTTGACATCATTGGTGCGGCAAAAGCCAAGCTCGGTCATTGGCCGGGGCCGTGTGGTTTGCCATTCGACGACAGGAAGCAAAGGCGCAACGGCCGTTGCAGCACCGTCTTCAGTTGCCCTTCCCTACCCGGACATCCCCTGAACAGCCGGGGAAGCCGCACCGGACGGGGCCATCGGGCGTGCCAGCGGCGGCGGCCGAAGATCAACTACATTCCCGATCCCGATTGCCGCAGATCGCTGCGGGGTCAGATCTTCGGCAAGAGGTGGCGGCGGGGCAGCCTGCGCCGCCCGATCCGGGAACAGTTGCCGCGCCGTTTCCTCCAGCCAGGCGCACCAGCGGTAATCCAGCCAGGCAAGCGGAACGGACAGCAGGATCGACAGCCCGAAGCTGACCGCGAACATCGCCACAAGCAGGGCTGCGGGGCCAGTGCCCTGTGTCGAAAGGTCAAGGTAAACCGCGCTTGACGCCGAGCAAATGACCAGGGGATGCACGAGGAACAGCGGAAAGCTGATGCGGCCAAGTGCCCACCAGATGCGGCGGTCCAGACGCCGGTAAAGCCCGGCGCTGCACAGGACCGCGACGATCACCAGGACCGATCCCGCGCTGTGCAGGAGCGTGGCCGCATAGTCCTTCACCCCCGGCGGGGCCTGTGAGACCCATGCGTAGGTTCCCAGCGGCAGCAGGAAGCCCAGCAGATACAGGCCCGCCCCCAGGACAGGAAGGGCAAGGATCATCGGCAGACGGGGCCGGTACCGGGACAGGACAAAGGACAGTACGGCACCCGCCAGGAAGGGAAACAGGAAGCTTGTATAGAGAAGCACCGCCACAAGCAGAACGGCCACTGCCCCGGCAGTTGCCCAACGGTAGCCAAGCGAAAGCGACAGAAGCATCGCGGTCGGAAGCACAATAAGGCCGCCGATCAAGGCATGCTGCATGGTCCATAGCAGCCCGTTATAGGTGTAGACGGGCATAAAGAACGTGGCCACGCTTTCCAGCAAAGCGCCTTGCAGATCCGGCTGAAAGTCCGCCGTCCAGCCGGAAAAGCCGAAATTCCTCAGCCAGGCGCTGCCGCTGACTGCCGCTGCTTCGGTGAAATGGTACTGACCAAACCGGAACAGCAGATAACTGCCCAATGTCGTCACCACGACAAGGCCCGCCAGCCGCGGCAGACGCTTGCCAAAGCTGCGCGCCACACGGTTGGTGTCGCCTTCGGTAAACAAGGCCCAGGACAGCACAAAGCCAGACAGAACAAAGCAGAAGGTAATTGCGGCCGGTCCGTTCATCAGCACGAACCAGGAAGAACCGATGATGCTTGTCTCGGTCCGGTCAACAGCCAGAAGGCCGGATGTTGCCGGTGAGAACGCAAGCAACACGTGCTGCGTAACGACCACCAGCACTGCGATACCGCGCACAGCCTCCAGTGGAACCAGTCGGTTCGATTTAACCATTTGATAACTATATGTTTCGCACAGGACATTATTACCCTGCGTACCGGATGAATGCAAGAAGACATTTCTTGGGCCGATGCCCTGCCATCCCGGCCAGGCCTAACCGGCGTGGCCGCGCTTTCGGATGGTATCAGTCAAGCTGTGCCGATCTGGCCCAAAGGTTGACATCCTTCTGCTCGGCGATCTGGTTGATCTGCGCCAGTTCGGCATCCGTGAAGTCCAGGTTGCCGATCGCGCCACAGCAATCGACAACCTGTTCAGGCCTCGACGCGCCGATCAGGGCGGTGGTGATGCCGCCGCGGCGCAAGACCCAGGCAATGGCCATTTGCGCCAGGGTCTGACCCCGTGCCTGTGCCATCGCATCCAGTGCGCGAACGGAATTCAGCGCGCCCTCGGTGATAACGGCA
>JADCEF010000119.1 GCA_020250445.1 Rhodobacter sp.
CCAGCCGGGGGCCCAAAGCCCCCGGCCAGCGCCCGCCCCGCCCTCGGCGGGCGCTTCGCTCCCGCCGGGTCGGGCGCTGGCCTGCCGTTGTTCCCGGACTTGCCGGTCTACAGGGCACCGTTGCGCAAGGGCGGGGGAAACGCGGGTCGCGTTTCCTGTTCCCGCCCGAACGGACGACGGCAGCCTCATCGCTGGAATGGCAGGGGCCATCTCCCCTGCCACAGCGCCACGCTGCCCCCGGACCAGCCGGGGGCCAAAGCCCCCGGCCAGCGCCCGCCCCGCCCCCGGCGGGCGCTGGCCTGCGTTCTTCCCGGACCCGCCGGTCTGCAGGGCACCGTCGCGCAGGGGCGGGGGAAACGCAGGTCGCGTTTCCTGATCCCGCCCGCAGGGGCAGTCCCTTTCCCCAGACCGGGAAGAGTTTCCCGGCAGACAAGCGGTCGGATTGCTGTTTCAGCACTGTGATCATCCGCCCCCTGGCCCTGAAAAAACGGCGCGCAGATCCTGCGCGCCGTTGTCCTGTGCCGCCTTGGGGGCACCGCCCGTTGCGGGCGGCACCGCGCGGGCCGTTACATGCCCAGCGAGGCCTTGTAGAGCGCGATCTGGCTGTCGCGGCCGATCTGGTCGGTGATCTTTTCCCAGGCCGCCGCAATGGCGTCGGCGGTTTCCTGCGCGGTCTTGTAGGTGCCGGCATAGCCCTTGGCCAACTCATCCTCGGCAACCGAATAGTATTGGAAGATGCCGGGGATGCGCGGCTCAATCGCCGCGTTCGGGTGGTTGTAGCTGTCGGCGTTGGAGCCGAGGTAATCCTCGACAAAGGCCCGGTCATAGCCCGCAGCTTCCCATTCATCATAGTTGAAATGCGAGTTGCGGTAGGGCTGGAACCCCGACGGATAGGCGGCGGTCCACAGCGACAGGTCCTTGCCGCCGAGGTGAGCCGCGGCGGACCAGGCTGCCTTGCGCTTTTTCTCGTCGCCCGACACGCGGCTGGTGACGTAGATGCCCCAGCCGATATAGGCCATGACGGGGGCTTCGTTATAGGTCTCTTCCCAGGCTGCGGTCTTGGAGTTGTAGACGCGGTCCGAACCGGGGTTGATCCCGAAGCCGACGACATCGCCCACGACAGAGCCGTCCGAGGTGCGGGCGGACGAGCCGACATCGCCCCACCACATCAGCATCGAACCGGTTCCTGCCAGGAACTGGCTGAAGGCCGTGGTGCCGGGATCGGCGTTGATCTGGTCGGCCGGATAGGCACCGGGCGTTGCGATCAGGTCCATCACATCCTGGATCGCCTGCACCCAGGCCGGGTTGTTGACGCGCGGCTTCATGGTATCGGGATCAAACAGCCAGGCCGGATCGCCCGGATGCTTGGCATAGGCGGCGGCGCGGTTTTCGACGAAGTAGAAGCCGAAGCCGCCCCAGCCCTTGAGCGGATCAAGATAGCCGTAAGCCGGGCCACCTGTCAGCGGATCGACCTGGCCGACAATGGCCTTCGTCGTGGCATTGACCTGCTGCCAGGTCTTGGGCACTTCAGCCCCGCCGATGGCCCCTTCGCCGAAATAGTCGGTGCGATAGGCGAAGGTATGGCAATCGCCATCGATGTTGATGCGGTAGGTCTTGCCTTCCCAGGTGCCGACGGGGGGCTTGAGGTAGCCCACAAGGTCGTCGGCATCGATCTGTGCCTTCACCCAGTCCGGCATCTCGTCCAGCATGCCCTTGGAGGCGGTATCCCCTTCGAACGGGGCGCCCATTTCGATGATGTCGAAGTCAACGGTACCGGTCGCGATCGACTGCTGCAGGCGCGGGTTGTAATCGGCCTGGGCCAGATCGATCCAGTTGATCTTGGCCCCTGTATAGGCCTCCCACGGCTTGAGGAAGCCGCGGAACAGGAAATTGTGCAGGTTCTGGTTGTTCAGGCCCAGGAACGTCAGTTCCACCCCGGCGAATTCGCCTTCGGCAACGTTCGCCTTGGTGGCGCCAAGGGTCAGTTCACCGACCTTCTGCCAATCGGCATCGGTGGGCGACCCCATGCCGACACCCGGAACCTTCAGGATCTGCGCGCGGATGTTGTCCTGCGCGAAGGCCGGGCGCGGACCGGCACCAAGGCCAAGGCCACCCAGGGCTGCAAGGCCGCCGACGCCAGCCGCACCCTTCAGAAGCCCCCGGCGGGTCATCGCCGACCGCGCGGCGATGTTGTAGTGTTCCACTTTCATAAGTGACCTCCCATTTTGTCACGCGAGACTGCCGGCAGACAGGCGGCGCTTCGGCCAGGTGCCCCTTCGGGGTCTTTCCCCTGGCCATGCTTTGCCCGTCTCCGGGCCCGGCCAGTGCCGGACATGCGCAGACCTTTTCAGCGTTGTCGGGGCAAGTCAAGCATCTAACATGTTAGTATGCCCGGATGGTGGACAGCCGGGATCGGCTGGGTTAGGCATATTGCCGAACAGAACCCGAAGGGGGACCGATGGCCCAAGTTACGATCCGCGACCTGCGCAAAGCCTATGGTGCGATGGACGTTCTGCACGGTGTCAACGTGGATATCGGCAACGGGCAGTTCGTGGTTCTGGTCGGGCCGTCGGGCTGCGGAAAATCGACGCTTCTGCGCATGATTGCCGGGCTGGAAAGCATCACCTCGGGCACGATCCGCATTGGTGAGCGGGTGGTCAACAACCTGCCGCCCTCGGACCGCGATATTGCCATGGTGTTCCAGAACTACGCGCTTTACCCCCACAAGACCGTGGCCGCGAACATGGGCTTTCCCCTGAAGATGCAGCGGATGGACAAGGCGCAGATCGCCGCGAAGGTGGACCGCGCGGCAGATATCCTGGGGCTGAAGCCCTATCTTGCGCGCTTTCCGCGCGAACTTTCGGGCGGGCAGCGCCAGCGCGTGGCAATGGGCCGTGCGATTGTGCGCGATCCGCAGGTGTTCCTGTTTGACGAACCGCTGTCAAACCTTGATGCCAAGCTGCGGGTGCAGATGCGGTCTGAAATCCGCGAACTGCACCAGCGGCTGGGCACGACCACGATCTATGTCACCCATGACCAGATCGAGGCGATGACCATGGCCGACCGCATTGTGGTGATGCGCGACGGCCACATCGCCCAGGTGGGGGAGCCGCTGGAACTGTATGACAGGCCGGCAAACGTCTTTGTCGCGGGCTTCATCGGGTCGCCTGCGATGAATCTGCTGCCGGGCGTGGTGCGCAGGCAGGGCGGCAGTCCGGCGGTGGAGGTGGACGGGGCCAGCCTGCCGGTGCCGGACCGGCCGGGCCTGACCGAGGGGCGCAAGGTGGTCTTCGGCATCCGCCCCGAACATCTGGACCTGACCGGGGCCGGGGGCATGCCGGCACAGGTCGTGGTGGTGGAGCCGACAGGATCGGAAACCCATGTGGTGCTGCGCATCGGCGCGCGCGACCTGACGGCGGTGTTCCGCGAACGGCACGCCTTTGTTCCGGGGCAGCAGGTGCATCTGACACCGCAGCCTGACCTCATTCACATCTTTGACGCTGACAGCGGGGAACGCATCTGATGACCCGCACGATCCTGTGCTACGGCGATTCCAACACGCATGGTACCATGCCGATGCCCGATCTGGGCGCGATGGGGCGCTTTGGGCGCGACGTGCGCTGGACCGGGCAGTTGGCGGCCCTTCTGCCGGGCTGGCAGGTGATCGAAGAGGGGCTTCCGGGCCGCACCACCCTGCATGACGACCCGATCGAAGGCGCGCACCGCAACGGTCTGGCCGTGCTGCCGGCCATTCTGGAAAGCCACCGACCCGTTGACGTGGTGATCCTGATGCTGGGCACCAATGACCTCAAACAGCGGTTTTCGGTGACAGCACTGGACATTGCCCTGTCGCTGGAAAAGCTGGTGCTCGCCATCCGCGCCTCGGGCTGCGGGCCGCAGGGCAGGGCACCCGGGGTGATCCTTGTGGCCCCGCCGCCGATCCTCGAGGTGCAGGACCTGGGTGCGATGTTTGCGGGCGGCGAGGCGAAATCGCACGAGCTTGGCCCCCGGCTGGCGGCGCTGGCGCGGGGGCTGGAGGTGCCTTTCATTGATGCGGGGGCGCTGATCGGCGTGTCGGAAATTGACGGAATCCACTATGACGAACCGGCGATGGCGGCACTGGCACAGGCCTTTGCCCAGGCCGTGACAGCCCATTTCAACTGATCGCTGCGGGGGGAAAGACCGGGATGCTCAAAGGGATAGATCATCGGCTGAATGCCGAAGTGCTGCATACGCTGCGCGCCATGGGGCATGGCGATACGCTGGTGATTGCGGATACGAATTTTCCCTCCGACAGCATCGCGCGCAGCACCACGATTGGCTCGCTGCTGCGGATGGAGAATCTGAGCGGCGCCGAGGCCGTGCAGGCGGTGCTTTCGGTGTTGCCGCTGGATACCTTTGTTGCGGATTTTGCCGGACGGATGCAAGTGGTGGGTGACCCCGATCAGGTGCCCGCCGTTCAGGCCGAGGTTCAGGCCCAGATCGACCGCGCCGAAGGCCGCCCGCGCCCGATGACCGGGATCGAGCGTTTTGCCTTCTATGACGAGGCGCGCAAGGCCTATGCGGTGATCCAGACCGGCGAGCGGCGGTTCTACGGCTGCTTCATCTTCCGCAAGGGCGTGATCCCGCCGGAGGCTTGACGATGGGCCGCGTGGTTGTTCTGGGCGTCTTTGTCGCCGATACCGCGTATCGCGCCGACCGGCAGCCAAAGCTGGGCGAAACCATCCTGGGGCGGTCCTTTGCCCTGGGGCCGGGTGGCAAGGGGTCCAATCAGGCGGTGGCGGCGGCACGGGCCGGGGCCGAAACCCACATGATCACCCGGCTGGCCCGCGACCCCTTCGGCGACATGGCGCTGGCGACATGGGCCACAGCGGGGGTCATACCGGCCGTGACCCATGTCGATCAGGGCTATACCGGGGCGGCCTATATCTTTGTCGAGGCGGCGACGGGCAACAACGCCATCATTGTCTGCCCCGGTGTTGCGGGCGACATTTCCGTGGCGGATATCGAGGCGCGGGTCGGGCTGATCGGCGGGGCTGCGGTGTTCGTGACGCAACTGGAACAGCCGGTTCCCGCAGCGCTGCGGGCGCTGGCAATCGCGCGGGCAGGGGGGGCGACCACGGTTCTGAACCCCGCCCCCGCAGCACCGCTTCCCGACGGGATGCTGGCGCTGTGCGATTATGTCACCCCCAATGAATCAGAAGCCGAAGCGCTGACTGGTCTGCCGGTCACCACCCCGCAGGAAGCGCTGGCGGCGGCACAGGCGCTGCGCGCTGCCGGTGCCGGGGCTGCGGTGATCACCCTGGGCGCGCAGGGCGCGCTCTTTCATGACGGGGCGCGCACTGTGCATGTGCCGGCCTTCAGCGCCGGCCCGGTGGTGGAAACCACGGGTGCCGGCGATGCCTTCAACGGCGGCTTTGCCGCAGCACTCTCGCGCGGGATGGACCCCGTGGATGCGGTGCGGTTCGGTTCGGCCACCGCCGGCATTTCGGTGACGCGCCCCGGAACGGCACCAGCCATGCCGTCGCGCAGCGAAATCGAGGCGCTTCTGGCGAAAGGGTGAAGATGCGGGCAGGAAGGCCTGCACAGCAATTGGCTGGTCTTTAAGTCTGATAATCAGTATTATGTAACTCTTGGGACCGGATTGCCGGGCCGAAACCCGCCTGACCGCTTTGCCTGCCCTGATGCGCTGAACGGACGGTTCGGGTCCCCGTGCATGTTCCGGCTGGATAGACCGGCACGTCCTGCGCTAGGACAAGGCATGACGTGCCGGAGGTATCCATGTCCGCTCCCAGACCGATTCTGATCGCGCCGTCGATTCTGGCCGCCGATTTTGCGAACTTCGGGGCCGAATGTCGCGCGATCGAGGATCAGGGTGCGGATTGGGTGCATGTCGATGTCATGGATGGCCATTTTGTGCCGAACATCACCTTTGGCCCGGCCACCTGCGCCGCGCTTCGTCCGCATATCCGGGGCGTGATGGATGTGCATCTGATGATTGCCCCCGTGGACGGCTTTCTTGAACGCTTTGCCATGGCCGGGGCCGATGTGCTGACGGTGCATCCCGAAGCAAATCCCCACATTCACCGCAGCCTGCAAACCATTCGTTCCATGGGGAAAAAGGCGGGGCTTGCCCTTAACCCCGGAACCGGGATTCAGGGTGTGGAATACCTGCTGGATGTGCTTGACCTGATCTGTGTGATGACGGTGAACCCCGGCTTCGGCGGGCAGGGCTTCATCGCCTCGCAGGTGGAAAAGGTGCGGGCGCTGCGCGCGCTGATCGGGGCGCGGCCGATCTTGATCGAGGTTGACGGCGGGATAACGGTTGAGACGGCCCCGCTGGTTGCCGCCGCCGGGGCGGATGTTCTGGTGGCCGGGTCGGCGGTGTTCAAGGGCGGGTCTGCCGACCGGCCGCAGGCCTATGGCCGCAACATCGCGGCAATCCGGGCGGCGGCCGAGGCCGCCCAGGTCTGACCGCCCTGCCCCGCGTCAACCGATCCGTGCAATCGCAACGCAGATCGCCTATATGATGCCGAAGGCCAATCGATGGAGGACAGCATGGCCAGTGGGCCCCCGGCAGACGTCCGCGCCTTCTTTGACGAGGCGACCAACACCGTGTCGTATGTGGTCAAGGATCCGGGCAGCGCCGCCTGCGCCGTGATCGATTCCGTTCTGGATTTCGACTATGCCTCGGGGCGGACCGATACGCGGTCCGCCGATGCGATTATCGCCGATGTGACGGCGCGCGGCTTGCGGGTGGACTGGGTGCTGGAAACCCATGTCCATGCCGATCATCTCAGCGCGGCACCCTATGTTCAGCAACGGGTCGGTGGCCGGATCGGCATCGGGGAAAAGATCACGGTTGTTCAGGATACCTTCGGCAAGGTCTTCAACGAAGGCACGGAATTTCAACGCGACGGATCGCAGTTTGACCGGCTTTTCAAGGACGGCGACAGTTTTTCCGTGGGCGGGTTGACGGCGCGGGTGATGCATACGCCGGGCCATACACCGGCCTGCCTGACCTATGTCATCGGGGATGCGGCCTTTGTCGGCGATACGATGTTCATGCCCGATTACGGCACGGCCCGCTGCGATTTTCCGGGCGGCTCGGCGGCGGTGTTGTATGGCTCGATCCAGCGCATCCTGGCCCTGCCTGCCGAAACGCGCATTTTCGTGGGCCATGATTACAAGGCACCGGGCCGCGAGGACTTTGCCTGGGAAACCACTGTGGCGGCAGAAAAAGCCCTGAACGTGCATGTGGGTGCCGGGCGTGACCGTGACAGTTTCGTGGCCCTGCGCGAGGCGCGTGACCGCACCCTGGGAATGCCCCGCCTGATCATCCCTTCCCTGCAGGTGAACATGCGCGCCGGGCAGATGCCGCCCGCGGATGACAGCGGCAAGACATTTCTGAAGGTGCCGGTGAACGGACTATAGGCGGGGTGATGACCGGTCCGGGCGGGACGGCGCTGCGTTGCGGGGTCCGCCCGGAATGGCACGCCGCCTTTCCGGGCGGGGCAGGATGATTTCCCCGTCCGGCACGTGGCGGGAATGCTTTTCCGGCACCCCCGCTAAACTACCGCCCGTTCACGAAACGGCGTGCCGGACAGGATGCGCGCCACGGAAAGGTCTGACAGATCAAGGCTCTGCCAGGCACTTGTCAGAATCTGCTCGGCCACGCCGCGCCCGACTGCTGGCGATTGCTGCAATCCGTGCCCCGAAAACCCGTTGATCAGGTGCAGGTTCGGCACCGCAGGGTGCGGACCCAGGATCGCGTTCTGGTCCAGCCTGTTATAGGCGTAATGGCCCACCCAGTGACGCACCACCTTCACGGCATCAAAGCCCGGCGCGCGGGCATAGAGCTGGGGCCAGATCACCTCGTCAAACAGATGAAGATCGGGGTCAAAGTCATTGGCATCACAGGGACCATCTGCATCGGGCACTGTGGCGGTGATCCAGTGGCGGTCTTCGGGGCGCAGGTAGAAACCCTGATCGACCAGAAGGGGTGCGTCCGGATGGCGGGCATTGGGCGCATCGATCACAAAGACGGTGCGCTTGCGCGGCTCTACTGGCAGGTCCAGCCCGGCCATGCGGCAGATCACGGCGGCGCGGGTTCCGGCGGCGTTCACCGCCGCGCCGCAGGCGACAGGCCCCGCCTTTTCCAGCAGGACATCGGTCACGCGGCCGCCGTCAAGCTTGAGGCCGGTCACCCTGTCGGTCACAAAACGCACGCCTTGCGCCTTTGCCGCCGCGCGAAAGCCGTTGAGAAGGCCCATGTTATCGAACCAGCCTTCGTCGCGCGGCCCGAAACTGCCCGCCGCCACGTCTTCGGTTGAAAGCCAGGGGAAACGGGCGGCGATCTGTGCGGGGGTCCAGACCTCGGTCGCGGCACCGCAGCTGCGCTGCATCGCCGCCACCTCGGCCAGGGTTGCGGCCCCAGCGGCAGTGGTGGTGAGGAAGAGATAGCCGTTCTCGCGCAGCCCGAGCGAGGCAATGCCCACATCCACCCCCAGGCTTTGCTGAAAGTTGCGGATGAAGCCGATGCCGAAGCGGGAGATTTCGACGTTCACTTTCGTGGTGAACTGCTGGCGGATCGAGGCCACCGACAGCGCTGTGGAGGATCGGGCAAAGCTGGGGTCCTGCTCTGCCACCACCACGGACAGGCCGGGCTGCATCCGCGTCAGCCAATAGGCAACCGAACTGCCCATGACCGCACCGCCGATCACCATCACATCACAGGACCCTGTCATGCACCCCCCTGCCCCTGCACCCTGGGTGTTCGCCTGGCACGAACCGAAAGGCCATGGCCACCGTCAGCGCCCCAACGAAGAACGGCGCAGCCCGCAGGGCCGCGCCGGTTCCGCAGCACCTGTGACAGGAAATCAGCGGCCGAGTGTCTTGGCAACTTCGGCGGCAAAATCCTCTTTCTCTTTTTCGATGCCTTCGCCCACCAGCACGCGGGCATAGCCGGTAATCTCGACCCCGGCGTCTTTGGCGGCCTGTTCGATGGTCAGATCCGGGTTGATCACGAAGGCCTGGCCCAGCAGCGTCGATTCCGCGATGAACTTCTTCATCCGGCCCGGGATGATATTGTTGTGGATCACCTGATCGGGCTTCGGCTTGGCAGAGGCCGCGTTTTCTTCCAGCGCCTTCCGGGTCTGGACGGCCAGTTCGCGTTCCAGGACCGCCGGGTCAAGCGCGGCTTCCGAAAGCGCCAGCGGCGCGCTTGCCGCGATATGCATGGCAAACTGCCTGCCGATGGTCTGCGCCTTGTCCGCCGGCCCCTTCAGCGCCACCAGGACACCGATCTTGCCCATGCCTTCTGCGGCGGCATTGTGCACATAGGACACCACCGTGTCGCCTTCCAGCACATGCATCCGGCGCAGTGTCATGTTCTCGCCGATGCGGGCGATGGCTTCGGTCAGAACCTGTTCCACAGGCTTGCCGTTCAGATGGGTCGCCTTCAGAACCTCGATATCCTTGCCGGTCTGCAGGGCAACCTTGGTCACTTCGGCCACCAGTGCCTGGAAGTCGGCGTTCTTGGCAACAAAGTCGGTTTCCGAGTTGATTTCAACGGCAACGCCGCGGCCATTGCTGACGGCAACCCCGACAAGACCCTCTGCCGCCACGCGGTCGGCCTTCTTTGCGGCCTTGGCCAGGCCTTTGGTGCGCAGCCAGTCAACGGCGGCTTCCATATTGCCGTCGGTCTCGGTCAGCGCCCGCTTTGCGTCCATCATGCCTGCGCCAGTCGACTCGCGCAGTTCCTTCACCATCTGGGCGGTGATTGCCATAGCGGCTCTCCTTGAAGAAGAATTGGGTGGGTCGGCGGGGATTACCCCCGCCGGATGACGAAGATGCGACAGGCTTACGCCCGGGCGACAGCCTCTTCCTCGGGGGCGACTTCCAGCGCGCCAAGATCGATGCCCGCAGCCCCCATCTGGGCGCTCATGCCATCAAGCGCGGCCCGCGCAACCAGATCGCAATACAACTGGATCGCGCGCGCGGCGTCGTCATTGCCGGGAATGATGTAATCCACACCCTTGGGCGAGCAGTTGGTATCGACCACGCCGATCACCGGGATGCCCAGCTTTTGCGCTTCCAGAATGGCCAGGTCTTCCTTGCCCACGTCGATGATGAAAAGCAGGTCCGGCGTGCCGCCCATTTCCCGGATGCCGCCCAGCGAAGCCTGCAACTTCGACTGTTCGCGTTCCATGTTCAGGCGTTCTTTCTTGGTCATGCCTTCGGCGCCCTGGCCCATCAGCTCGTCCAGCTGCTTAAGGCGCTGAATCGACTGCGACACGGTCTTCCAGTTGGTCAGCGTGCCGCCCAGCCAGCGGTGGTTCATGTAGAACTGCGCGCATTTGTCGGCAGCTTCGGCAATCGGCTTCTGCGCCTGGCGCTTGGTGCCGACGAACAGGATGCGCCCGCCCTTGGCAACCGTTTCACGCACGACGTTCAGCGCTGCATCCAGCAGCGGAACCGTCTGCGTCAGATCGATGATGTGGATGCCGTTGCGGTCGCCGTAGATGTAGTCACCCATCTTCGGGTTCCAGCGGGCCGTCTGGTGGCCATAGTGAACGCCAGCTTCCAAAAGCTGGCGCATGGTGAATTCAGGCAGCGCCATGTCCAAATGTCCTTTCCGGTTTGCGCCTTGGCGGAGTGATTCAGCCCTTTTCCTGGGCCAACCGGTGGACCTGCAGGCATGTCTGCCCTGCAAACCCGCACTCCGCCTGTGAAGTGCCGCGCGTCTAGCGCGTGCGGGCAGTGAATGCAACCCCTGCCTGCGGCGGGTGATGCACCCCCCTGCCCCGACCTGACCTGCCCCGCCCGCTCAGGTGATGACATCGGGCGCGGAGCGCCCGATATATTCCGCAATCCGTGCAAGGCTGTGGGCGGCCTGAATCACCGGGGCCAGGGCAAGCTGCGGGTCAAGGCTGAACCGGTCCGGATCGGCCTCGTAGCGCTCCAGATAAAGGCGCAGAGTGGCCCCTTCGGTGCCCGTCCCCGACAGGCGCAGCACGATGCGGCTGCCATCGGTGAACCGAATCCGGACACCCTGCCTTTGGCTGACCGATCCATCCACCGGATCGGTATAGGCGAACTCATCGGCTGACAGGATGGTCAGGCCATGCAGGTGCTGCCCGGCCAGGTCCGGCAGGATGCCGCGCAGCGCCGTGGCCATGGCATCGGCCTTTGCCGCGTCAACCGCCTCAAAATCATGGCGGGAATAGTAGTTGCGGCCAAAGGATGACCAGTGCGAGGTCAGGATCTCGGCAACACTTTGCTTGCGGACGGCCAGGATGTTCAGCCACATCAGCACGGCCCAGAGCCCGTCCTTTTCGCGGACATGATCCGACCCGGTGCCAAAGCTTTCCTCGCCGCACAGCGTGACCTTGCCCGCATCCAGCAGATTGCCGAAGAACTTCCACCCTGTCGGCGTCTCGTGGCAGCCGATCCCCAGCGCCTGGGCCACGCGGTCCACCGCCGCACTTGTGGGCATCGAACGGGCCACCCCCTTCAGCCCGGCGCGGTAGCCAGGGGCCAGGGTGGCATTGGCGGCCAGCACCGCCAGACTGTCGGAAGGCGAGACATAGATGCCGCGCCCCACCACCATGTTGCGGTCGCCGTCGCCATCGGATGCCGCCCCGAAATCGGGGGCATCCGCCCCAAACATCTCATCCATCAGCGCCCTGGCCCAGACCGGGTTCGGATCGGGGTGCAGGCCACCGAAATCGGGCAGGGGCGTGGCGTTGATCACCGTTCCGGGCGCGGCCCCCAGCCGGGTTTCCAGAATCTCACGCGCATAGGGGCCCGTCACGGCGCACATCGCGTCAAATCGCATCCGGAAACCGGCGGCGAACATCGCGCAGATTGCCGGAAAATCGAACAGCCTTTCCATCAGCGCGGCATAATCGGCAACGGGATCGACCACATCAACGGTCATATCCCCCAGGGCAACACGCCCGATTGCTGTCAGGTCAACGTCCTGCGCCGCAAGGATGCGGTATTCCTTCAGCGTTGCGGTGCGGCCAAAGATCGCCTCGGTGACCGGTTCCGGCGCGGGGCCGCCATTGGGCATGTTGAACTTCAGGCCGAAATCTTCCGCAGGTCCGCCCGGGTTGTGGCTGGCCGACAGGATCAGCCCGCCATCGGTCCCGTGCAGTCGGATCAGGTGGCTGGCCGCCGGGGTGGACAGGATCGCCCCCTGCCCCACAATCACCCGCGCCGCCCCGTTGGCCGCCGCCATGCGCAGGATCACCTGCGCGGCCCGGTCGTTGAAATAGCGCCCGTCCCCACCCAGAACAAAGGTCTTGCCCCGCGCGCCGACCACATCGAAGATCGCCTGCACGAAGTTTTCCAGATAATGCGGCCGCATGAAGACGGGCGTCTTCTTGCGAAGACCCGAGGTGCCGGGTTTCTGCCCGGCGATCGGCGCGGTGCTGACAATCTCGATGCTCATGGCGATCCTTCCGAAGATAACCCAGAAGACGTGACAGCTTCAAACACCAGCACGGAATGGGCAGGGGCCGCAACCGCCGCCTTTGCATCCGCCGGTGCCGCCGCAGGGCGCGTGGTGTCCAGGATCAGGCGCCAGCCCGGTGCCGTGTGCGGCAGCACCACATCGCATGCCACCCCGCTGTTGAACACCGCAAAGATCGCGTCTTCCCCGCCGCCCGCATCTTCTGCCGCGTGGCGCAGTTCCACGCCCAGGCAACGGAAGGCGGGATCGTGCCAGTCTTGCGGGTGCGGCACGCCGCCGTCCGCCCTGCGCCAGGTCACATCGGGCAGGCCGTCGGCAGCGCGCGGGCGCGCATGCAGAAAGCGCTTCTGGCGCAGCACCGGATGGGCGCGGCGCAGCGCCGTCAGGCGGGCGACAAACGCCGTCAGGTCGGGATCGGCCCTGTCCCAGTTGATCCAGGTGGTTTCGTTATCCTGGGCATAGGCATTGTTGTTGCCCTGTTGGCTGTGGCCCAACTCGTCCCCCGCCAGCAGCATCGGCACGCCCTGCGCCAGCATCAGTGTGGCCAGCAGGTTGCGCTTGCGCAGGGCGCGGGCGGCAAGAACGGCCGGATCATCCGTCGGCCCTTCGATGCCAAGGTTGTCGGAATGGTTTTCGCCATGTCCGTCACGGTTCTCCTCGCCATTGGCAAGGTTGCGCTTGACGGTGAAGCTGACAAGGTCCTGTAGGGTAAAGCCGTCATGCGCGGTGATGAAATTGACCGAACTTGTCGCGGCGCGCCCCGAATGATCGAAGCGGTCGGATGACCCCAGCAGGCGGTTGGCAAGCTCTGGCGTCAGTCCGGCGTCGCCGCGCCAGAAGCGGCGCACACCGTCGCGGAAGCGGTCGTTCCACTCTGCAAAGGGATGCGGAAAGGAACCCAGCTGATAGCCGCCCGGCCCAATGTCCCAGGGTTCGGCGATCAGCTTGACGCGGGCCAGCACGGGGTCCTGAAGGATCGCGTCGAAAAAGCCGCCCTGCGGATCAAAGCCCTGCGCCTCGCGGCCCAGCGCGCTGGCCAGATCAAAGCGGAAGCCGTCGATGTGACAGGTCTCGACCCAATAGCGCAGGCTGTCCATCACCATGCGCAGCACCATCGGGTGGGTCAGGTTCAGGGTGTTGCCGGTGCCGGTGTCGTTCACATAGGTCCGGCCCCCGTCCGCCAGCCGGTAGTAGCTGCGGTTGTCCAGCCCGCGAAAGCTCAGCGTCGGCCCCAGCGCGTCGCCTTCGCCCGAATGGTTGTAGACCACATCAAGGATCACCTCGATCCCGGCAGAATGAAAGCGGTGGACCATGCTTTGCATGTCGCGCAGGCCGCCCCGCCCCAGATAGCGCGGCTCGGGCGCAAAAAAGCCGATGGTCTGATAGCCCCAGTAGTTGCGCAGGCCGCGCGCCACCAGAAAACGGTCATCGACAAAGGCCTGCACCGGCAGCAGCTCTATCGCCGTGACGCCCAGCCGGACCAGATGCTCCAGCACCGGATCGGCGCACAGACCCGGCAGGGTACCGCGCAGGGGGGCGGGCACGCCCGGATGCAGGGCGGTCAGGCCCCTGACATGCGCCTCGTAGATCACCGTCGCGGTCAGCGGGGTCTGTGGTGCTGCATCCTTGCCCCAGTGAAAGGCAGGGTCGATGACCACCGACTTGGGCATGGCAAAGGCACTGTCGCGGGTATCGAAGGACAGATCGGTGCGCGGGCTGCCCACCTTGTAGCCCATCAGCGCATCCGACCAGCGCAGCCGCCCCTCCAGGGCGCGCGCATAAGGATCGATCAGCAGCTTGTTGGGATTGAAGCGGTGGCCTGCCTCGGGCTGGTAAGGCCCATGGGCGCGAAAGCCGTACAGCGCGCCCGGCATCAGCCCCGGCACGCGCTGATGCCAGATGTCGCCGTCGCGGTCGCGGAACGGCTGGCGCGCGGTTTCCTTGCGCCCGTCGGGCGAGAACAGGCACAGCTCCATCCGCTCGGCATGGGCTGAAAAGACCGCGAAGTTCACGCCATCGCCGTCAAAGCTTGCCCCCATGGGAAAGGGCCGGCCCGCCGCCGTGGCCGGTCCGGTCTGGCGGGCCGGTTTGGCGACCAAAGGCGACGTCATCCCGCCAACCCTTCGTAAAGCCGGGCATAGGCGGCGGCCGGGGCTGCCCAGCCGACCGGGTGCTTCATGGCGTTGCGCTGCAGGCGCACCCATGTCTTGCGGTCTGCATGAAGTTCGGTCAGGCGGCGAAGCGCCAGCGCCAGCCCCAGGGCATCGGCCGGGGCAAAGACGATGCCGGTGGCCACCCCGGCGGCCAGCGTCGCGGGGGTGGCCCCGATGACGGTGTCCGCCAGCCCGCCCGTCGCCGCAACCACCGGCAGCGTGCCATAGCGCAACCCGTACATCTGCGTCAGCCCGCAGGGTTCAAAGCGCGACGGGACAAGCACCGCATCGCCGCCCGCGAACAAGCGGTGGCTCATCGCCTCGTCATAGCCGATCCGTACGCCCACGCGGCCCGGAAAGCGCGCGGCCAGCCCGCGCATCGCAGCCTCCAGCGCCGGATCGCCACTGCCAAGCACCGCAAGGCCGCCGCCTGCCTCGACAAAGGCGGGCATCGCGCCGGGGATCAGGTCGATCCCCTTCTGATCGGTCAGGCGGCTGACGACGATGGCCAGCGGGCCGGGCACCGTCAGGCCGAACGCAGCCTCAAGTGCCGCGCGGTTCAGCGCCTTGCGCTTCAGCGTGCGGGCAGAATAGGGGATGATGCCCGTGTCGGTCTCGGGCGACCAGACATCGGTATCCACCCCGTTCAGGATGCCCGTCATCTGGCCCGCCCGCGCCGCGATCACCCCCTGCAGGCCCATGCCGAATTCCGGGCGCATCAGCTCGGCCGCATAGGTGGGCGAAACCGTGGTGATCGCATCCGCCGTCACCAGCCCCGCCTTCAGCGCCGACAGCCCGCCGTAATACTCCAGCGCGCCGGAATGGAACTGCTCCGGCGGCAGGCGCAGCGCGCCCAGCAGCCCGGCGGGTGCCCAGCCCTGAAAGGCAATGTTGTGCACGGTCAGAACGGACCGGACCTGCCCGGCACCGCGATAGCGCAGATAGGCCGGTGCCAGCCCGCCCTGCCAGTCATGGGCATGCAGCACATCCGGGTGCCAGCCGTCGCTGAGGCCCAGGCGCGCGATATCGGCGGCGGCCCAGCCCAGCGCGGCAAAGCGCTGCGGGTTGTCCGGCCAGTCGCCGCCCGGCCCGGCATAGGGGCCGCCGTCGCGGTCAAACAGATGCGGCGCATCCAAAAGCAGAACAGACAGGCCCGCCACCTGCCCGGACAGCACCTGCCCCGGCCCCCCGAACAGGTCGTCCGCCGCCCAAAGCCGCGTCCAACCCGCCGCCGCCGCACGCAAGGACCGGTACGCAGGCAACAGCACCCGCATGTCCCAGCCCTGCCCTGCCAGCGCGGCAGGCAAGGCGCCCAGCACATCGGCCAGCCCGCCCGTCTTGATCAGCGGCACGCATTCCGACGCCACCGACAGCACCCGGCCCCTGATCTGCGACACTCTGCCCAAACCCCATTTTCTGTTCACAAATATCCCGGGGGTCCGGGGGCAGGGCCCCCGGGGCCGGGCCCGGGCGCCTCAGCCAAGCTTTGCCGCCCGTGCATCCAGCATATCCTGCGTCACCAGCACGATACCCGCCTCGGTGCGGCGAAACCAGCGTTCGTCTTCGACCGGATCCTCGCCCACCACCAGACCTTCGGGGATGATCACGCCCCGGTCGATGACACAGTTCTTCAGCTGGGCCTTGCGGAGCACGATGACCTGCGGCAGCGCCACGACATATTCCAGCGCCGAGAAGGAATGGGTCCTGCACCCCGTGAACAGCAGCGAATTGCGCACCTCAGAGCCTGAGACGATGCAATCCCCCGATACCAGCGAAGAAATCGCCATGCCACGCCGCCCGTCCTCATCATGCACGAACTTGGCGGGGGGCACGATTTCGGCATAGGTCCAGATCGGCCATTCGGTATCGTAAAGGTCCAGCTTGGGCACGAAATCGGTCAGGTCTATATTGGCCTGCCAGAAGGCATCGATGGTGCCGACGTCGCGCCAGTAGGGTTCGCTTTCCAGCCCCGACTTGACGCAGGACTCGGCAAAGCGGTGTGCCATCGCCTTGCCGTTCTTCACGATGTCGGGGATCAGATCATTGCCGAAATCATGGCTGGAATTTGCATCTTCCGCATCCTCGATCAGCAGGGCGCGCAGAAAATCCCAGTTGAAGACATAGATGCCCATGGACGCAAGCGCATGGCCGGGATCGCCGGGGATCGCGGGCGGGTCTTTCGGTTTTTCCAAAAAGGACAGGATGCGACCGGATTGATCCACATCCATCACGCCAAAGGCGGTGGCGTCTGCGCGCGGCACGGTCAGACAGCCAATGGTCACATCCGCGCCGGTCTCGACATGCTGGCGCAGCATGATCTCGTAATCCATCTTGTAGATGTGATCACCCGCCAGGATCACCACGTATTTGATGCCGTAGCTGTCGACGATGTCGATGTTCTGCGTCACCGCATCGGCGGTGCCCAGATACCATTTGTTTTCGTTGACCCGCTGGCTGGCGGGCAGGATATCCAGATATTCGTTGCGTTCGGCGCGGAAAAAGCTCCATCCGCGCTGGCAGTGGCGGATCAGGCTGTGCGCCTTGTACTGGGTGGCGATCGCCATCTTGCGGATGCCCGAGTTCAGGGCATTCGACAGGGCAAAGTCGATGATCCGGGTCTTGCCGCCGAAATAGACCGCCGGTTTGGCGCGGCGGTCGGTCAGTTCCTTCAGGCGGCTTCCCCGCCCCCCTGCCAGGACAAAGGCCATGGCCTGTGTGGACAGCCGGGAATTCGGTCTTGGTTGCATGTGATCCTCCCCCTGGTTCCGGGTTTCTCCCGGCCTGAAATGCCCGCCCTACCCCTGCCGGAAAAAGACGGTCGCAAGCGGCGGCAGCGTGACCAGCGCTGATTGGCGCTGGCCGTTCCACGGTGTCGGCTCTGTCCGGATGCCGCCCAGGTTGCCCCGGTTGCCGCCGCCATAGACAGCGGCATCGGTGTTGAGCACCTCATCCCACGGGCCGGGGGCCGGAAAGCCCAGGCGATAGGTCCGCTCCACCGGGGTCATGTTGACAGCGACCGTCACCTTCGCATCTTCGCCGCGCCCCAGGCGTGCCCAGGCATAGACCGAAGCTTCGGCATCGTTCGCCTCGATCCAGGCGAAGCCTTCGGGGCGGGTGTCGTTGACATGCAGGGCGGGCGTGCTGCGGTAAAGGGCATTCAGATCGCGCACCAGCGCCTGCATGCCCCTGTGCAGGGGGATGTCCAGCAGATGCCAGTCCAGGCTTTGGTCATGGTTCCATTCGCGCCCCTGGGCGAATTCCTGGCCCATGAACAAAAGCTTCTTGCCCGGATGGGCCCACATGAAGCCGTAGTAGGCGCGCAGGTTGGCGAACCTGTCATCCCCCGTGCCGGGCATCTTGCCCAGCATGGAGCCTTTGCCATGCACCACCTCGTCATGGCTGATCGGCAGGATGTAGTTTTCCGACCAGGCATAGTGCAGGCCGAAGGTCATCAGGTGGTGGTGGTACCTGCGATGGACCGGGTCCTTCCTCATGTAGCCCAGCGTGTCATTCATCCAGCCCATGTTCCACTTGAAGCCAAAGCCAAGCCCGCCATGGTTCACCGGGCGCGACACGCCGGGAAAGGCCGTGCTTTCTTCGGCCACCGTCACGATGCCGGGCATTTCCCCATAGGTGGTGACGTTCATGCGCTGCAGCAGGGCAATCGCCTCGTAGTTCTCGCGCCCGCCGTCGCGATTGGGCAGCCACTGCCCTTCGGCCCGCGAATAGTCGCGGTACAGCATCGAGGCGACGGCATCGACCCGCAGCCCGTCCAGGTGATATTCCTCCAGCCAGTACAGGGCATTGGACACAAGGAAGTTGGCAACCTCGGCCCGGCCATAGTTGTAGATCAGCGTGTTCCAGTCCTGATGAAAGCCCTCACGCGGGTCCTGATGTTCGTAAAGTGCGGTTCCGTCGAACCGGCCCAGCCCGTGCGGATCGGTCGGGAAATGGCCCGGAACCCAATCCAGCAGCACGCCCAGACCCCTTGCATGGGCCGCCTGGATCAAGGCGCGGAATTCGGGCGGCGTGCCGTGACGGATCGTGGGGGCATAAAGGCCCACCGGCTGATAGCCCCAGCTGCCGTCAAAGGGGAATTCGGAAACCGGCATCAGCTCGATATGGGTGAAACCCATGTCAGCGGCGTAACCGACCAGCTGTTCGGCCAGTTCCAGGTAGCTCAGCATCCGGTTGCCGGGCGCGCGCCGCCAGCTGCCCAGATGCACCTCATAGACCGAGATCGGGGCATCGATGGATTGGCGCGCCGCCCGGCCCGCCATCCAGTCGCCGTCCTGCCACGGCGCAGCGCCCAGGCCCCGCACCACCGAGGCGGTGGCAGGCGGATGTTCCGACCCAAAGCCCACCGGGTCGGCCTTCAGCGGCAAAAGCCCGCTATCCGGGCCGCGCAGCTCGTATTTATAGGTTGTCCCCTCGCCCAGACCGGGGATGAAGGTTTCCCAGACACCGGTTGACCCGCGCCGCCGCATGGGGTGGCGGCGACCATCCCAGATGTTGAAATCCCCCACCACGGAAACGCGCCGCGCGTTCGGTGCCCAGACGGCGAAATGCGTGCCCGCAACGCCTTCGTGTGTGATCACATGCGCGCCCAGCACCTGCCACAGGCGGCGGTGGGTGCCCTCGCCCAGCAGGTATTCGTCCATCTCGCCCAGAACCGGGCCAAAGCGGAACGGATCGTCGAATTCCCATGTCGCACCGGCATTGGCGGCGCGCAGCCGATAGGGCTCGCGGCGGGACAGGCTGGCCACGAACAGGCCCGGCACCCCCTCCACCGCACGGGCGGCAACCGGTTTGGTTGCGATCACCTCCAGCCTTTCCGCCCCCGGCACGAAGGCCGTCAGCACCCAGCGCTTGCCCCGCCGGTGCAGGCCCAGCACCGAAAAGGGGTCGCCATGTGCCCCCTCGGCCAGGGCCCGCGCGGTCGCCGCGTCGATCAGGGCAGCCTGGGCAGCTTTGGCCATGCCGGTCTTCCTTTGGTTCAAGACGCCGGGTCAACCGACCAGACATCCCGCATGTAACCACGGATCGTCCGGTCCGACGAAAAGAATCCGGCGCGTGCCGTGTTCATCGCCGCCATCCGCACCCAGCGGTCCCGGTCGGCAAAGGCTGCGCCGGCCAGGCCCTGCGCCGCGTGATAGGCGTCGAAATCGGCGGCAACCAGAAAGTAGTCGTGGTGCCAAATGCGGTGAACCAGCCCGTGATAGCGGTCCGGCTGATCGGGGCTGAAGGTGCCTTCGGCGACCATCTGCAGCACATCCTGCAAGGGCTTGCTGGCTTCGATCGCCTTCCTGGACTGATCCGGATCCTCGCGGCGTTTCACCGCCTCTTCCGCGGTCAGGCCGAACAGAAAGAAATTCTCGGGCCCGACCTCGTGCAGGATTTCCACATTTGCACCGTCCAGCGTGCCGATGGTGGGCGCACCGTTCAGCATGAACTTCATGTTCCCCGTGCCCGAGGCTTCCTTTCCGGCCGTGGAAATCTGTTCTGACAGGTCTGCGGCCGGAATCAGACGTTCCGCCATCGAGACATTGTAATTGGCGGGATAAAGGACAACCAGAAGATCGCGCGTTTCAGGATCGGCATTAAGAACGGATGCCACATCATTGATCAGATGGATGATTTCCTTTGCCACGGCATAGCCGGGCGCGGATTTTCCGCCGAAGATCCTGACGCGCGGCACCCAGGCGGCCCCGGGGTTGGTCTTGATGGCATGCCAATGTGCCACGGTTTCCAGGATGTTCAAAAGCTGGCGCTTGTATTCATGGATACGCTTGATCTGCACGTCGAACATGGCATCCGGGCTGACGGTGATGCCGAAGCTGTCCTTGATCCAGGCGGCAAGCTGCACCTTGTTGGCACGCTTGGCGGCATCGAAGGCGGCGCGAAAGCCTGCGTCCCCGATATGCGGTTCCAGATCGCGCAGCCGGTCAAGATCATCTTCCCAGCCGTCGCCGATGCAGTCGGTGATCAGCCGGGCCAGCGGGCGGTTGGCCATCTTCAGCCAGCGTCGCGGGGTAACTCCGTTGGTCTGGTTGATGATCCGGTCGGGATGCAGGCGGTGCAGTTCGGGAAAGAGGTGTGACTTGATCAGGTCCGTATGCAGTGCCGAAACCCCGTTGACCCTGTGCGCCATGATAAAGGCAAGCTCGCCCATCCGCACGTCCTGATGCTTGACGATGCCAACGTAATGGGGCCGCGCCGGATAGCTGCGGCGGTGCCAGGCATCGATCCGCTCGACAATCTGCATGTGGCGCGGCAGGACAGTGCCGAAGGTGAAGGTGGGCCAGCGTTCCAGCGCCTCGGGCAGAAGGGTGTGGTTGGTGTAGCCCAGACAGGCCCGCGCGGTTTCCAGCGCCTCGGTAAAGTCCATCCCGTGGACATCGGTCAGAAGGCGGATCAGCTCGGGGCCGGCAATGGCGGGGTGCGTGTCATTCATCTGGATCGCGACATGCCGGGGCAAGGCCCGCAGATCGGAATGGTTGTACAGGAACCGCCGCAGGATATCCTGCAGCGCCGCCGAGGTCAGGAAGAACTCCTGCTTCAGGCGCAGCTCCTTGCCCTGATAGGTGGTGTCATCGGGGTAAAGCACGCGGCTCAGGGTGCGGGCCAGCGCCTCGGGCTCTGCCGCAGCGGTATGATCGCCGCGGTTGAACCGGTCCAGATCGAACAGCGTGGTCGGGGCCGCCTGCCACAGGCGCAGCGTGTTGGCCCATTTGCCCTGCCAGCCCACCACCGGCGTATCATGCGCCGAGGCAAGCACGGTTTCGCCGGGAACCCACACCTCCTTGCCACCCGACGTGTCGATATGGCCCTTGAAGCCAATGGTATAGGCCGATTCGGGGCGCTCAAATTCCCAAGGGTGGCGCTGCGTCAGCCAGTCTTCCGGCGCTTCCACCTGCCGGCCGCCTTCGAACCACTGGCGGAACAGACCGTGTTCATAGCGGATGCCATAGCCATAGGCCGGACAGCCCAGCGTGGCCATCGAGTCCATGAAACAGGCGGCCAGCCGGCCAAGTCCGCCGTTGCCAAGCGCCGCGTCCGGCTCGTCTTCGACGATGGCGCGGAAATCCTGGCCAAAATCCTTCATCGCCTCTTCGGCGATGTCGCGCAGACCAAGGTTGATCGTGGCATCTTCCAGGATGCGACCGATCAGGAATTCCATTGACAGGTAGCAGACACGCTTGCGGTCCTCGGCCCAGGTGCGCCGGGTCGAGGCGAACCACGGCTCGACGATCCGGTCGCGCACGGCGTAAGACAGGGCCATGCGCCAGTCATAGACGCTGGCATTCGGGGCGTCCTTTCCCAGGGTATAGGTCAGGTGCCGCAGGATTGCGGACTTCAGGTCGGATGGCGTAACGGTCGTATCGAACACGGCTTTTGCTTTCTGATCTTTCGGGGCCAACGGCAAGGCAACCGCCGCCCATGCTGCTCCACCATCGCTGCCCTGTGACGATTTGCAAGCGCAGGATGGCACCCGGCGCGCACAGCAGGGTGTGCGCAGGGCATTTCTTCTTCAAACCGGTTGCAAAGCCCCGCCCCCCTGCCCTGCCCGCAGACCCAAGCTGTTTCATGATTTGACCGATATGCAACAGTCAAAGCGCTTTGATCGGGGAAGATTGCCCGGATCACGCCGGACGGCCACCCCGAAAAGGCCCTTCCCGGGGACAGGCCCCCCAGGGTCCTTCAGACCCGGATTGGTCCGCTTCACATCGCAAGGGCGCAAAAGCGGCTGCCCGCAGGCGGGCCAGGGACGGTGCCGGATGGCAGTGTCGACCCGAACCGGCCTGGCGATGCGTCAGCCTCTGCGACCCGGCCAGTCACACCCCTGGCCCGCCGGCGCGGCGCAAGGTCTTCCAACCTCAGCCGCCCCAGGTCCGCTCCAGCACGTTCAGCCAGTTCTCATGGCAGAGCTTGCGCAGCAAGGCCGTGTCATAGCCATGCGCCCGAAGCGCCGCCTGCAGGGCGGGCAGGCCGGTGACATCCCCGATATTGGCCGGGATCGTCGCGCCGTCAAAATCCGACCCGAAGCCGACGTGATCCTCGCCCAGCCGGTCAATCAGGTGCCCCAGATGGCGCAGCAGCGGCGACCAGCCCATTTCCGGCGACCGCCGGCCGTCACGCCGCAGGAAGATGGTGGCAAAGTTGACGCCGACCATGCCCCTGCGTTCGGCGATCATCGCCAGTTGGCGGTCGGTCAGATTGCGCGACGACGCGGTGATCGCATGGGCCCCGGAATGCGTGGCGACCAGGGGCGCATCCGACAGGCGGGCGACATCGTTGAACCCGGCCTCGTTGAGATGCGACAGATCGATCAGGATGCGCAGGCGGTTGCATTCCGCGACCAGCCTTTTGCCCGCTGCGGTCAGACCCGGCCCGGTGTCGGGGCCGGACGGAAAGCGGAACGGCACCCCATGGCCGAAGGCGTTCGGGCGGCTCCACACCGGCCCAAGCGACCGCAGCCCCAGCGCGTGAAAGGCCTCCAGCACCTGAACCTCGGGGTCGATGGCTTCGGCCCCCTCCATATGCAGCACGCCCGCGATAACATCCTGCGCAAGGCAGTCGCGCAGTTCTGCGGCACTGCGGCAGATGCGGAACTGGCCCGCCGAAGCGCGTTCCATCCAGGCCAGATCAAAGGCCATGCCAAGCGCCGCCGGAAGGGCCTCGTCCAGGGAAACGCAGGCACCAAGCGGCTGATCATAGGGCGGGGCGTCCATCGCCCGGTCCCGGATCGCGCGCCCGGGCCCTTCTGTCGTGCCGGGAACGAATATGGCAAAGAAACCGCCCGCGAAACGGCCCATCTTCATCCGCGGCAGGTCAAGATGACCCTCGTCCGTTCCCTGCAGCCACAGGGCATCCCGGCGGTGCGGTGAACGGGACAGGCGCAGTAGAAAATCGTTGTGACCGTCAAACACCGGAATCGTCATCATCTGCTCGTGGTGGCCCGTCCGCATCCGCCGGTATACGCGGCAAACCGCGCCTGGCAAAGCCGTGCCCGCAATCAGGCGGTGGCGGCCAGCCCTTTCAGGATCGGGCAATCGGGCCGCTGATCCCCGGCGCAGGCATCGACCAGGTCGGTCAGCGTGGCGCGCAGGGCTGCCAGTTCGGCAAGCTTGGCATCGATCCGGCCCAGGTGACGGCGTGCGATCTCCTTGACGTCCGCGCTGGCGCGTGTGGGGTCCTGATACAGGTGCAGCAGGGCGCGGCATTCCCCGATGGTGAACCCAAGCGACCGCGCCCGCGCAACAAAGGTCAGCGCATGCAGGTCGCGCGGCCGGAAGGCACGGTATCCATTCGGGTCGCGGGGCGGCGTCACCAGACCGATGTCCTCGTAATAGCGGATGGTTTTTGCGGGCAGGCCCGCCTGGCGTGCGGCTTCGGAAATGTTCATGGCAAATCCCCTTGTGCAGCCCGGCCCACCCGCTTCAGGCGCAGCGCGTTCCCGACAACGAACACCGATGACGCGGCCATCGCCGCCGCCGCCAGAATCGGCGACAATTGCGGCCCGCCAAAGGGCACAAGTGCCCCGGCCGCAACCGGGATCAGCGCCACGTTGTAGCCGAAGGCCCAGATCAAGTTCTCGCGGATGTTGCGCATCGTGCGCCGGCTGAGATCGACGGCGGTGACGACGCCGCGCGGGTCGCCCGACATCAGCACGACATCCGCCGCTTCAATGGCAACATCGGTGCCGGTGCCGATGGCAACGCCGACATCCGCCGCCGCAAGGGCCGGCGCGTCATTCAGCCCGTCGCCGACAAAGGCGACAGTGCCCCCCAGACCGCGCAGCGCATCGACCTTGCCGCCGGGCAGAACCTCGGCCTCGACCCGGTCAAGGGCCAGGTCCGCCGCAAGGACCCCGGCAGTCTGCCGGTTGTCGCCGGTGATCATCGCCAGCCGGTATCCCATGCCGCGCAGGGCCGCGAGGGCGGGCGGCGTACCTGCCCTGAGCGGATCGGACACGGCAAGCACGGCCACAACCTGCCCGTCGACGGCGGCATAAAGCGGGCTGCGCCCCAGGGCGGCAAGGCGGGCGGCCTCTGCGGCAAGGGGCCCCGGATCAAGCCCCTCGCGCGCCATCAGGCGGTCAGCGCCGACGGTCACCTTCCGGCCATCCACCATGGCTTCAGCCCCGTATCCGGGCATTGCCCGGAAGTGGCGGGCCTTCGGCACGGTGATGCCGCGGTCCGCCGCCGCCGCAAGGATCGCCTGCGCCAGCGGATGTTCTGAGCCCGCTTCAACAGCCGCGATCAGCGCCAGCATTTCCGGCCCGGCGTGCCCTTCGGCCGCAATGAAATCCGTCAGGCGCGGATGCCCTTCGGTCAGGGTGCCGGTCTTGTCGAAGGCAACCCAGGTTACCCGGTGCAGGCTTTGCAGGGCCTCGCCCCGGCGGAACAGCACGCCAAGTTCGGCCGCGCGCCCGGTGCCGACCATGATCGAGGTCGGCGTGGCCAGCCCCATCGCGCAGGGGCAGGCGATGATCAGCACCGACACCCCCGCCACCAGCGCCTCGGCCAGGCCCGGCCCGAACACCAGCCACAGCCCCACCGTCAGCGCCGCCACCGCCATGACAGCGGGCACGAACCACAGCGTCACCCTGTCCACCATGGCCTGGATCGGCAGTTTCGCACCCTGGGCGTCTTCCACCATGGCGATGATCCGCGACAGCACAGTGTCCGATCCGACGGCGCTTGCCCGGAAGACCAGGGCCCCGGTTCTGTTCACGGTCCCGCCCGTCACGCGGTCCCCCGCCGTCTTGAACACAGGCGCTGCTTCGCCGGTCAGCATGCTTTCATCGACATGGGAGCTGCCCGAAATCACGTCACCGTCCACAGCGACACGTTCGCCGGGCCGCAGATGCACCAGATCTCCGACCTCCAGCGTGGCAACGTCACGCTCTGCAAGCGTCCCGTCCCGTTCGACAAGGGCGGTGCGCGGGCGCAGACCGATCAGATGGCTGATCGCCGCCCCGGTCCGGCCCCGCGCGCGGGCTTCCATCCAGCGCCCCGCGAGAATCAGCACCACGATGACGGCAGCCGCCTCGAAGTATACCGACCGGGCCGAGGGCGGCAGAAGCCCGGGCGCAAAGGTGACCGTCAGCGAATAGACAAAGGCAGAGGCGGTGCCCAGCGCCACAAGACTGTTCATGTCGGGCGCGCCGCGCAGCAGGCCTGGGACGCCCCTGACAAAGAACCGCCGACCCGGCCCGGCCAGAACCAAAGCGGTCAGACCGGCCTGGATGACCCAGCTCGTCTGCGTCCCGACCGTCATCGCAACCCAGTGGTGCAGCGCGGGGATCAGGTGACCGCCCATTTCTGCCAGGAAGACCGGCAAAGCCAGAACAGCGGCAATGACAAGGTCGCGCCGCAGGACCGCCCCCTCGTCCTGCGCCACGGTTGCGGCCGGCTCCGCTTCGGGCGAGGATTGATACCCTGCCGCCGTCACCGCTGCGGCAAGTGCCTGTGCCGTTACGCTGCGGCCCGTCACCACGATCTGCGCGCGGCGTGCCGCCAGATTGACCGAGGCGCTGATCACCCCCGGCTGGGCTTTCAGCACCCGCTCCACCCGCGCCGTGCAAGAGGCGCAAGACATCCCCTCGACCCCGATCCGCAAGGTACGGGTCGGGCCGGCCGGGGCCGATGTGGCTGCGGGACCGGGCCGCGCCTGAGAGGGCAGAATGGTACCGGGCATGTGCACCCCCCTGTGTCTGAACGTGTGCGATCCTTTGGGTGTGAATATGGGGCTTCCCGTGACAGGAAGGTCAAGGACCCGCGATGATTTCTTTGTTCCCTGGGAAAAGCTCTGTCGGCAGGTCTGATTGTGTCACGGGATGGCCCGGCCAACAGGGTGCAGAAGACGTGCCGGTCGCAGGGGCTGCTTGACGGCAAGGCGGGATCCTCTTGCGCCTGCGCGCCTTGCGTAACCTGGCAGGGGCCATCGCCCTTGGCCCAGCGTTGCGCCGGGATCGCGACCAGCCGGGGGCCAAAGCCCCCGGCCAGCGCCCGCCCCGCCCCTGGCGGACGCTGGCCTCTGTTTCTCCCGGACCTGCCGGTCTACAGGGCACCGTCCCGCGCGGGAGAAAGCACCCTCACCGCTTCAATGGCAGGGGCCATCGCCCCTGTCCCAGCGCCGCGCCGGGATCAGGACCGGCCGGGGGCCCAAAGCCCCCGGCCAGCGCCCGCCCCGCCCCCGGCGGGCGCTTCGCCCCCACCCGGTCGGGCGCTGGCCTCTGCTTCTCCCGGACCTGCCGGTCTACGGGGCACCGTCGCGCGCGGGCGGGGGAAACGCGATGCGTTTCCTGTTCCCGCCCG